>CAZLTI010000022.1:0-21464 GCA_964562335.1 uncultured Pseudomonadota bacterium | reverse complement strand
TTTGCTCAAAGTATCGCAAATTCAGTGCGAGAATGACAATTCGTGCAATTTTCGACTTTTTACCGGTTCATCACTTTTTTGATACGATCAATTTCTTCAAGAGTTCCTTTTGCTTTTCAGGACGGACTTGACCATTTTCCCGAACTGTCTGTCCCGCTCTCTTTTTTCCGCATAGCTTCTCCGGTAGTGGGCGGACTCTTTGGTCATCTTTCCGTAGTTTTGGTATCTTTCCTCCGAAATGGCTCCATCTTCCAGCGCCTGCAGTACGGCACATCCTTTTTCCCGCGTGTGCGAGCAGTTGCGAAAGCGGCAGCGGCGGGAAAGTTCCGCTATGCCGTCGAACGTCTCCTCAATAGCCGAGTCCGTATCGATGTTTCCCAGCTCTCTCATGCCGGGCGTATCCACGATCATGGCTCCGCATTCCAACCGAATCAACTGCCGTCTTGTGGTGGCGTGTCTGCCTTTGCCGTCCTTTTTTCTTACTTCGGCCGTTCGGAATCGGTTCTCCTTCAGCAAATTGTTCAGCAGCGTGGTTTTGCCGACGCCGGAGGAGCCCAGCAGGCAATATGTCTTTCCCGCCTCCAAAAGTTCGGCCACTTCTTCCCATCCGCCGAACTCCCCGTTGCTAAAGGCGACGACGGGCGCGTCGGGACGTATGGAACGCATCTCCTTTACCTTTCTTTCCGTCTCTTGCGGAGAGAGGCGGTCGCTTTTGCTCAACAAAATAGCAGGCTTTACCTTTGCCTGGTGGACCAATGTCAGGTACCGTTCCAGCCGATTTAGGCTGTAGTCGTCGTCCAAAGACTGGATCAGAAGGGCGCAATCGATATTGCTGGCAATCAATTGAAACTCTATGCGGCGTCCGGGAGTCTTGCGCTTCAATACCGTTTTTCGGGGAAGTATTCCGTGGATGATGGAAAGGGATCCGTCGTCGAAATGCTGCGTATATACCCAATCCCCGACGGTGGGATAATCCAGGGGGGATTCCGCCGTAAACATAACTCTTCCGCTGATTTCGGCCATTGTTTCGTCCGTCTGGTTTCGAACGAGATATTTCTCCCTATCGACGGCCGTCACGCGGGCCAATTGAAAACGATCCGCCAATTCCGGTTTTCGTCTGTCCCGAAACCACAGATCGAATCCCAAAGCTTCCATATCCATTCCGAACCTCGATACCGTATTGGTTGCCCTCTTTCGGCCGGAGAGCGAAAATGGGTTTTCCTGTTGCAAAGTAGACAAACGAAAGACAAGGCGGACGGGGAAAAGCGACGATATTCGGCGGAAAGAGAGACCTTCGCGGCCTACTTCATGGAGTTTTTCAACAGTCTGCCCGCTTTGAAAACCGGTACGGTCTTCGCGGGAATACGAATCGTCTCGCCGGTGTTCGGATTTCGGCCCCGTCTTTCCCTCCTTTTTACCGGAGTAAACGTTCCGAATCCGGACAACGAGACCGTTCTCCCCTCGGCAAGGGCGCCTTTGATGACATCCACGATCTTGTCCACTGCTTTTCCTGTCTGAGATCTGCTTAGTTTTCCGTCTGCTAGCAGTATATTCACCAAATCTTTTTTTGTGATGGTTCTGTTCATGTCCGGCTCTTTTATGGTGGTTGGCGGTTCAAATCCAACGGTTGGGAAACCTACGGAAAACTCGAGCACACTTGAAAAAACGCCGAAGGAAGCGATCCTCCGTTTCTCAACGCCCCTTTAGGGAAGCGTAGATCGTACCCGAATCGCCGCCGTCTTTCCATGGGTTTTTTGCTTTTCGGCTATTGCGGCAGTTGTTGCGCAAAACATGTCGGTGGGCTACTGCAGTTTTTTCCAGGCTTTCCGGTAGTGGAAGTAGACGCGATCGTCGATTATGGTATTGATGTCCCGGAAGTCCGATCGTAGGGCGTTCTTGCCGAAAACCGTGGAGGCTCGCATCAGATCGCCGTCGATATAGCGGGTCTCTTTCGGCAGGGTCGGTTTGCCGAAAAGCAGCGCCTTGACTCCGATGCGTCCGTAGCGCTCCCGGTGGCCGGCCATCCACCATCCCCAGTCGCCGAAGGAGGGTACCGGATGATGAATCGGCAGAACGGCGAAACCGGCCTCTTTCATGGTGCGTCCAATGGTCAGAAACACCTCCTTGGCAAAGGTGGGGGAGGATGACTGCTGGATGAAAAGTCCGTCGAAGGTCAGCTTGTCTTTCAGCAGGGCGTAGAACTCCCGCGAATACAGTTTGGAAAGAGTCAGACTGTTTGGATCGGGAAAGTCTATAATAATTACGTCGTACAGGCCGGGTATGCTTTCGACGAACCGGTACGCATCCAGTTCGACCAGATGAATTTCGACATCGTCGACCCTTCGGCCTCTTCGGAAGTAGGTTTTGCCGGATTGTTTCAGATTCGCCCGCGAGCCCGGCGAAATCCCCTGCGGCGGGAGGGAGGTCACCTTTCCGCTCCGTAGGCTGTCGGCGTTCAGTTTTCGCAGTTTGGGGTGGCTGCGGGCAAGGCGAATCATTTCCGGATCGATATCCACCAGCGTGATGGATTTTACATCCTCGTATTTTAGGATTTCCCGAACGGCCAGGCCGTCTCCTCCGCCAAGCACAAGCACACTGGTCCGTTTCGGTGCGGAAGCCATTGCCGGATGGACCAGGAATTCGTGATAGACATGCTCGTCCATGCTGGCAAACTGCAAGTGCCCGTTGATATAGAGATACAGATCGCCGCTGCCGTTTTCGGTGATCACGATATGTTGGTATGGCGTAGTTTCGGAAAAAATGATCGGATCCTTGTAGAGTTGCTGCTCCGCCGTATGGGTGATTTCCGCGCCGAAAAATATCCCGATGCCAAGTGCCGAAAGCACAATCCCGGCAAAAATGGGAATCGCTTTGGGATACGTCATCCAGTTTTTGAACCAAAACCATGTAAATAGAGCCACGGCCGTATTGACGATGCCCAAAAACATGCTGATTTGCAGCAGGTTCAAAAAGACCGGCAGTACGAAAACCCAAACCAAGGCACCCAGAAAGGAGCCGATGTAGTCCATTTTCAAGATCCAGCCGAGATTGTGCTTCAAGCTGGGAACCGTTTTTTGGTTGACGCGAGTCAGCAGGGGAATTTCCAGTCCGATCATCAGTCCGATAGAGCAGATGCAGAAATAGTGGACCAATATGAAGTGGTCGTGGAAATGGCCGAAGGAGTAAAGCGCGAACGCCGGTCCGAACCCGCCCACAAGACCGAGCAGTATCTCCAAAACGATGAACTGGTCCACCAGCGTCCTGTCGGGCAGATACTTTTGCAGATCCGCACCAATTCCCATAAAAAACATCATCAGGCCGATGACGACGGCCCACTGTTTGACGCTGTTTCCCAATATGTCCGAAGCGAGTTTGCTGAAGGTGTACTCGTAGCTGATTCCGCAGATTCCCACAAAAAGCATGGAGAGCCCGAGCACCAGGCTGAGGAACTTCGGGCTACCCATTTTTTGCCTTTTTCTTTCTGCGTTCCATACGATTGTCGTAGGCAACCAGTCCCAAAGCGTTCAGTTCGTTGTGGATTTCCATATTCCGCAGGCTTTTGCAGTCCCCGGCCGCTCCCCTTTTTTCCAGGCGCTTCGCTACCGCTTCGTGCAGGAAATTTGTCAGCAGTTTCAAGGAGGGATTTTTTCGGTAGATTTCCACGCACTTTTCTCCGTACAGTTCCAGCCAGCTCTTGACTTCGTCGAGGAGGGGGATGGCCGGCTCTCCCATGCCGATGTGCGTGTAGTAGAGGCGGCGCGGTTTCAGGTCCGACATTTTGTTCAGCGTGGATAGGGTGTCCGCCGGGTCGAACTGCGTAGGCGTCGTGGCCGGAAGCACAACTTGGATGCCGAACTTTCGATTCAGTTCGGGATAGTACATGCCGGCGGCATCCCCCGAAAAGATCCCCCCGCTCTCTTCGTCCACTACGGATATATGGTGCAGAGCGTGGCCCGGAGTGTCGATAAACCGCAGCAGACGCCTCTCTCCCAGGTCCAGCTGGTCGCCGTCGCGCAATGCCCGAATGCGCTTTTTCGGTATCGGCCTTACCGAGTGAAAGAGTCTGTCGAACGATTTGCCGTACACCGCCCGCGATGCCGCAATCAGTTTTTCGGGGTCGGCCAGATGGGGCATGCCCCTTTCGTGAACGTAGACGGTGGCGTTGGGGCACTGCTCCGCCAACGTTCCGGCCCCTCCCGCATGGTCCAGATGAACGTGTGTAACGACAATGGCGTGAATTTCCTCCGTCGATACGTTCAATTCCCTTAGACCAGCCAGAATAGCCGTATTGGATGCCGACGCACCGGTTTCGACGATTGCGTTTTGTTCTTTCTCCAAAATCAGGTAGCCGGTCGTAGCGTATGTGTCGTCGATGGGCACCAATTCGATTTGATGGATGCCGTAACCCAGCGGACTTACCACACTCATACAAACCTCACGGAAGTTGTGCTTGGACGTTTTGTTCTTTTTTTATAGTATTCCGGCAACGGCACCCACACTATTGCGTTCAATCCCGTTTTTCAAGACGAATGATCCCTCTCGAACGAGGAGGCTATGGAGAACTATCCCGCCCGATACTGGCGGAAACTTGCCGACGGTAAGATTCGATGCGAGCTTTGCCCCCGTCTGTGCAGACTGAACGACGGGCAGCGCGGCCTCTGTTTCGTCAGGCAGCGCCACGGAGATCGGCTCATTTTAAAAACCTACGGAAGGAGCAGCGGCTTTTGTATCGATCCAGTAGAAAAAAAGCCGCTTAACCATTTTTATCCCGGCACGCCGGTATTGTCCTTCGGCACGTTGGGCTGCAATCTCTCCTGCAAGTTCTGCCAAAACTGGGATATCAGCCGGGCAGACCAATGGGACAGATCGATCGAACGAGCCATGCCGGACGAAATCGCCGGGGCCGCTGCGGAATTTCGCTGCAAGAGCGTGGCTCTCACCTATAACGATCCCATTGTCTTTTTGGAGTATGGTCTCGACGTGGCGGCGGAGTGCCGCAAACGCGGAATCAAAGTCGTAGCGGTTACTAGCGGCTTTCTCTGCGAGAAACCGAGGGAGGAGTTTTTCTCCGGCATCGATGCCGCCAACGTCGACTTGAAAGCATTCTCTCCCTCATTCTACCGGAGGCTCACGGGAGGGGATCTGCAACCCGTTCTGGAAACGCTCGTCTATCTGCGGCGGAGCACGGACGTATGGCTGGAAATTACCAACCTGCTGATTCCCGGCGAGAACGACAGTGCCGACGAAGTGTCGGCACTGTCCGAATGGGTGCTGACGGAGTTGGGAGCGGATACTCCGCTCCACTTTTCTTTCATCCGGACTACAAAATGGCGCATATCCCCGCCACACCCGTCGGTACGCTAATCGAAGCGAGGAACATTGCTCTGGAGCGGGGGCTGCGATACGTCTACACCGGCAATGTCCGCTATCCGCCGGGAGATACGACATTCTGCCCTGCCTGCGGGAAAACACTGATCGAACGCGATCGGTATCGGCTTTCCGTTTACAACGTGACGGCAGAGGGTAGATGCAACCGATGCGATGCGCTTCTCGCCGGCCATTTCGATGCCGAACCCGGAACCTGGGGTGCAAAAAGAAAACCGATCCGAATACACTAGATGTACAACGAACTGCTGGAACTCTAACGGAATGGAAGGATGGAAAAATTCATTGTAAAAGGCGGAAATCGACTGAAAGGGGAAATCGTTCCGGCAGGAAACAAAAACGAGGCTTTGCCCGTACTGGCGGCGGTATTGCTGACCGAGCAGCCGGTGACGGTCCGCAATCTGCCCAATATCGGCGACATCAATCGCCTGATGGAGATTTTGGAGGGACTCGGCGTTTCGATCCGTCCCGAAGGCAAAAGCAGCTATCGGTTCGAAGCCTCCCGGCTCTCCTCCTGCGAGCCCGACAAAGAGGCTTCGGCCTCCATCCGCGGTTCGTTTCTGCTGGCGACTCCGCTTCTGGCGCGCTTTCGTCGGGCCAGGATCTGCAGGCCGGGAGGCGATATGATCGGGCGCCGTAGACTGGATACCCATCTGGAGGCAATGGAGCAGTTGGGAGTGGCGGTAAAAAGGGAGGAGGATGGGTTTTTGCTGACATGCGGCGGTTTCAAGGGAGCCCAAATTCTACTGGACGAAGCCAGCGTAATGGCTACCGAGAACATTGTTATGGCCGCCGTTCTTGCCGAGGGCACGACCACCGTCTACCATGCGGCCTGCGAGCCCCACGTGCAGGGTCTTTGCCGCATGTTGAACGCCATGGGTGCCAAAATAAAGGGAATCGGCAGCAATTTTTTGCGAATCGAAGGCGTGCCGTCTCTGTCCGGCTGCGAGCATATGATTCAGCCCGATCATACGGAGGTGGGTTCCCTGATGGGATTGGCCGCCGTAACCGGAAGCGAAATCACGATTAAAAAACCCGGATTTCACAATCTTGCGCAGATTGTGCGCAATTTCGAGCGCTTGGGTGTCCATATCGAACGGGTCGGCGAGGACATGCTGATTCCGGCCGATCAGGAGTTGACCGTCAGGACGGATATCGACCGGTCCATTCCCAAAATCGACGATGCTCCCTGGCCCGCCTTTCCGGCCGACCTAACCAGCATCATGACCGTCGTTGCCACACAATGCAAAGGAACTGTGCTGATCTTTGAAAAAATGTTCGAAAGTCGGCTGTTCTGGGTGGACAAACTGATCGACATGGGAGCAAAGATCATTTTGTGCGATCCCCATCGGGCCGTGGTTGTCGGTCCGACCGATCTGCACGGAACGGTGCTGACCAGCCCGGACATACGTGCCGGAATGGCGCTCCTGATTGCCGCACTGTGCGCCGACGGAATCAGCGAAATCTACAATATTCGGCAGATCGACCGAGGGTACGAAAGGATCGAGCAGCGCCTTGCCCAACTGGGCGCCGACATCCAACGGGCGTAGGAACTTCCGGAGGTTCTCGTAACCGGAATATAGGAATCAACTTTTATCTACCGTAGATATGTTTGTCACCCTGGAGGGTATCGATGCCAGCGGCAAATCGACGCAACTGGAACTATTGAAAAGGGCGCTGAAGGAGAGAGGATTCGACGTGCTTGCGACGCGGCAGCCGGGCGGAACGCCGATCGGGCGGCAGATTCGCGAAGTGATTCTCAGTCCGGTCAACAGCGAAATGGTGGCCGAAACGGAGGTTCTGCTCTATATGGCCGACCGTTTGCAGCACCTGCGTAAAGTGGTCCGTCCGGCGCTTGACAAAGGGAAGATCGTTTTGTGCGACCGGTATCACGATGCAACGGTGGTCTACCAGGGTGCGGGAAGGCGGTTGGATCTCAGCTGGCTGCGGCCGATCGAAAAAAAATATCTGATCCGGCCCGACCTTACCCTTTGGCTCGATATCTCTTTGGAGGAGTCTCTCGATCGGCTGGAAAGGCGCAACCGGCAGCAGGGGATCGAAAACTGCCGTCTGGAAAGTGAAGATAGAGAGTTCTTCAAACGGGTAGTGGCGAAATACCGCGAGCTGTGCGAAAAGGAATCCGACCGGTTTGTCCGTATCGCTGCGGAAGAGAATAGCGACGCAATTCAAAAGAGCATATTGGCCGCTCTGATGCCGAAATTGAAAGAGAACGGTTAGCTCCGCCATGGCTTTTTCCAGAGTTTTCGGACACAGCGCCGTCGTCGAAAGGCTGCAGTCCGCCTTTCGCAACGATCGCATCCCCTCGGCCTATCTGTTTGTGGGGTGGAACGGAGTCGGCAAGAGCACCGTTATGCGCGAATTTGCCCAAATGGTGAACTGCCGTACGCACGATAGCTGCAACTCCTGCGGCAGCTGCCGCATGTTCGAAAGCGCTTCCCATCCCGACTATATTGTGGTCAAACCTTCGGGCCAGTTTGTTCGCATCGGACAGATCAAAAAGCTGATAGATCAGCTGGGCCTCAAACCGATCTACGCCCAAAAGCGTTTTGTCGTCATTCGGGATGCCCACCGCATGAATTTGGAGGCTGCCAACTGCTTTTTGAAGATTTTGGAGGAGCCGCCGTTGGATACGCTGATCGTACTGATGGCAACCGACGAGAACCTTCTGCTCGAAACCGTGCGGTCGAGGTGTCAAAAGGTGTGGTTTTCCACGCTTGAGCGCGAACAGCTCAAGCGCATTTACGACAAACGTTTCGAAATTAAGGAGGATGAACTGGAGTTCGTCCTCAACTATTCTCAAGGGCGCGTCCGTAAAAACTTCATCAAAAAATCCTCCGAACTGTACAATATTCGCAGCCTGGTTTTGCAGATTCTACTCAATTTGACGAACCGGCGTTTGATCGACCACTGCTTCCTATTGGAGCAGTGGATCAAGCAGGACAACCATATGTACTTTATGGAGTTCTGTACCGCCTGGCTGAGGGATTTTATGTGCATCCGAGAGGACAAAAGAGAGGTGCTGTACAATCGGGATATCGCGGATGAATTGCCGGAGAAGGTCCGCCTCCCGCCAAGCGAACAGTTGCAGTGGGCATTCGATCTATCCGTCGAGACCGAAATCGCCATCAAGAAAAACGCCGCAAAACTGTTGGCTTTGGAAAGCCTGCTGATTCAGCTGAAACAGGTGTTTGCCGGAATCCCCGTCATTTAGGAAACCTCCGCGTCCGCTTGCATGCCTCCTTGGGCATTGTTCATTAAACATAAACATAAGGTCACCATTCCACTTGAGCATCAAAAGCGCAACGGAATGTCGGAGCATTTCGTCCTTCTTCTTAGGCGGGCAGGAAAATGACGAAGCAGACTGTTGCAGCCCTCGACGGACCATAGCTGCCTCCCATATTCTGTCGATAAAAACTTCCGTATAGTATGCCTATATAAAAATTAACAATGCTTTTAATCAATTTGTGCTTGACAGAGGAAAAAGAACGTTTTACGTATGTGTCGTATGCAATAGTACGACATTGTAATATATTTCCCAACTTCGATACCGTTGTAAGCAACTAATGGCCAGAAGGAACCGGATATTCGGACTGTCCGAATCGGAATTGTCCGCCTATGTAGCGCTGTTTCAAAACAATCCGGTGAACGGATCGCGGTTAAGCAAAAACAGCGGCATTCCCCGTACCCGCATATACGACATACTGCGCGGCATGAAGCAGAAGGGGATGGTGATGGAGATGGGCAACGGCCATTTTGTGCCCCTGCCTCCGAAGGAGTTTATCAAGCGGCTTCGCAATCGGTATGAATCGGAGTTGGAAGAGCTGGAGGAGATGCTGCAGGATACAATGGAAACGGAGACCTACGATTATTTCTGGACGATTTATGGTTACGCGGATGTCATGGCAAAGTCGAAAGAGATGATCGCAAACGTGAAGAGGGATCTATACGTGTGTCTGTTTCCGGAGGAGGCCAGAGTATTGGACGAGAGTTTGAAATCTGCGGAAAAGAGAGGCGTGCAGGTCAAATACGTCTCTATGGGAACCCCCCAGACGGAATTCGAATTCCAGGTCGTGCATCCCTGTTCCAACGAAATAATGGTCGAACAGCAGGGCAGAGTGTTCGACCTGGTAAAGGACAAGGAGGAGATTCTGGTCGGGCAGTTTCAAAAGGGACAGGAGGACAAGTCCCCCATCAATTGGGCAAAGAATCATTGGTTCGTGCTTGCCATCAGAGAAGGCGTCCGCCACGATTTTTTCCACTGCCTATTGGAAAAGATTGTCGATCAGGGTCTGGAGTTGACGGACAGGGAACGGCATATCTACGAAGTGATTAAAAAGGATGCCTGGGGAAAAAAGTATCCGCGATTGTTGTGATTGTCCCGATATTCCCATTGGTTGTTTTGAACGCTTTGAGCCCGGCGATTCCGGAGAAGAAGGAGATATTTGGAAGAGCATAACTGCAAAAGATGACACCCGCGAACAACGGCAGACGACATCTCAAACGGATTCACATGAGACACATCCTCAACATGCGATTCAAGACGGCCGTAAGCGGTGGATTGGCTCTATCGGCTCCCATTGTTGCCGGAGGGTTTTTTGTCGCTCTCTTTTTGGGGGCTGCAGCCGAGAGAGTCTACATTGTCTTCCTGATTGGTTTGATCACGGTGATTGGAATGGGGATCTACAGCGGCAACACGGGGATATTGAGTTTTGGCCATCTGTCGTTTATGGCAGTAGGCGCCTATATTTCCGGGATACTGTCGCT
Source organism: uncultured Pseudomonadota bacterium (assembly GCA_964562335.1). Classification (GTDB taxonomy): domain Bacteria; phylum SAR324; class SAR324; order XYD2-FULL-50-16; family XYD2-FULL-50-16; genus CAZJUM01. The sequence continues at coordinate 11,294 of CAZLTI010000022.1, read as the reverse complement.
GTCCGTCAGTTTTAAAAAGCTCACCCTACCCCACCTGCCCGCTTTTTTGGCCGCAATGGAGCTGGATATCTACTCGTCGTTGCCGGTCGCACTTGCCGGAACCTGCCTACTGGCGTGGGCAACGGGGAAAATGCTGTCGCGCCTGGAAGGTTCGGCGGCCAGTATTGCGACGCTGGGACTGCTGGTGATTGTGCACGGAGTTATCGTTGCCATGCGCGAGTTCACCCGCGGCAGCCAGTCGTTTTTCGGAGTTCCGAGGCAAACCACACTTTGGCTTTGCCTGATCGTCGGTGTATTGACCATTCTTCTGGCGAGAGTGTTCCGGGACGGCATTTGGGGATTGCAGTTGAGAGCTTCCAGAGACGATCTTACTGCAGCGTGGACGGTCGGCGTCGATGCCGGAAAGCGCAGGCTGCAGGCGTGGATTCTCAGCGCGATACCGGTTGCCGCTGCCGGTGTGTTGCTGGGCCATTTTTTGGGAACGTTCTCGCCGAAAAAATTCTATTTCGTCGATACCTTTGCTCTGCTGGCGATGTTGATCATCGGCGGAATGTCCAGTGTAAGCGGCGCCATATTCGGGACAGTACTGCTGACGGCGGTCACCGAAATCCTGAGAAGAACCGAAAGCGGGATTATGCTTTTCGGGTACAAGACACCCGAATTTTTCGGGACGACGCAGATCGGCATTGGACTGGCGATTCTGCTGGTGATGTATTTCAAACCCAGCGGTCTTTTCGGCATGTTTGAAATCGACGAGATCCTCTGGCGTCGGCGCAAAAAGAGAGATTCGGCAGGCGGATCGGACCATACGGAAAAATTGCTCGTAAAGACGGGCGGAGAGCTTCAAGGGAGCGGCATCATCATGGATTTTTCCGGGCTAAGGGCTTTGGACAGGGTGAGCATCAAGCTGGAGGCAGGCGAGGTGGTAGGACTGATCGGCCCGAACGGTTCGGGAAAAACGACGATGCTCAATATCCTTTCGGGAACGTTGCAGCCGACCGGCGGTCAAATTGTTGTGGACGGTTCCGATATCACCGCAACTGCCGTTCACATGATCGCCGGACATAAAATTGCCCGCACGTTTCAGAATATCCGCCTGTTTGGAAGTCTCACTGTCGAGGAGAACGTCGAGGTCGCAGCCGTCAGTTCCGGGATGCCCGCTACGCAAGCGACAGCGGATTTCTACCGCTCTCTATTGAATCTGATGGAGTTGGGAGAGGAGGCCAATCGCCTGGCCACCACACTGTCCTACGGGGGACAAAGAAGGGTGGAGATTGCACGGGCTTTGGCGGTACAGCCGAGATACCTGCTGCTGGACGAGCCGGCCGCCGGCATGAATGCGGAAGAGTCGCACCAGCTGCTGCAGCGACTGCGACTGATCAGGGAAAAATTCAATATCGGACTGTTGATCGTCGATCACGATATGGATGTGATCATGGGCCTGTGCGACCGCATTCTGGTTTTGAACGAGGGTCGTTTGATAGCCGAAGGCTCTCCGGATGAGATCCAACGAAATCCCGCCGTTATTGAGGCCTATATGGGCAGAAAGTACGCCGAACGGATGAAGGACGGCGAAACGGTCGCACACCGTCGTATATGACCGTTTGGAGTTGTCGTATCGAACCTGCGGAAAGTGCGCAACAATGCACAGGAAACGACTATCGATTTTTTGTAGTGTTTCCATATTTACGAATAGAAAATGCGGATGAGCCGCAGTTTTTGTGGATGGGAAACACAGATATTCAATATTCGATTGCGGGATTGAAACAGTTGCCATCGCGATTTTGGGAGCTTGAGGGCGATTTCTCCAAATTCGGCCATACAGTCGGGTTGCAGCCGATTGCTGCCATACGATCGCAATATCGACTATTTTGCCTTCAACCGAATTCACCATAATGTAAGGAGAAGAGGGATGAAAACGAGACACCTTTTGATGCAAATTGCGGCGATGGTAGTTGGAGTAGGCTTTTCTGCCGGAGCCGCCTGGGCAGACACTTTGAGGATCGGAGTCGCTACGGCTCAGACAGGAGGATTGGCCCCTTTTGACGGACCGGTGATCGAGGGATTTCAACTGGGCGTGGACGAGATCAACCAGAGCGGCGGCATCGGAGGATCCATCAAGATCGAACTGATTTCGAAGGATGTGCGCTCCGACGTTGCGCAAACGGCGATTGCGGTTCAGGAACTGGTCGATGAAAAAGTGGACATACTGGTAACGCCGTGCGATGCCGACCCCTCCTTCGCCGCAGCGGAGATCGCAAAGCAGGCGAAAATTCCGGCCTTTTCCACCTGCGCCTCCTCCCCGACCCTGCCTTTGATGGGAGGCGACTATATGTTCTCGAACTTTCCGGGAGACAATATCCAGGCAACCGTTTCCGCCGTCTGGGCCAGGGAGCAGGGCTTCACGACCGCCTATTTGCTGTATTCGCCGGATACGCAATACACGACCCTGCCGCTCTATTTCGGGGAGGTGTTCCAAAAGCTGGACGGCAAAGTGCTGGGCAAGGGGATCTACAAAATGGAGCAGCAGGATTTCTCCGCCGAGGTGACGAAAATAAAATCGCTCAAGCCGCAACCGGACGTGATTATGACCGCAGCCTACGAACCCGATTTTCCGGCGTTTATCAGGCAGTTGAGAGCGGCTGGAGTAAAGTCTCAAGTAATCGGCAGCGACGGTATCGATTCGCCAACGACCTTTTCGTTGGGCAAAGTTTCCGAAGGGGTGGTGTTCTCTACGGCCGGCCATCCGGCCCCCGGGAACTTGCTGTCTCTATTCAACAGGAAATACGAAAAGGTCTATGGAAAACCTTCGGAAACCGTTTTCAATGCTATTGGCTATGATTTGGCGAAGGTCTTCGAGGCGGCCGTTCTCAATTGCAACTGTACGGACAGCAAAAAAATCAGAGATGCTGTGATGCAGCTGGAAAATGTGCCCGGAGCCACAGGAACCATTACGTATAAGGGGACTATGGGAATGCCGCTTCGCCAAGTGGCTCTGATCAGAATTCGAGACGGGCGGCGTGAATTTCTCCGCCAAACCTCTCCGGATGCCAAGCTGGTACCGGCACCCAAAATGAATTGACACGCTTCGCAGACCCGCGTTCGGTAAAACTCCTTTCCCGCGTCGGACTATGGCGATTCTGGATATCAAAAACCTATCGGTTCAATACGGGCCGGTGACTGCCGTTCAAGAAATCGATCTTTCGGTCGAGGAGGGCAAGATAACCGCTTTGCTCGGGGCGAACGGTGCCGGAAAATCGTCCACTGTAAATGCGATAGCCGGACTGGTCGGCCACCGGGCCGATCGAATGCTGTTCGACAACCGGGATTTGAGCGCAATGGAGACGGAGGAGAGGGTGAGGCAAGGGGTAAGCCTGACTCCCGAAGGCCGCCGGATATTTCCCTCTTTGACGGTCAAAGAGAATATGCTGCTGGGCGGCTATACGCTGCGCAGCCAAAAAGCCAGGCAGGAAGAGCAACTGGAAAAAATGTTGGCTCTGTTTCCTATTTTGCGGGATCGGCAGGAGCAAATCGCCGCAACGCTTTCCGGCGGTCAACAGCAGATGCTGGCCATCGCACGCTCCATGATGTGCTGCCCCCAACTGCTGCTGCTGGACGAACCTTCGCTTGGATTGGCGCCCCGCATTGTGGAATCCATCTTCGATATGCTGCTTGCGCTGCGGGGCGGCGGGGGCTGCACACTTTTCATTGTCGAACAGAATGTCGCTATGGTCCTGGATATTGCCGACTACGTCTACGTAATGGCAAGCGGGTCCATTCGCGCCCAGGGAACAGTCGAGGAACTGAATGCATCCGGGATACTTCAGGATGCCTATTTAGGGAGCAGTTGAGGGATGGAATTCTTTCTGCAGCAGACAATCAACGCCATCGCTTTGGGCGGAACCTATGCTTTGCTGGCATTGGGGATGGCCGTTATCTTTTCCATTATGGGCATGATCAATTTCGCCCACGGTGAACTGATGACCATCACCGGCTATGCTCTGTTTTTCGGCATTTCGGGCGGGATTCCCTGGTACCTGGCCGCTCCCATCGCGCTTGTCGTCGGCGCATTGGCAGCCGTAACCATGGAACTCGTGGCATTTCGTCCGGTTCGGGGCTCGTCGGCGGCCACGTTGCTCGTTACCAGCTTTGCCGTCAGCATGATTTTGCAGATACTGTTTCAGAATTTCATTTCGACCCGTCCGAAGGCGGTACTGCTGCCCGATTTCTTAAACCGTTCCATCAAACTGGGGGTCGTAACCGTCGGCGTAAATCAGATGCTGTCGATTCTGGTGACGATCATCACTTTACTGCTGCTGACGCTGTTCTTCAGAAAAAGCGTGATTGGCATATCCATGAGATCGGCGGCTGAGGATTTCCCGGTTACGCGATTGATGGGCATTCCGGCCAATGCCGTAATTTCGGGCGCATTTGCCATATCGGGCCTGCTGGCGGCCATTGCCGGCACCTTGTGGGTTGCGCAGCGCGCTTCGGTTGATCCGCTGATGGGTTTCGTTCCGGTAGTGAAAGCTTTCATCGCGGCAATCCTAGGCGGACTCGGAAGCCTCAGCGGCGCGGTCGCGGGAGGCTTTCTGCTGGGATTCATCGAAATCTATCTCTCCGCCTTTCTGCCGGAAGGAGCACTCTCCTATAAAGAGCCGATGGCTCTCTTTCTGGTGATTCTGGTGCTGCTTTGGCGACCGAAAGGGTTGATCCCCGCCGGCAATATAGTCGATAAGGATTGATCGGTTTGCATATGACGGAAGTTGTGCTGGAAAGCAAGGAACCCGCTCCCGACGGTGTTTACAACGCGGAGGGGACCTCCCCCTATTTTCTGGTTTGCGAACATGCCAGCAGCAGAATACCGAACTCGCTAAACCGGTTGGGGATGCGGGAGGAGGAGCTGAAGCGGCATATAGCGCTGGATATCGGAGCTTTGGAGGTCGCCAAGCTTGTGGCGGATAAAGTCGATACCGTCCTGATGTATCAGAACTATTCGCGGCTGGTTGTCGATTGCAACCGGCGTCTGACGTACGAAAGTCTGATACTCGAAGTTTCCGATCATACATCGATTCCGGGAAATCTGCATCTTTCCGAAAAATGCCGGAGTTCCCGAATTGCCCGAATCTGGCAACCCTTCCACGATGCTGTTGCAGATCGGCTAAAAAAGCGACTCGACCAAAAAAGGCCGACCCTGTTGGTTTGCATCCACAGCTTCACGCCCGTGATGGAAGGCCGACAAAGACCTTGGCATGTCGGTTTCTGCTACAACAGAGACCCGTCGATGTCGCGGGCCTTTTCCAAGCATCTGCTGGAGCTGGATCCCTCTTTGAGGATCGGTCTTAACGAACCCTACGAAGTGTTGGCCGACGAAGACTATACAATCCCGGAATACGGTGAAAAATTGGGTTTGCTGCACACTTTGGTGGAAATCCGCCAGGACTTAATTGCGGAAAGCGAAGGCTGGGAACGCTGGGCCGAGCTTCTGGCGAACGTCTGCCGTCGATTTCAATCAAAACTGAACCGGTAGAACCGAATATGACCGAAACCTATTCGAGAGATGTTCCGCTCGTGTTGAACAGCAGTACCGTTCTGATCGTTGACGTTCAAAACTACTGCTGCCTGCCGTCCGGAGGGGAGTTTCAAAATATCGAAACCGAGGAAAGGAAAGCATACGACTACTATTTCGAGCGACTGGCCCGAACGACCCTGCCCAATATAGGAAGAATACAGGCCGTTTGTCGGGAGGCGCATATCGAGGTGATGTTTACCGTGGTGGAGAATCTTACCCAGGACGGGCGGGACCGGGGGCTCGACTATAAGATTTCCGAGTTCCATGTCCCGAAAGGATCGCCGGATGCGCAGGTTCTGGAAGCAATAAAACCGATCGGCGACGAAATGGTCATTCCCAAAACCTCCTCCAGCGTTTTCAACTCCACCAATATAGACTACATCCTGCGCAATCTGGGATGCAGGCATCTGGCGATATGCGGGGTGCTGACGGATCAATGCGTCGAAAGCGCCGTGAGAGACGCCTGCGACATGAACTATCTGGTGACCTTGGTGACGGATGCCTGCGCCACCTACTCCGATGAAAGGCATCGGAACTCGCTAAAGGCGATTCAGGGGTATTGCAGGCAAATCACCACAATGGAGCTTGTCGAAGAAGTGACAAATTTACGCAATAGCGGTTGCCGACAGAAGTAGAATTCGGATCGATTCGATTGCCGCTCTTTCTCTGGAATCCCGCAACCGTCGATCGCATGCAACCTACGCGAAGAACTGAAATGCCAGCCGGGTTTGTTCCGGCCATGCCGCTTTTGGAGAAATTGCCGTGATAAAAGAAAACTTGATTATGGCCGTTTGCAATGACGTTTCCGGTCAAACTCGGGGCAAGTGCTTCCCCGCCGCCGAACTGGAAAGTCGATTGAAAAGGGGTGTCGGTTGGGTGCCGACCAATGTTCAAATCACCTGCTTCAACTCCATTGCGGAAAGTCCCTACGGTTCGGTGGGCGATCTGCTGCTGATTCCCGACGAGAGTACGGAAGTGTTTGTGGACTTTGACGACGGCAGCCCCAGCGAGCATTTTTTCATCGGAGATATCCTCCATCTGGACGGTACGCCTTGGGAGTGCTGCACTCGCAGTTTGGCAAAGAGGGCACTGTCCCGTCTGGAGGAGGAGACGGGTCTGCTGCTGCTTTTTGCCTTCGAACAGGAATTCCAATACACTGGGGCGAAGGCGGATCACTGGATCGGCTTCGGAACCGGAGAGTACCGCAGAAGCGCCAAATTCGCGGAAACATTCGTTGCCGCTCTGAGAGCCGCCAATCTTGTGCCGGAGTCGTTCCTGCCGGAGTTCGGACAGAGCCAACTCGAATGCACGCTGTCTCCAGCCGTCGGAATTCGCGCAGCCGACGAGTGCGTCATTTTCAGGGAGATGGCCCGCGCTACCGCATTTCGTTTGGGCGAAAAGGTAAGCTTTTCTCCGCTGGTATTCCCGCAGTCGGTCGGGAATGGAGTCCATATTCATTTCAGTTTTCTGAACAAAAACAGGGAGCCGGTCGGGTACGATCCCACCAGCCCCATCGAAATCGGCGAATTGGCGGGGCAGTTCTGTTCCGGCATACTGCGGTATATGCCTGCGATTTCCGCTCTGACAGCCGCAAGCGTTCCGTCGTATCTGCGATTGACCCCGCACCGCTGGAGTGCCGCCTTCAACAGCCTTGCGGTCCGTGATCGGGAGGCGGGACTGCGCATTTGTCCCATCAATAAAATCGCTGGTGGAGAGGCTTCCGCCCAATTCAATGTCGAATACCGGGCGGCGGACGCTTCGGCGAGCCCCTATCTGCAACTGGCCGCGATCGTAAATGCGGGGTTGCAGGGAATCAGAGACAAGCTCCCGCAACCCCAGCCAATCACGGGCGACGCAAGTTTGATGACGGAGGACGAATTGAGGAAAATAAATGTGCGGCGGTTGCCGGCTTCCCTGGAACAGGCTCTACAAGAGATGGAGAGCGAAGAGATGATTGCCGGATGGTTCTCCGGTCACTTTGTCGATATCTACCGGAAACACAAAAGGCAGGAAATTGCAGACACCAAAAATTTGCAAGCGGAGGAAATTTGCCGACGGTATGCCGATCTGTACTGATTTTGCCGGCTTTCGTCCGGCGATGCTTCGATAATCGCCGCCGCCTCTGGTCCCTCTGATTGCCACCGAATCCGCATGCCCGCCGTGTAGAGTCGAGTCTGCTATATTGCCGAAAAATGTGACGGTTTTATGTCTTGTTTTACTCGGCACCGTCATGTTACCGTCGTCTTGTTTTTCGTGGAATAGGCACATTGCCGAGCCGTGTGCCTATATTTATGGGATTGCAGTTGCAATCTCGTTAATCGTTTCGGAGGGACCGATGAAATTTTTAAGGGGCGTTCTGATCTTTTGTGTGTTATTGTCGACAGCTTCGGGACTTCTTCTGGCCGGCAACGGCGACACGCTGAAAGCCGTCAAGGCGAAGGGGTACATTCAGGTGGGAGTAAACGGCGACCTGTTCGGATTCGGCAAGGCGGATCAAAACGGCGTTTGGAAGGGTCTGGATGTCGATACGGCCAAAGCGATCGCAGTAGCGGTATTCGGCGACTTGAACAATCGTCTGCGCTATACGCCGCTGACCGCAAAAACCCGTTTTACGGCGCTGCAGTCCAAAGAGATTGAGGTACTGACCCGCAATTGTACGCAGACTCTCGGAAGAGACACGGCGTTGGGGTTGGATTTTGTGCAGGTGAACTACTACGACGGCCAGGGATTTATGGTGCCGAAGTCGCTGGGAGTGAAAAACGCCAGTGAACTCAGCGGAGCTACCGTGTGCGTTCTTCCCGGAACGACGACCGAACTGAATGCCGCGGACTATTTCCGCTCCAACAACATGAAATGGAAGACGGTGACCATTGAGAACACGGCCGAACTGTCCCAGGCGTTCTACGCCGGTCGTTGCGACGTACTGACGTCCGACGCCTCCCAACTGGCGGGAATCCGCGCCAGCGCGCCAAATCCCGCCAAATATGCGATACTTCCCGAAATCATCTCCAAAGAGCCGTTGGCGCCTGCCGTGCGGCATGGGGACAACAGCTGGAAGGATATTGTGAACTATGCGGTTTTGGCGATGATCAACGCGGAGGAGCTCGGCATCACCTCGAAAAATGTGGATGAAATGCTGAAAAGCAAGGACCCCAAAATCAAGCGGTTTTTGGGCGTGACTCCGGGCAACGGCAAGGCGTTGGGCCTGGACGAGAAGTTCGCCTACAATATCATAAAACAGGTCGGCAACTACGGCGAGGTGTTCGAACGCAACGTTGGCGTAAACACTCCTCTTGGAATCGAAAGAGGTTTGAATGCACTTTGGACGAACGGCGGTCTAATGTATTCTCCTCCGTTCAAATAGAGTGAAGGGATAGCGCAGGGGAAAACCTTTCGGTTGCGATCGGAGGTTGGCCCCGGCGCCTACCTCTCCGAAACGGTACCCAGGATTGGCTGCGGCGGAGCAAAATAGCGAATTTTTCGGAGGTTTCCCAGACAGACGGCGTTTGACATGATGGTTCCGAATCAAGGCAGGTCCGGCAAAACGTACTTCTGGAACGACGAGAAGACCAGAGGCATACTGTATCAAGTCGTTACGGCCGCTCTGGTGGCGCTGCTGGGTTTCTATCTGATCTCCAACGTTCAGAACAACATGGAGAAACAGTCCATCGCCAGCGGATTCGGATTCGTCGAAAAGGAGGCCGCATTCGAAATTGGAGAGACATCCATCGAGTATTCCGCCGCCGATTCCTACGGAAAGGCCCTGATAGTCGGAGTGCTTAACACGTTGAAAGTTTCGTTTATCGGTATGGTTCTGACGACCGTGTTGGGAGTTTTCGTCGGCGTCTGCATGCTGTCGTCCAACTGGCTGGTTTCCAAATTGGGGATCGTCTATGTAGAGCTGTTTCAGAATATACCGATTCTTTTGCAGCTTTTTTTCTTCTACGCTCTTTTTTACGAGTCCTTTCCGGGTCCGCGGCAGGCTTTGCACCCTTTTTCCGGTCTTTTCATCAGCAACCGAGGCATCGACTATACCATTCCGGCTGCTCACGAAGCATACGGATGGATGTTCTGGGCATTCGTTTTGGCGTGCGCTCTCCTTTTTTTCGTCAATCGTTGGGCGACGAAAAGGCAGGAGAGAACGGGAGAGCAGTTTCCCCTTTTTTGGCCGGGACTGAGCTTCCTGATCGGATTGCCGCTGCTTGTCTGGCTGCTGTTCGGAGCCCCGACGGAGATGGACATTCCGGTGCTAAAGGGCTTCAATTTCAAAGGCGGGGCAAACATCAGCCCCGAATTCTCGGCACTTCTTTTGGGATTGGTGCTGTACACCGCCTCCTTTATCGCCCAGATCGTCCGGGCGGGAATTCAATCGATCAGCCACGGGCAGACCGAAGCGGCGATGTCCATCGGTCTCAGGCAGAAACATGTCCTGAAGTTGGTCATTTTTCCCCAGGCTCTGCGCGTAATCGTGCCTCCGCTCACCAGCCAGCTGTTGAATTTGACCAAAAACAGCTCTTTGGCCGCGGCTATCGGCTATCCCGATTTCGTTGCCGTTGCGGGCACGACGATCAATCAGACGGGACAGGCTGTGGAGGGCGTGGCGCTTATGATGATCGTCTATTTGGCCTTCAGTCTGTTCACTTCGGCCTATATGAACTGGTACAACAAAAAAATAGCAATCGTCGAACGGTAATCGAATGAGCAACGCATCGACGGATATGGAGGAATTGAGACCGCCGGCAATGGAGGTTGGCATTCTGGGATGGATTAGACGCAACCTGTTCAAAGGATATGTCAATTCCATCCTGACGATTGTGATTGCCGCCGCTCTTTTTAATCTGGTTCCGCAGTTTGTCAGGTGGGCCTTTGTCGACAGTGTCTGGTATTCCACCGGCAAGGAGTGCCATCAAGCAGCCGGGGCCTGCTGGTCGGTCGTTACCAAGAACATTCGCTTTAATATCTTCGGATATTTTCCTCATGAGCAGCAGTGGAGACCGCTACTGGCCATGATCATTCTCGTGGGTTTGCTCGTCTACAGCCGCGACTGGAAAAAGTGGTCCAGGAGGCTTGGATATCTCTGGCTCGTCGCCCTTTTTGTTATGGGATTGCTGATGAAGGGCGGGATTTTGGGACTGGAATCCGTAGAAACGACCAAATGGAGCGGACTTCCTCTTACCATGCTGCTGTCGTTTTTTGGCATTTTAGCCTCCTATCCTCTCGGAGTGATTCTGGCATTGGGGCGCCGGTCGAAAATGCCCGTAATCAAATCGCTCTGCATCGTCTACATCGAGCTGATACGGGGAGTGCCGCTGATCACGATGCTGTTTATGTCTTCGGTGATGTTTCCCCTGTTTCTGCCGGAGGGCGTGACTATCGACAAAGTGCTGCGCGCTCAGGCCGCCATCATTATCTTTACCGCCGCCTATATTGCGGAGGTCGTCCGCGGGGGTCTGCAGGCCATCGATAAGGGACAGTACGAAGCGGCCGAATCTTTGGGTCTGAACTACTATCAGAAGATGCGTCTGATTATTCTGCCGCAGGCGCTGAAGATCGTGATACCGCCTTCGGTAGGAATCCTGATCTCGGCTTTCAAGGATACCTCCCTGGTGGTGATTATTGCTCTCTACGATATGCTGAACACTGCCAAATCCATCCTGACGGAACCGGAATGGACCGGATTCAGTACGGAATCCTATCTTTTTATCGCTTTAATCTATTATAT
>CAZLTI010000021.1:0-22144 GCA_964562335.1 uncultured Pseudomonadota bacterium | reverse complement strand
TCAACTGGTTTTATTAGATTCCCGCCTTCGCGGGAATGACAATTTGTGCAATTTTCGACTTTTTACCGGTTCATCAAAAATAAAACGTTGACATTCGGCACGAATCGAGCATAGCTTGTCCAGGTTCAAGTTGCTTGCAAAGCAAAATCTCCTCCGTCCAAACATCTCGTTTTGCTGCATTCGAAATTCTCCCTAATGCCATAGGCATCTTCCAACAATTCCAACAAAGCGATAACACCACTTTGTCGGCTCTGCCATCTAGGTCTAACCCCTAATCGCCAACCTACCGTGCAATCCAAAAAGATAGAGAACCCCGTTCGCAAATACCAGCACTCCAACCGCCGCGACACGGTCCCCAGAAGAAGGGCACCCTCAACACTGGTTCAAATGAACGGCAGCATCAAACCGCTGATACTGTCGGAGCTCAAGGCCATGAACATCAAGGAGCTCGAAGAGCTGGGCAAATCCTTTTCCATCGAAAATGCGAACAACATGTTGCGTCAGGAGTTGATATTCGCTCTGCTGAATGCCCAAACGGCAGTCGGAGGTGCCATTTTCAGTTCCGGCGTGTTGGAAACGCTGCCGGACGGGTTCGGTTTTCTGCGGTCGCCGGATTTCAGCTACGTGCCGGGACCGGACGATATTTATGTTTCCCCCTCTCAGATTCGGCGTTTCAATCTCAAGACCGGCGACACCATCGAGGGGCAGGTGAGGCCGCCAAAGGACAGCGAACGCTACTACGCCCTGCTGAAGGTGGAGAAGCTCAACTTTGAAAACCCGGACGCCGCCAAGGAGAAAACTCTCTTCGACAATCTGACGCCGCTATATCCCAACAGAATGATCCGATTGGAACGAAAGGATGCCGACGACACGACGCGCATCATCGATATGTTCAGCCCGATCGGAAAGGGCCAGAGAGGTTTGATCGTAGCTCCGCCGCATGCCGGCAAAACTATGATTTTGCAAAACATCGCCAACAGCATTTCCGAAAACCACCCGGAGGTGAAACTGATTGTGCTGCTGATCGACGAGAGACCGGAGGAGGTGACCGATATGAAGCGCTCCGTCAAAGGGGAGGTCATCAGTTCCACATTCGACGAACATGCCTCCCGACACGTTCAGGTGGCGGAAATGGTGATCGAGAAGGCCAAAAGGTTGGTGGAGCACGGACACGATACGGTAATTCTGTTGGATTCCATCACCAGACTGGCAAGGGCCTACAATACGGTCATCCCCCCCAGCGGCAAGATTCTGTCCGGTGGCGTCGATGCGAATGCCCTGCACAAACCAAAGCGATTCTTCGGGGCGGCGAGAAACATAGAGGACGGAGGTTCCCTGACCATTATCGCCACCGCGCTGATCGAAACCGGCAGCCGGATGGACGAGGTGATTTTCGAGGAGTTTAAGGGAACCGGCAATATGGAGCTGGTGCTGGAAAGAAAATTGGTAGAAAAACGCATCTTTCCGGCAATCGATCTGGAAAAATCGACTACCCGCAAGGAGGAGCTGCTTCTCGACAATATTTCGGAAGTCTGGAAGCTCAGAAGAATTCTGTCGGCTTCCAATACGCAGGAAGCGGTGGAATATCTGCTCGACAAACTGGCGAAGTATCCGACCAACGAAAAGCTTCTGGATATGGTCAACAATTAGGGACCGCGAAAGGTTCCGAAGCAAAGCAGCAGTTCGGTTCGAAACCTTTCGCAAAACCGTCGCTACTACCAACCACCTCTTTTTTTTGGATTGTCATGAAAGCGAAGATTCATCCTAAATACAATACGACAACGTTCCGCTGCGCCTGCGGCGCAACCTTCGAGATCGGTTCCACACTGGGGAAAGAATACAAACTCGAACTCTGTTCGCAGTGCCATCCCCTCTACACCGGAAAGGAGAAGCTGGTCGATACGGAAGGCAGGATCGAGCGTTTCAAAAGAAAGTACCGGAAAGTCTCCGCAAAGTGACCGCCCTTTCGTCATTCGGGCCCGCTCTCTCGATTCGGTACAAACGGAATGGAAGGTAGCTGCCGACAACGTATCGATTCCCAAAGCGAACATAGTGTAAACCATGCTGGATAAACTCGCGAAAATAGCGGACAAATACGAAGAGCTGACTGCCCTTCTGGCCAGTCCGGAAGTGATTGGCGACAGCAGAAGGCTACAGGATCTGTCGAAGGAGCAGGCCAAGATTCAGCCCATATTCGAGCTGTTTCGGAAACTGACCGACAAGCAGCGGGAACTTGAGGACAACGCTCCACTGGTCGACGATCCCGAAATGAGGGATCTGGCAAGGGACGAGATCAAAAGGCTCAAGGAGGAGATCGACACCCTGAACTCCAAAGCGCAGCTGCTTTTGCTGCCCAAAGATCCCGATGACGAAAAAAGCACGATTTTGGAGATCAGAGCGGGAACCGGCGGCGGCGAAGCCGCTCTGTTTGTAGCGGACCTATATCGCATGTACCAGAAGTTCGCCGAGCTGAACGGCTGGAAATTCGAATCGATGGATTCGCACGCGACCGAGATCGGAGGATTCAAGGAGATTGCGGTTTCCGTCGAGGGGAAAAACGTGTTCAGCCGACTGAAGTACGAAGCGGGAACACACCGCGTCCAGCGCGTTCCGGTGACGGAAACGCAAGGAAGGGTGCACACTTCGGCGGTAACTGTGGCCGTTTTGCCGGAGGCCGACGATATCGACATCGCACTCAGCCAAACCGATCTGAGGATCGACACCTACCGCTCCCAGGGAGCGGGGGGACAGCACGTAAACACTACGGACTCCGCGATTCGTATCACGCACATACCGACGGGAGTTGTCGTAACATGCCAGGCGGAACGGTCGCAAATCAAAAACCGAGCCAAGGCCATGAAACACCTGAAGGCGAAGCTGTATGAAATTCAGGTCGAAGCGGCTACTTCGGAGGCGGCGCAAAGACGCAAAAAAATGGTCGGAACGGGAGACCGAAGCGAGAGAATCCGAACGTACAACTACCCTCAGGGCAGAATAACCGACCATCGTATAGGGCTTACTCTGTACAAACTGGATGAAATCATGGGCGGGGGAGATATCAACTGCTTCGTCGACCCGTTGACGGCCCACCATCAGGCAGATCTGCTGAAAACGGAAACCAAACGGTAGCGGTCGGCGGAACCGCCGCCGCTCGATCACTCTCCGTCGGCAACGTGCCGTTTCATGTAGAGGCGCAGTTTGGCGATCGCTTTGGTGCGTATCTGCGAAACCCGAGACTCGGTCAAACCCAGAACCTCGCCAATCTCCTTTAGGTTCAAATCCTCATTGTAGTAGAGGGAGAGAACCATCTGTTCGTTTTCGGACAATCTATCGATGGCATTCACCAAAAGCTCTTTCGACTCCTTGCCCAGAAGTCTCTCCACCGGATCGATCCCCACCGGGTCGCCAACCGTCTCCAAAATGTCGAGAGGTTCCTCCCCGTTGCCGTAGCCTCCGATATCCTCCAGAGAAAGCAAGGGGATGGGGCGCGCTTTGTCGAGAAAATTCTGTAGTTCCCTGGGCTTTAGTTCCAGCTCCTCCGCTAACTGTCTGTCCGTCGGATGATCGATATCCTGAGATCGGAGATTGGAAAACGCCCTTTCCAATTTGCTGCAGTTGTCGCGCACGGAGCGCGGTATCCAGTCCTTTGTCCTTAAATCGTCCAGCATCGCCCCGCGCACGCGGATATCCGCGTAGGTCTTGAACTTCACTCCCTTTTGCGGATCGAATTTGTCGATTGCCTCCAGAAGTCCAATCATTCCCGCTTGAATGAGATCGTCCAACTGAAAGTCCGGCGGCAGTCGGGCGGCCAGTCGATTGGCAATGTGCCTGACATTGGGCGCATAGTTCAGGATCAACTCCTCCCGATCGATCTGTGCCTGCTGTTGATAGGGATTCCGCATGACAGAGAGGACAAAATGATGGCATTTTAGCCGGATTGCTTGATCGGTTCGCAGCTATTCCGCAACTGTCAAAGCAAGTGGCATGCCTTTATCTACGCGTCCAACTGCTCACTCTCTGCCAAAATCGGGAGGGGTCCGGGCGGTCGATAGACAGTCCGGGATTGCGATCGATATGGTGCGCCATATCGACAATCCTT
The DNA here is from genome assembly GCA_964562335.1 of uncultured Pseudomonadota bacterium. Lineage (GTDB taxonomy): Bacteria > SAR324 > SAR324 > XYD2-FULL-50-16 > XYD2-FULL-50-16 > CAZJUM01. Next base: position 18,045 of record CAZLTI010000021.1, on the reverse strand, counting down.
TTTACGGCCGCGGAATTGGGCGCAAGGAAGGAGATGGCGGTCTGGCTTTTGACGGCTTTGGGAAACAGTATATCCTTCGGCACATGTCCCACCAGCGTCAAATTTACAAAAAGGAACTGGTTTAAAACGGCAACTAGTCGATTGAATACGCTTCTCGCCTCTTTGAGATTCGCCTGATTGACAATCAGATTGAAACTTCTCACCTGATATTTGGTCACCATCACCTTCATCAGCGCATAGGCATCCGTCATTGCCGTGGGCTCGGTATTGGTAACCACGCAGATTTCATCGGCCGCCGCATTGTACCGCAAAACGTTGGACGCGATACCGGCACCGGTGTCGATCAGAATGTAGTCGTATTTGGTTTTCAGGCTGGCCAGCTCTTTGAAGATCGCCATCTGATGCTTTCCCGAAAGCTCCTGCATTCCGCTCAATCCGGAAGAGGAGGGCAGAATATGAAATCCGGAAGGTCCTTCCATGATAATATCGTTAATATTTTTGCTGCCCGTCAGAACGTCTTCGATCGTAAATTTCGGTACGAGGTTGAGCATAATGTCGATGTTGGCCAGACCCAGATCCGCATCGATAACAAAGACGCTTCTCCCCATTTTTGTCAGTTGGATGGCCAAATTGACGACGATGTTGGTTTTTCCGACACCCCCTTTCCCGCTTGTGAAACTCATGGTCCGAACTGCGAATTCGGATTTGCCTTCAAAACCCGCCTGCGGGTTTCCGGAGAATTTCCTTCTCAAAGTAGAAGCCTGATCTCTAGTCATAAAAACGACAAAATAACAGGATCCGCATCGAACCAATCCTCATTCGGGCTTCCGTCGACAAAGAGTAAACGAGACATTAGAGCAATTCGCCGGAAATGTTCATCAATAGATCGATCAGGCGTTCGCGCGAAGCGTTCTCGATGTCTTCCGGCACGTTCTGGCCAGTTGTCAGGTAGGCGATGGGCAGCTTGAAGCGAATCGCATGATTGAAAATCGAACCGTAGCTAGTGGACTCGTCCAGTTTCGTAAAAATGACGCCGCCCACACCTATGGTACTAAACCGTTTGGTAATTTCCACCAAATCGTTGTCTTTCGTCGTTGCGCTGAGAACCAGCATATTTGTGAACCTATTGTAGCCCGCCAGAAACTCCCTCAGCTCCGACATTTGCATTTCGTCTCTTTGAGAGCGGCCGGCCGAATCGATCAATATCAAGTCCTTGTTCCGAAAGTCGACGAGAGTTTGATCCAACTGCTTCTTGTCTGCCACTACGCGAATCGGAACCTTGATGATGCGCGCATACTCCTTCAACTGTTGTACGGCTGCAATTCGATAAGTGTCAATGGTTATCAATCCGATTTCCGCATTCGGGTTTTCGATCTTCCGCCTGCCGGCAATTTTCGCCAGGGTTGTCGTTTTTCCGACACCCGTCGGACCCAGAAAGGTGAGGATTTTGGGGTCGGCGGAACGGTCGCTCCGTTTGGCCACCGCATGGATAGACAAAACCTGCATGAACATCCTGGCTACATACACTTTGACGTAGGAGTAGTTGTCGACCTCCTTTTTGGGAATCTTTCTGTTGACCTCTCTAATTAGTCGCTTGGCAAACTTCTCTTCGATGCCGTTGAAACAGAGCTGCTGATAGATGGCGATCAGATTTTCGTGAAAGTCATCCTCCCGCAATTCGCTCGACTGCGTCACGAGGTTGGTAATAAGGGTCTTCAACTCTCCCAGTTCGTATCTCAAATGGGCGATCGTCGCATCGTCGTTGACCTCCCGCCTCATGCCCCGCCGAAGTTCCCGCACCAGCTCCTTCAGTTCGTCGATATCCTCCTTAATGGTGCCGAAAGACTTTCGGTCACTCTCTTTTTGCGAGGCTTCCGCACGTTCGGGCGGATTCAGGGAGGTCTCCTTCTCGTACTCCGTTTTTCCGGAGGCGGGCGTAGTGCTATTTCCATACTTTTGCGCCTGAACTCTAGGCCTTTCGTCCCGTGCCGCCGTTACCTCCAAAGCCGGTTTGCCGAACAGCCCGAACGAGCCGCTGCCCTTTTTGACCTTCTTCGTCGAGATAATAATGGCGTTGCTGCCAAGATCCTCTTTGATCAGCTTCACGGCCTCCTTCATGTGGGCCACAACGTACTTCTTAACCTGCATAAATTTTATGTTCCGATGTGATTATTCGAGAGTAGTGTATCGAATTCGCCATGTTGGAAAAGGAAAAACCATGCCACTTTGTCTATCCTTCCGCATAAAAAGGATTTTTCATCTCGGCACTGCTAAGGAACCTCCGAAAAATTCCAAAGAAAACGTTCCGCCGGCTACCGCACAACACAATATCGAGCTTTTCAAAGACTGACGAACTATCGAAACTCGGCCAGGAATCGGCTCTCCCGGTTCGGCATTCGGACGAGCTTTTTCAGCCTGCCCGAACCCTCGACTTTTAGTGCGACGCCCTCCCGCGACGACGCCAGCAGAACCTCTCTAAGGGTCCTTTCTTTCAATCGTCCGTCCCGATCTCCGAAGTGGGAACCCTTTCCATCGGGCAGGCGGCCCCGAGGAAACAGAGGCACTGCCTTGCCAACGGCACTCGGTCGGGTTTTCGATCGATTCTCCTTTCCAAAACGGATCACCCTTTCCGCCACCTTTTTGAACACGATCGCCGCGCCCTTCCGTCCCAGATATTTTTTTTTCGGATCGTCCACCACAATCAAAACGGTGGCTTCGGGCCGATCCGCCGGGAAAAAACCGACAAAGGAGGATATGTAGGAATCGGAAGAGTACTCGCCGATCAAACTGTCGAACTTTTCGGAGGTTCCGGTCTTCCCCGCAATCGGGACTCCGGGAATGTGGGCGGAATACCCTGTTCCCTCCCTTTGAATCACGCTTTCCATAAACCTTTTGACAATTTCCGCCGTTTTCGGTTTTAGCACTCTTCTTTTTTTTGGCCGTTCCAGGGGAACCTGCCTTCCGTCCGCTTTCCGGGCCTCCGCCACAACGTAGGGAGCGATCCAATATCCGCCGCTGGCTATCGAATTGATGGCTGCGATTAGCTGAATCGGCGTCGCCGAAATGGTATGGCCGAACGAGATTGTCGCTACGTCCGTCTCCGACCAGTCCCGAAAGTCGAATACGCGCCCCTTCACCTCTCCCGGCAGTCCGATATCCGTTTTCCTGCCGAATCCGAAGGCACCGATCATTTGATGGAATACCTGCCTGGGAATCCGTCCACCGATTTTCGCCGCACAGATATTCGACGACTTCTGCACGATTTTTTCCACCGAAAGCCATCCGTGGCTACCAATGTCGTGAATTGTGCGGTCTTGAATCTGATATGCTCCGTTTTCGCAGAAAAAGATGTCGTTTTCCCGGACGATTCCATTTTCCAGAGCGGATGCAATGGTGATGATTTTAAACGTCGATCCCGGTTCGTAGACCGAACCCACGGCTCGATTGAAATAGCTGGATCGTTTGTACCGTTCGAAATTGTTGGGATCGAAGTCCGGCACGTTTGCCATTGCCAAGATGGCTCCCGTCTGCGATTCCATCACGATGGCGATCCCGCTTTCCGCTTCCATCGTCGTTAGCGCCTTTTTCAATTCGGACTCCACGCGGTACTGCAGTTGGCTGTCGATCGTCAATTTCAGGGAACCGCCGGAGAAACCTTCCGCGTCGACTTTGCGATATGCCTCTTCCCACCCTCTATGCCGACTTCTCACATTCATCAGATGGCTGTCGTATTGGACCTCCAACCCTTCCAGTCCCTGCGAATCGATGCCGGAAAAGCCGATGAGCTGAGCCGCCAGCCTTCCGGACGGGTAGAATCTCTGATACTCTTTCAAGCGATGTATGCCGGGAAGATCGATCTTTTGGACACGTTCGCTGTCCGTCGGTTTCGTGTTCCGTTTCAGCCAGGTAAAGGAGACTTTAGCGGTCAGTTTTTTTTTCAGCCGATCCCGGTCGACCGATAGGCGGGAACTCAGTATTTTGGCGGTGCGAATCGGATCCGCCACTTCGGAAGGTATCGCAAACCAAGAGTCCATAGGCAGCGATATGGCTAGAATTCGGCCCTCTCTGTCGTAGATCGGCCCTCTCTGCATTTTGATCGACTGAGCCTGGCTATGCTGGCGCTCCGCCAGCAACTCCCATGCGGGCCGTTTGACGGTCTGCAGGTAAAGCGTTCTCACGACGATCGCCGCAGCGGCGGCAAAGCAAAGAGACCGTACCCAAACCAGCCTTTGATGGAAACTCCGAGATACCAGCCGCTGCGTAAACCGAATCACATCTGCCCCTTTTTGCCGTCGGAAACCTCGATTTCGACAATCTGACTGTCGCGGGGATGCTGCAGATTCAACTCCTGCGACGCCACTTTTTCGATTCTGCTCAAGTGGGTGTGATATCGCTCCTCCAGTTTCAGCGGCAGTATCGCCGATTCGATTTTGCGCTTCTCCAGAAGCAGTTTCCGGACGTGCCGTTCGGTCCGTATGTATTCGACCCGCTGCTGAACGAAAAAAAGCGCGAGCAAAATCAGTACGATCAGGGTTGCCATCAGCTTCAGCGACCTTTTTTCTCTACTGTCCGGCCTGCGGCGTATCAGTCTGTCGCTTCTTTTCCGTCCCCAGCTGGGGTAGTCCCTCATAGTTTTTCCGCTATTCTGAGTCTGGCACTTCTTGCCCTTGGATTCGATTCGATCTCGCGATCCGTGGCCCGGATCGGTTTCCTGTGCAGCCTTTTTATTCTCGGTCTGCGTCCGCAAACGCATCGCGGTAGGTCGACGGGACACCGGCAGGGATTCTCCCACTCGCGGAACTGTCTCTTGACCGGCCGATCCTCTAAAGAGTGAAACGAGATGATGGCAATTCTGCCGCCGGAATTCAAGAGGTCAATCGCACAATGCAGAAAATCCCCAAGTTCCCTCAATTCGTCGTTGACGGCAATTCGCAGCGCCTGAAATGTCTTGGTGGCCGGATTGATTCTGCGGTCGAAATGTCTCTTCGGAATTGCCTCCCTGACGCATTCGGCCAGTTCCGTCGTTGTTTTGAAGGGTCTCTTCGCTCGGGTTGCCACGATCCTTTTTGCAATGTTTTTGGCGAACCGCTCCTCTCCCAACTGTTTGATCATGCGGAACAGCTCGCTTTCGCTCCTTCCGTTGACGATGTTCGCCGCAGGCGTTCCGGCAGCCGGATCCATGCGCATATCCAGGGGACCTTCGTGCAAAAAGGAAAACCCGCGCTGCGGCGTGTCGATTTGATGGGAAGAGAATCCCAAATCGGCCAGAATAAAGTCGAAACGCTCCTCAGCCACTCTCAATCGATAGGCGGTTTCGGCGAACGGGGCGCGATGGAGTTCGAACCGCCCCTCGAACGGCTGCAGCCTTCTTCCGGCTGCCAGCATGGCATCCGGATCGCGATCGACCCCGAACAGGTGCAGATCGGGATTCTCCTTCAAAAACTCGAACGAGTGGCCCCCTCCCCCCACGGTAAAATCGGCCACCCGAACCGCTTCCGCAGGAAGGTAGGAACAGATATCCTTTACCAATACGGGCGTATGATGATATTCCAAAGCCATCGTCTCCATTGGAAGGACTATCCATGTTTGCCAAGGAGTTCTTGACCGCAAACGCAGTCAAGCTCTCGAAAATCGCTCCGCAACCGCCGAACCTCCTCTGCGTAGAAACCTTCCGATATGAAAATCGTGCTGCAGAGAGTCAAACAGGCAAAGGTCCAAATTGGACAAAAAATTGCCGGAAGGATCGGAAAAGGCTACCTGCTGCTGGTAGGATTCGATCGGAACGACACTGTCGATTTCCTGCGGCCCATGCTCGACAAAATTCTTAAAATTTGCCTGTTCCCGAACGAAACCGGGCGCATGGTGCATTCCATTGCCGACGTTTCCGGGTCTTTGCTGATCGTTTCCCAGTTTACATTGTCGGCAAACGTAAAAAAAGGGAAAAGGCCCAGTTTTTCAAGAGCGTTGGAACCGGAAAAGGCGGAGAAGCTGTACGGGCGGTTTCTCGCATTGGCAAAACAGAGCGCTCTACAGGTTGAATCGGGAGAATTCGGAGCGAAAATGCAGGTCTTTCTGCAGAACGACGGCCCGGTCACGCTCCTGTTGGATTCAAAGGATCTCTTCCCTTCGCTAAACGGACATACACGCCGGTGCGACTAAATCGGACCGTTGATACGCCGGTGGTATGGTTATTGAATTTTTTCCGTTTACGTTGCGGAGGGTCCCCGAACCCTTTATGTGCCGGAATTCCGAAATCGAACTTAGACGAAACCGAATATGAAAGCGAAACCTGCTCTTCTTGCCCTCCTGATGCTTTTTCTGCTGCCAACGCTCTCGGCATCCGCAAGGTCGAACGATGCGGTCAAGCAATACAAAAAGCCCCTGCTGTGCATCACAGGCCCCAACCGCTGCGTTCTGAAACAGTTCGACCAAGTGAAATATTGGTGCCTCAAAGACCTTAGGCAGTTGACGATGGATGTCAGACGTACAAGCTCCCCAATCAAGAAGACCTACCGGGAACTTTTGGGCCATTGCTCAAAAATGCTGCCGATTCTGGAATAGGATCATCTCTTCCCAACGGAATATCCGGCCGGAGTTTCGACCTCCCTGACGGAGGGTTTTTTTCTGCTTTTCGCAGGGAGCGAATTCATCGATCCTGCGCGAAAAAGGAGACGTTATGATCTACGTTCCCGACCGCATCTACGTCGATCGGGCCGCTCTGGATTCATACTTCTGCCGCCAAGTTCTTTCCCGATTTCCCGAGACCGAAACCGTCGTCGTCGACGATGCGCAAAGAGAAGGTCTGAACGACAGTGCCGCCGAGCTTACCTGCGGAAAAAAAAATCTATACCTGAAATACTTCCCGTCGGATGCATTCAAGCTGTGTCCGGGATTCTCCGAGAATGTTCTCTGCTGCAACTACCATGTGATCGATCTGGTGGAAAACTGTCCGCTGGAATGCACCTACTGCATTCTGCAGGCATTTTTGAATCGATCCGTCATTACATTCCACGTCAATGTGGAGGAGCTGATCGGAAAAATGATCAAGACCATCGGGGAAAATCCCAACCGCCCTTTCCGGATCGGAACCGGGGAGCATTCGGATAGTCTGGCTCTCGATTCGATATTCGGAATAAACCCCTATCTGGTGGAGAGCTTTTCCAAACTAAAAAATGCCACTTTGGAGCTCAAGACGAAAACCGATGCGGTCTCCCCTTTGATCGGACTGAATCACAATCAAAATACCATCGTCGCCTGGTCCCTCAACCCGCCGGAAATCGTCAAACGCCACGAATGGAAGAGCGCTTCCCTCGACGACCGCCTAAAAGCGGCGCAAAAGGTCGTAAGCGCAGGCTATGGAGTCGCATTCCATTTCGATCCCATCATTCACTACAAGAACTGGCGAAAAGGATACCGGGAGACGGTCGAGATGATCTCCGACACGATTCCGGCAAAAAAAATCGCCTGGATCAGCTTGGGAACGCTGCGATACGTCCCGGCGCTGAAAAGGATAGCGGAAGAGCGGTTTTCCGCACTTTCCCTCTTTTCCGCAGAATTTACGGCGGCGCACGACGGCAAGATGAGGTATCTGAAGCCGATCCGCAGGGAACTTGTCGGATCGATCTCGAGCTGGATTCGAGAAAGACTTCCGGGAGTACCGCTCTACATCTGCATGGAAAAGCCCTCCGTCTGGCGGAAGACGATGACCGTGCATCCGGCAAATGCGGAGGCTTTGGAGAGCTATCTGAGCGCCGGGCAGTCTTAGGCGCCGATCACTCCTCTATCCTCTGCTTTTTAACCCAGATGTGGATCGGCGGCCAGATCTTCTGCACCTGAATTTCCGGCCTCAGCCTCAGAGTCAATTCGGACGCTTCGATTTTGTACTTGCCCGGCAGATAGTCCTGAAGATTGATAAAGGCTTGAACGTCCTGAGCGGAAAAGGTCTGCATAATGGAACGCGGTCCCCGCAACAGTACATGGAAGGACTTCGGATTGATCCGGGTGACGTATTCCTGGTTGACGATGCCGATCGGAATGTCGTCGAAACGGATGCTGATGGGCTCGCTGCCCACCTCAATCTTCGCCTTGTAGAACTCCGGTTCGGGGCCAACCAAAGAGAGCCGTTCGGGTAGATTGATCGACGTAATGACATCCATATTGTAGGAAATTCCCTCGATGTCGATGGTTTTTGTCTCTATCTGTTCCAAACTCTCCAGAACCGTTTTCGGTCCGTTCAACGTCACCTCTTCCGGCTCCAGCTCCACCTTTTCCAGTACGTAGCCTTTGGCGGGATTTCCGACAATTACCGGTTTGATCGCCAGCTTTTTTTCGAGTGTCGTTTCGAAAACGAACGTAAGTCTATCCGGCGATATCTTCAGTACCTTGACCTCCTGCGGATGCCTGAGCGCCTTCTTCGTTATTTCGTAGGTCCGCTCTCCGGGATACGCGTCTTCCAGATTCACGACCACCTGGAACAGGCTGGGGTTTGGGATCTCGTCATTGGCGATTTCGATCGTCACGCCGACGGACTGCTGCGGCTGCGAGACAATCTCCAAATTCTCCGGAGCGTTGATGTAGGATACCGGTACGAAAATCCGCATTTGGGATAGATTGGGTTTGTCCAGATGGGGTGCGAACGCCCAAATCAACACAGCGATTCCGACAGCCAGCACCTTTTGAATGGGGTTGTCTGTCAAAAACCGTTTTATGCGGTAGATAAAATGCGTTGGATTGGACATATCAAGATTTGACCAGCAGTAGCTCGATCAATTTGTCTTTGATCGAAAATGATTCACTTTCCTCATGCAACTTGCCTTTCCAGACGAAACTGACGATTCCGGTCTCTTCGCTGACAATCAGCACGATGGCGTCCGTCTCCTCGCTCAATCCGATAGCCGCACGGTGCCTGGTTCCCATCCGATCCGACAGGCTCAAATTGGCGGATAGGGGAAGAATGCTGCCGGCCACTGCTATCATTTGGTTTTTGTCTATTATTACGGCCCCGTCGTGTAGAGGTGCATGAGCGTTGAACAGCGTCACCAGCAGTTGCGGGGAAAACTCGGCATTGATCTTGGTGGCGTGTTTGTGATACGCCCGCAATCCCATCTCCCGCTCCAAAACGACCAAGGCGCCCATCCCCGTTTTGGACATATGGCTGCAGGCTTTGTAAAGCTGCTCGACAAACTCGGAAGATTTCCCCTTTTTGTAGTCGAAAAACAGCGTTTGGGTTCCCATACGGGCCAGCGCATTTCTGAAGTCCGCCTGAAACAGAACGATGATGACAACCACCAAGGAGTTAAACAGATTCCGCAGGACCCACGATACGCCCGCCAGATGGAAATATCCCGCTCCGAGAAACACTATGGAGACAATCAGAAAACCGATGATGATCTGCACCGTCCGCGTCCCTTTCAGCATGAGAATCAGCCGATATATGATAATCGACAGAATGGCAATATCCACCACATCCATCCATCTGATCTGCAGAGAGCTGAAAAGATCGGGAATCATTTCCGTTCCTGAAGAATCGAAAGAAAAACCGTTTGCGGGAAAACCCCATAGGAAAAACTATTTCGAACTGCCGCGTTCCGCATAGGCAGCCGCCATCCCTGTCGCATCTCTATTTTCCGCCACCTGATGCACTCGGAAGACGGTCGCGCCTGCCCCCCATCCCAGTGCCTGACTGGCCAACGTACCCGAAACGCGATGCTCGATATCCCGCCCCAACAGGGTTCCGATGAAGGACTTGTTGGAGCTTCCCTGCAGCACCAGGCAACCGAAACCGCAAAAAATCGAAAGGAAACGCAGTAGGTCCAAGTTGTGATCCAACCTCTTTCCAAATCCGATTCCAGGATCGAGCAGTATGCGTTCCCTTTCCAAACCATGGGACCGGCAAAACTCAAGCTTCCGCCGGAAAAAGGAGTACACCTCCGCCAGCACGTCGGTATACGTGGGATAGATCTGCATGGTTTCGGGATTTCCCTGCGTGTGCATCAGACAGTAGCTGGCACGGTGCCGCTTTACGACTTCCAGCATGGCCCGTCCGGCTTTCAAACCGGAAACATCGTTCACCAGATCGGCACCGCCCCTCAGCGCCTCGTCCGCAACATTGGGTTTTACCGTATCGACCGAAATGGGAATGTCGAAATTTCTCCTGATTTGCGTCAATGCGGGAAGAATTCGTTTTAGCTCCTCCCTTTCGTCGACGGATTTCGAGCCCGGTCTTGTGGACTCCCCTCCTATGTCGATCGCATCCGCTCCCGCTTCGATCATCTTTCGGGCCAGTGCAGTATAGTCCTCCTTTTGGTAGTGCAGACCGCCGTCGTAGAAGGAATCGGGAGTGACGTTCAGTATTCCCATGATCCTGGGGCGCCCGTTCGTCCAATTCCGACCGCGCAGTTTGAAACTCGGCGACGGCGGACTCCGCAGTCCGTTCCGTATACCGTCGGCTACCTGAGAGCAATGCAATTTTGATGCGCAGTCCGATACCTGCTCTATCGAGGAGCAGTTCAATACGGCAACAAGGCGGGAACCCAAAAAAGGATGCCGGTCCAGCCGGCATATTTCCGGGAACCGCGCGGACAGCTCCCGAATACCTTTCGGCGACGGGGAGGGAGAATAGCAGACGAAAAGATAATGGTACCTGGAATCGTCGTCGACCGCCATGTCGACGCCAATGCGCTTAAGATACGCGCCGACCGCACTGGTTTGCAGCGGCGGGAGCAGATAGGAGAATTCGTTCATTGCGTTTCGGAAACTCTTTGCGGCTCGGGTCGGTTCTCCTCGACAAGCCTCATAATCCGTTTGCCGTCGATGGTTTCCTTTTCGATCAGCTCCTTCGTGATGGCGTCGAGAGTCGTCATGTTCTCCTTCAGCAGTTCCAGGGTTTTGCGATAGGCCCTGTTTACGATGTTTCCCACCTCCTGATCGATCCTGCCAGCCGTCGTCTGGCTGATGTTCTTCTTGCGCATCAGATCCCGTCCCAAAAACACCTCTCCCTGATTGACCGCGTAGTGAATCGGGCCGACGCTGTCGCTCATGCCCCAATTGCACACCATGCGGTGAGCCAGGGAGGCGGAGCGCTCCAGATCGTTGCTGGCTCCGGTCGTAAAATGGTTGAAGACCAACTCCTCCGCTGCGCGGCCGCCCATCATCATCATGATCATGCCATCCAGCTCCGAACGGTAGTAGGAGTGCCTGTCGTCTTCCGGCAGCAGCATGGTAATGCCCAACGCTCGGCCGCGCGGAATAATGGAAACCTTGTGAATGGCGTCCACTTTGTCGTGAAGTGCCGCAATCAGCGCGTGGCCGGCTTCGTGGCATGCCGTGGTCCGCTTTTCGTCCTCCGGGATAAACATGGACCTTCTCTCTTTGCCCATCATGATCTTGTCGCGTGCCTCCTCGAAATCGGCAAATTCTATATTCTTCTTGTTGTGTTTGGCGGCAATCAGGGCGCTTTCGTTGGCAAGATTGGCCAAATCCGCCCCAGTGAAACCCGGCGTAGCCTGTGCGATGGTCTTCAGCTCCACATCCGCGGAAAGCTGCAGCTCTTTCGTATGGACCTCCAGAATTTTGTGGCGTCCGTTCATATCGGGTCTGGGGACGACAACCTGACGGTCGAACCTTCCGGGTCTGGTCAATGCGGAGTCGAGTACGTCCGAACGGTTCGTTGCCGCAACCACGATGATTCCTTCATTGCCTTCGAACCCATCCATTTCGACCAGCAGTTGATTCAGCGTCTGCTCCCGTTCGTCGTTTCCTCCGCCCAGTCCCGCCCCGCGATGGCGGCCGACCGCATCGATTTCGTCGATGAATATGATACAGGGGGCACTTTCGCGTGCCTGCGCAAACAGATCGCGTACCCTACTGGCTCCTACGCCTACGAACATCTCGACGAAATCCGAACCGCTGATGCTCAAAAAAGCCACCTCGGCCTCTCCCGCTATGGCCTTTGCCAACAGAGTCTTCCCCGTTCCGGGTTCCCCCACCAGCAGCACGCCTGTCGGAATTCGCCCTCCCAGCTTCTCGAATTTGCTGGGATCCTTCAAAAATTCGACAATCTCGGTCAATTCCGCTTTCGACTCCTCGATTCCCGCCACATCGCCAAACGTCACCTTTTTCGTCTCCTCTTCCTCGGCCTTTTTTGGTTTCGATTTGCCAAATCCCATCATTTTGTTTCCTCCCTGCATCTGCTTCATGAAGAAAAGCCAGACGCCAATGATCAAAATGATCGGTAGCCAGTTGCTGACGATCGCAAACAGCAATCCTTCGGAATCCGGAGTTTTGATGCGGAATTGTATGCCCCGGTCATACAGAATCGGGATCAAATCCTTATAGTATTGCGGAACGTTGGTCGTGAATTTCTGCCGGTCGGTCCGAATGCCGTACGCCTGGCTGCCCTTGATCGTGACATCGGCGACCTGGCCACTGTCCACCATATTCATGAACTGCGTGAAGGAGACCTCCTCCTGCTTGCCGTCGTTGACAGAAAGCGAAACCAACACGATGATTCCTACGACGAGCGATATCAGCAGGAGAATGTTTTTCGATAGATGTATCATTTTTCTCTATTGTCGATCGGAGGGTTCCGGGAATCGTTCAATACCGATTTTCCCGCATAAGTCGGCTTCGGGCCTGCCACTCGGATGGACGGAGACGGCGAAGTCGCGTTTTTCGGAAGTTTCTTCAGTAAGTATGATCCATATCGGAATTTGCGGCAAGCCGGAATTCGGACATCTTGCGGATGAAGGTTTCCCTCCAACTCCTTTTGTATCAAAAATCCTATGTCCGTAAGCAAACGACTTTTTCGGCTTTTTCAGAGCATGGCTTCGGACCAGATGGAGGCCTTCGAAGAGCTGTTCGGCCAGGGGAGCCGAACTCTGGACGAGAAACTGATGGAATGGGAAAGGCGGCACTCCCACAAAGAGCACGGCGCCTATCGGGAAAAAGAGGAGAGTTTCACTGCGCAATCGGCGGAATTTCGGTCCCGTGGAACGGCATCCGACCCGCAGTATCCTCAAGAGGTGGTCGACGATCTGCAGCTTTTCGGATTGGCTCCCCCCTCCAGCCTGAAGGAGGTGAAGAAGGTCCGAAACGAAGAGATAAAAATCTATCATCCGGACCGGTATCATTCCGATTCCGCAAAAAGGGAAACGGCAAAGAGGATTCTCCAGATCTACAACTCCGCCTACGAAAGGCTACGCCGGTACTACAGGGACCGATCCAACTAAGGTCTTCCGCAACAGAGCGCCGAACGACCTGCGTAAGAAACCTCCGAAAAGCGTCAAAGGAACCGTCTCGCCGATTCGCAGGCTCCCCAACTCCGCAGAGGCACGAGCGAAAGCGGGTTCCGTCGGCCTATTTTACTTCTGCGGTGGCACCGGCTTCGGTCAGCTTCTTGACCACCGACTCTGCCTCCTCTTTGTCCACGGCCTCCTTTACCTTACAGTCGGGACCCGCAGATTCGACCAGCACCTTGGCCTCTTTCAGTCCGAGACCGGTCAATGCCCGAACCTCCTTGATAACGTTGATCTTCTTCTCGCCGAAGGAGGTCATGACAACGTCGAATTCCGTCTTCTCCTCTTCCGCTTCCCCAGCTGCCGCGCCTCCCGCTGCCGGGACGGCAGCGACGGCTGCTGCGGCGCTGACGCCAAACTTCTCCTCCAACTCCTTGACGAGTTCGGACAATTCCAAAACGGACATGCTGGAAATGAAGTCGATCACTTGATCTTTCGTTATGTCGGCCATAACTCTTCTCCCTGAATATTGTGGTAATGCACTACTGTTTCGAATCGGCAATTGCCTTGACAACACGCACAAAACTTCCCGGAACCTCGTTCAATACGCGCACGAAATTGGTTGCAGGTCCATTCATGACATACAATAGCTTCGTCAGCAAATCTTCCCTGCTCGGCATTTTGCCGAGCGCCTCGATCCCCTTCGGGTCCAACACTTCGCTTTTTTCTCCGGAGACCAGCAGACCGGCTATCAGCTTTATCGTTTCGCTATTTTTCACTTCGTCGGATATCACTTTGGCGGGAGCCGCGATATCCTCATCGCTGTAGACAAACGCTCTAGTCTCCGTAAAGTGTTCGCTGAGCCCTTCGCATGGCGTACCGACTACGGCAATCCTCGCCAGCGTGTTTTTCAATACGCGAAACTTGCTGTTTTTTTCGAAAAGGATCTTTCTTAGGTTGGTCAACTGCTCGACCGTAGTCCCTTTGTAGTCCACCAACACACCCGAAACCACGGATTTGAACATGTCTCCGTATTCCGCCACCAATGCCTCTTTGGCCGATCTGTCCATACGACGCTCCATAAAATCGGCGAACCTGCTTCAAAAAGATGCAAATCCGCCGTAAACCAATCCCTTTTTTATCAAGTTTGAGGGTCCAATCAAAAACGAAGATCGCCATATGCGATCGATAGCCTCCTTTGAAAACCCGTTCCGGGAACCTCGCGGAATCGACCAAAAGGGGCGCAATCGACACAAGACGACCAAACGGGAATCAAAAAGGAAGAGCAGAGCGGAGAGCAAAATAGGAAAACAGTCGATAAAATCCCTACAACTATCTCGGCGGGAAGTTTAAACCGGCCTCCGGTCCCTGCTTTCTTCGATAATTCCACTACGGGTCGGATTCCCGGTTTGGTCGGCACCGGAAATCCCTAAAACAGACGCTACTATTTTTTAAATTGGAAAGGGTCCAGTTTGATTCCGGGCCCCATAGTGCACGATATCGAGATGTTTCGAATATAGGTTCCTTTTGCCGTTGCCGGCTTCAACTTGAGCAGACTGTCGTAAAACGCCTGCAGATTTTCCAGCATCTGACCGTCGGAAAAGGACATCATTCCGATCGTTGCCGCGACATTGGCACCCTTGTCCGTTTTGAACTGTACCTGGCCCTTTTTGACGATTTTGACGGTTTCTCCGACTGCGGGCGTCACGGTACCCACCTTCGGATTCGGCATCAGTCCCCTGGGACCCAAAATTCTGCCGATTTTGCCTACAACGCCCATCATGTCGGGAGAGGCGATCACTCGGTCGAAATCCAGCCAGCCCTCCTTTATCCTCCCGACCATATCGTCACCGCCGACAAAGTCCGCACCGGCCTCCAGGGCCTCCTTCTCCTTGTCTCCCTTGGCAAAAACCAAAACGCGGACCGTCTTTCCCGTTCCGTTCGGCAGCACGCAGCTACCCCGAACCATCTGATCCGACTTCCTGGGATCGACTCCCAAACGGAATACTACGTCGAACCTTTCGTCAAACTTCGCTTTGTTGAATTTCCTAAGCAATTCTATCGCTTCCGAAAACCGATACCTTTTCGTACCATCGAGATCGGTTCTCCATTCCTTCACTCTTTTGGAAAGTCTTGCCATTTTCGTTCCTCGACAATATTGGGGATCTCTATCAAAATTCGCAGTTTGCCATACCGCTCCCAAATGGGTGTGGCACGGCTTCTTTGACGTTTTTCGGAAGCTCCTTGGCTTGAAACTGACGATTAATCGGTCGGCGGCTGCACTCCCATACTGAAAGCGGTTCCCAGCACCAGACGCTTGGCCGCCTCCAGATCGTAACAATTGAGATCCGGCATTTTTACCCTCGCAATCTCCTCCACCTGCGCATTCGTCAGCTGGCCCACCTTGTTGCGGTTCGGTTCGGAGGACCCCTTTTCGATTCCCAGTGCCTTCTTAATCAAAAAGGGCACCGGCGGAGTCTTCGTTATGAAGGAGAACGTCCGATCGGCGTAGACCGTAATCACCACGGGAGTGACCATCCCCTCCTGCTTTTGGGTCTTGGAGTTGAAACTCTTGCAGAATTCCATGATATTCAAGCCGTGCTGGCCCAGGGCCGGTCCGATCGGCGGTGCCGGATTCGCCTTTCCCGCCTCCACCTGCAACTTGATGTAGCCTACGACTCTTTTCGCCATTTTGAACCTTATGAAGTAGCACCCGTTTTACGAATTGATTTTACCTTTCCGCGATGGGGAACTTCCGCATCGCTATTCCGAAAGTCTCACTTTATCGAATTCCAGCTCCAGCGGCGTCGATCGGCCGAAAATGGCAACCAGCACGGTCAGCCTGCTGTGGTCCTGATCCACCGAATCGATCACGCCGTTGAATTCCGCAAAGGGTCCTTCGACGATCACCACCTTCTGTCCTGCGGAATATGTCGAGTCGATTTCAGCCTGCTTGACTCCGCTTTCAATTTGGGTTCTGATTTCGGCCAGTTCTCGGTCCGGAACGGGCATGGGATTGCTCTGATCGCCGCCGATAAAACCCGAAACCTTCGGCACGCTTCGCAGCAGATGCCAAAGGTCGCCGCTGAGTTTCATTTTTATCAGTATGTATCCGGGAAAGTAGGTGACTTTGTTCGTGCGGACTTTTCCCGATTTTTTGGTGGTGACCTCTTCGGACGGAATGAATATCTCCTCGACGAGGTCGGTCATATTCTTGATCTTCAACTGACTTTCGATGAGCTGTTTCACTTTGTTTTCATATCCCGAATAGGCCTGCAGGATATACCATCTGTACTCGTTCTCCCTCATTGCGGCTTATCCGATCAAAAATTTGAACAGTTCCGACAGCCCCACATCCACCACGCCCAAGAAAACCGACACGATCGCTACCACCACAAAAACCACACCGGTCTGTTTGATCGTCTGCTCCCTGGTGGGCCAAGTCACTTTTCGAAATTCCGTGCGGACGTCGGCCAGAAACTTCCTGATTCTTCGTAGCATCTCAATTTCGGGATGATGGGAGTTTGCTTGCTATCTGGCAGGCCAGGAGGGATTCGAACCCACAACTTTCGGTTTTGGAGACCGATGCTCTGCCACTTGGAGCTACTGGCCTAAGAGCTTCTTTCAAGTCAGTTTCTATTTCTTGCCCTCTTTATGAAGCGTATGTCTTCTGTCGTATGGGCAGTATTTCTTCAATTCCAGCTTTTTCGGGGACTTCTTCTTATTGCGCGTCGACGTGTAGTTCTTTCTCTTGCACTCGGTACACTGCAAATAGATCTTTTCTCTCATGGTTTCGGTAGCGTCTGTTGAAGCCCGGGAGCAGATTTGAACTGCCGACCTCTTCCTTACCAAGGAAGCGCTCTGCCCCTGAGCTACCCGGGCTCAAATCCTCCAAGCTCGCGAGAAGTGGTGGGGAGGGGAGGATTCGAACCTCCGAAGGCTTCGCCGACAGATTTACAGTCTGTTCCCTTTGACCACTCGGGAACCTCCCCCCAGACAGTCGGTGTTGGTGCTGGCTGGAGGACTCGAACTCCCGACCTGCTGATTACAAATCAGCTGCTCTACCAACTGAGCTAAGCCAGCACTTCCCCCATCTGTGAAAAAAGAGAAACTCTAGAATAGGATAGGGACCTTGTCAACATATTGTTTCCTTTTTGGAATGGCTATCCACCCGAAAAATCTATTGTCGATATGTACCCCTTCCGGTCGAACGTTTTTGTTTTTTTCATAAGAGAATCTGCCGTTCGGGCTTTTGTCGTTGGAAAACTGTCGGCAAGTTGTTACGTTAAAACCGAACCGTAATATCTTGTCCATAACTTCATTACCGCAAAAGGAACAGGTTGATATGACCGGACAGGAAATAAGGGAATGGAAGGAAGACTTCGTCACATGGCAGGAAGAGTCGATGAAGGCCCATCAGGCAAATCTGATGAAAATCGAGGAGGAGTCTGCCAGAAAACTGGCGGAAATTCGGGCTGAAGCGGAGCGTCGGCAGGCGGAAGCGGAACGCAAGCATGCGGAAGTGGAACACAGACAGGCGGAATTTCGGGCGGAAGCGGAACGCGAACAGGTGGAATTCCGGGCGGAAGCGGAACGCGAACAGGTGGAATTCCGGGCGGAAGCGGAACGCAAGCATGCGGAAGCCCAGGCAAAAATAGACCGCCTGCGCATGGAGAACGACGCACAGCTGAAGGAGCTGGGCAGACAGATCGGAGGGTTGGGAGAAAAATTTGGAGGCTTCACGGAGGGAATGGCGTTTCCCTCCATGGAGAAGGTTTTGAGGGAAAGATTCAAAATGGAGTTCGTCTCG
>CAZLTI010000020.1:0-23050 GCA_964562335.1 uncultured Pseudomonadota bacterium | reverse complement strand
GGAAAGTGCAGCATGTCATATGCACGGCGTGGTGTCGATGCAATTCAAAACAGCCATTCTGTCGGCAATCCATGGAATTCGAAACGGTTATCGGTTTGGAGGTGCATGCGCAGCTCGCCACCAAAACGAAGATTTTTTGCCGCTGCTCGACGGAATTCGGCAGCGCTCCCAATGCAAACACCTGTCCCGTATGTATGGGACTGCCCGGGGTTCTTCCCACTATTAACGAGAAAGTCGTAAAGTTTGCCGTAATGCTGGGGAGTGCAACCAATTGCAAAATCAGGCGGGACTCCCAGTTTGCCAGAAAAAACTATTTCTATCCCGATCTTCCCAAAGCGTATCAGACGTCGCAGTTCGACCGCCCAATCTGCGAAAACGGATGGATCGATATCGAGGTAGAAGGGAAGGACAAAAGAATCGGAATCACTCGCATTCATATGGAGGAGGATGCGGGGAAATTGGTTCACGACGGAGAGGACGGGGCTGCCAGCTATGTCGATTTGAATCGTGCGGGGGTTCCTCTGGTCGAGATCGTTTCGGAACCGGACATGCGCTCTGCCGACGAGGCGAGGGCCTACATGGAAAAGATCCATTCGATCCTTCGATATCTGGAGGTCTGCGAAGGAAATATGGAGAAGGGGAATTTGCGGTGCGACGCCAACGTATCCGTTCGCCCTTTTGGGCGGAGGGAGTTGGGGACAAGAACCGAGACGAAAAATCTCAACTCGTTCAGAAATGTCCGGGCGGCCATCAACTACGAGATCGCCCGTCAGACAGACGCGATCCTGGAGGGCGGAAGGATCGTTCAGCAGACGCGGCTGTGGGATGCGGACAAAAAAGTGTCCAAGGCGATGCGATCGAAAGAGGACTCCGACGACTACCGCTATTTCCCATGCCCGGATCTTCCGATCGTCAGATTGACGGAATTCTACGTAAGTCGGCTGAAGTCGAATCTACCGGAACTTCCCGATCGGAAGAGGAAACGGTATATCGAAGAATATGGATTGGGACGGCAGGATGCGTCGAAACTGGTGGCGGACAGGTCGGTCGCTCTCTTTTTCGAAGAGGCCGTGAAGCAGGGGGCCGACGCTAAAACCGCCGCCAACTGGATCACGGGAGATCTGGCCCGGCTGACGAACGAATCCAAAACAACCATCGTCGAATGCAAAATCACGGCTTCCCTATTGAAGGAGCTGCTGGACCGCATCGCCGACGGCACGATCAGCGGAAAGATCGCAAAGACCGTATTTGAGGAGATGTTCCTGACGGGAAAAACGGCAAAGGAGGTGATTGAAGAGAAGGGGTTGCGGCAGGTATCCAACAGGAAGGAGTTGGCCGAGATCTGCGCTTCGGTTGTTGCCGCCAATACCAGGCAGGTGGAGGAGTATCGCTCCGGCAAGGAGAAGGTGTTCGGCTTTTTCGTAGGGCAGGCAATGAAACTGACAAAGGGAAAGGCAAATCCGCAGTTGGTCAACGAACTGCTGAAGGATCTTTTGAGCGGAAAATAGGCGGGGCGAAGGCACTATTCCGTTTTTTCCCTAAAGCATAGACGAATGCGGGCCGATAAGTAATTAGGGAAACATGTCGATGCATCGATGCGGCACATTGGTGTTTTTATCCCAATTACAAAGAGGAGACGATGAAACGTTTGATTCGATATTCGGGAGTGCTGCTGTTTTTTATTTTGGTTTTTGCGAATGCGAACCTCTATTCGCAGCCGGCGGACAACCTTGGAAATCTGTATACTACATGGATCAAACTGGCACTTGTCGGGAAAAACCAGTCGGAAATCGAGTACTATTTCAGAAATTTGGACAAAGAGACGCTTGAGCAGATCAAAAAACGGATTCGATTTGCCATCATAGACAATCTTAATCGCTCCAGAATCAGAAGCATGATCGGGAAGAGTGCGGACGCGGACGACGTCAATGTGGTAGTTCGCAAAGTGATGACGGAAATTCGCTATTCGGGTCTGGAGCACGACAAGGATCTTCGTCTGTCCATTAAGGAGGAGTTCGGAATCAGTCTCGAAATCCTGTAGGAGGATTTTCCGCCCGCTGTCCGGTCGTAAAAAAACGGCCCTCTACCGGCGGTGTGGGAACCTCGCCCCTCTCTTCGGAGGAGAACGTCCCGCTTGAAAGGAATCAATTGCTCTCCTGGAACATAAATCCCTGGGATTCGTAAAAGGCCCTCGAAAGCTGTTTCTGCAGTCTGTTGCCAACCGTTTCGTCCGCTTCCGCCTGTTCCTTCTCTCCCATTTTTTTAAACAGCTCGCTGCGGCTGAAGTATGCGGTGGGATAGTGGGGGTTGATCTCGATCGATCTGTTGAAATCCTTCAGGCCGCAGTCGAGATTCCCCTTCCCCATGTGCGCATTTCCGCGCAGACAGAACACCTTCTCGTTGGATTTGCCGATTTCCAGATAGGCGGTGCAATCCGTAATGGCCGCATCGAAGGCATGCTTTTTCAGATGAGCCGTCGCTCTGCTGAACAGAGCCTGTAGATTGTCGGGTTCCCTTGCCAAAACTTCCGTAAACAGGAGGATGCTTTTTTCTACTTCTCCCCGAATCAGCGCCGTTTTTGCATCGAGCATTGTCTCTTCCGTCATGGTTCTCTCCGTTCTCGGCAGTGTCGTTCAAAGCGGCTGTGCCGTCGTTTTTTTTGAAGCCTTTCGGCTTCGACGCTCCGTTATTTCGATGCTGTCCATCAGCCTCACGTCGCCAAAAAACGCGGCAAGCGATATCAACGTATTTTCCCCTATCCGATCCAACCTTTCCAATGTTTGACTATGATTGACGGCGACGTAATCCATTTCGGCGTCCGTCGATTCCGTTATGTTCCTCGAAACGAGGTCGATAATGGCGGCGGAATCCCGCTCCCCCTTCCGAACCGCGCTTTTTGCAAGGGACAACGACCGAAAGAGAATCGGTGCCTGGTTCCGAAAATGTGGAGACAGCAGGCGGTTGCGCGAACTTATGGCCAGTCCGTCCGGTTCTCTGACGGTCGGGCAGCCGACCACCTCTAGAGGGAAGTTCAGATCCGCCGCCATTTTTCGCACGACCAGCAACTGCTGCGCATCCTTTTGTCCGAAATAGACTCTCTGCGGTTCGACAATATTGAAAAATTTGGCCAAAACGGTACAGACCCCGTCGAAATAGCCCGGTCGCGCCGATCCCTCCAGACAGGAGGAAAGAGGGGATTCCACCACTTTCGTCCGAAACCCGTTTGGATACATCTCCCTCTCGTCGGGCAAAAATGCAAAATCCACATTCGCCTTTCCCAACAGCTTCAAATCGTTGTCGATATCGACGGGGTAGGCGTTCAGATCCTCCTTTCTATCGAACTGTCCCGGATTGACGAAAATGCTGACAAGGCAAAAGTCGGAATCTTCCCTTGCCCTTCCCACTAACGAAAGATGGCCGGCATGCAGCGCACCCATGGTTGGTACGAATCCCCACGAGGCGCGAGGATGCAGTTTTCGATATCTCCTGACTTCCGTTATTTCTTTGACGACGATCATGCGGAAAATATTGCAACCGAAAGAGAGTCGACACGACGCCTGGGGCGGATCGAGAAAAAGACAATCGAATCCTATGGCCGGTTTCGCAAACTGTCAAACCGGTTTATGGCAAGAATCGGAACACGTTTGCCTTGATTTTTCATTTGCCGTAGGCTCGATTGGTCGGCGTCGGCTTTTGCGCCGCTGCCTCCGTTTTCCCGCAGACGCGGGCCTTCTCTCCAGTTCGGTCGTCGCATCGTCGACGACTCTATGGAGCCCCCAAAGCGCTTTTTTCGTCTTTACGAAATGCCGAAGACCGGAGTTCTTTTGATAAATGTCGGTACACCGGAATCGCCGGAAAGAAACGCCGTTAGGGGTTTTCTGCGGGAATTTCTTTCCGATCCGCGGGTTGTGGATTTGCCGAAGATCCAGCGATTTCTGCTGCTGCATCTGTTCATTCTGCCGTTTCGTCCCAAACGCATTGCTCCCAAATACAGGCGAATTTGGATGGACCGGGGCTCTCCGCTGGCCGTCCACAGCCGCAAACTGGCTCAAGAGACGGCCAGGAAGTTGGGAAACGGCTATGCGGTCGAAGCGGCCATGCGCTATGGAAGACCCTCCATCGAATCGGGACTGAAGAGGCTGTTTTCGCAGAAAATCGACCGGCTGATTGCCGTGCCCCTGATGCCGCAGTATGCGTCCGCAACGACGGGAACGATCGTCGAAAAGATCCTCGTCACGATGCAAAATCGGCCTTACCTCCCCGAAATGAAGATAATCGGTGCCTTTTACGATCATCCTGCCTATCTAAAGTCCATGGTAGAGGTGGGGCGAAGATACTGGGAGCGAAAATCGGATCACGTCCTGTTCAGCTTTCACGGTCTGCCCAAACGCCAGTTGGCGGGAGATGACGGCTTGAACGGCTCCTGCTTGGCGGAGGGGGAGTGTTGCGACGAGATTTCCGACGGGAACTACACATGCTATCGCGCTCAGTGTTTCGCGGCGGCCCGGAAACTGGCACTGGTCCTGGAAATCCCCGACAGGATGTACTCGGTGGCCTTTCAATCCAGGCTCGGCAGGACCGAATGGATCGCTCCGTACACAAACGAAACCATCGAAGAACTTGCTCGAAACGGGATAGAAAGGCTGGTCGTTTTTTGTCCCTCTTTCGTAACGGACTGCCTGGAAACCTTGGAGGAGATAGGGATGGAGGGGGAACGCCTATTCAGAAGACACGGCGGCAAGCATCTGATTTTGGTTCCCTCCCTCAATGCCGAACCGGTTTGGGTCGATGCTTTGACCGCCATGATCTCGGAATAGGAATACGGCGGGCTATTTTGGTACGGCTTCGGCCGGATCGGCACTTTTTCCCGCCGCTTCGCCGCCTCCCTCGACGGAGGCGCCCTCCTTCAGTGCGGTCAGGCGGTGCGTATGCGTCCTTGCCGATTCCGTGAAGATATGGTTCTTTGTCATATCGCGCTTTATCACGTTTTCGACGGCCTGGATTGCCGTGGTCAGAATTTTCAGTTGGTCGTCGGATTTGAACAGACCGTAGGTGAGTTCGGCAGCGATCGCGATATTGAAAAAGGGATCCGTTTCGTAGATTTGATACAGAGCATGTCCCTCCAGCTTCTGGACAGCCACCATGTTTTCCTTAAGAATGATCCTCCCCAGTTTTTGCATTTGCTCCGGTCGGCTCTCTATGGCGGCAATCTTGAACCGCATGAAATTCTCGACGGAACGGACCGAAACCTTCCGCAGAAAAAGGGCCTTGCTCGCACTCGGCAACAGCTCCAAAATCCGCGTCACGAGAGGCGAGAGTATCGGAATGCGGGCAAAGGCGATCAGCAGGGCGTATACATACGCTATCAGCTCTCCCGCCGTGGTAATTCCGCACTGCTCTTTGGTTTTCCCCTGCTCGACCAGTCTCGCCGCATTGTTGATATCCAGAAACGACAGGTTCGCCGTATAGTGTGCGGTCGTTTTCAGTTTCTTCTTCAGATGGGCAATGACGTTCATCGACTTGTTTTTGTCCGCACCCAACAGATCGGTAATTCGCATTGCATAGGTGAGACTGTTTTTGGACTTCTCCAAGCGGGGATCGTGCAGGACCATATCGTAGGTCCGAATTTGAAAGCGCTTGAAGCGATCGATCAGCGTATAGTAGATGCGTAGAAAGTTTTCGCAGTTGTAGACGCTGATTCCGTCGCTCATCAGTGCGTTTGCACAGTCTTTGACGGCTCCTTTCAGTCCCTGAACGATTTCGTTCTGGTTGCTGGAATTCATCAGCATGCCGTGCGTGCAGATCGCCGATATCATCAGCAGAGTGGGGTTTTGCGGATATTTTTTGATCAGTTTGTTCACGGCGACCCTGGTATTTCCGGGCGATTGAAGTGCCGACTTCCTCAGTTGATTGATCTCCTGCGCATTGATGTCCTTTTTTTTGAAGATACCGAGAACCCTGTTCTGTTTTTGAGTTGCCGGCTCGATCTCGATCTTCCAGAAATCGTCTTTGGAGGGTATCGGTACTTCCTGAGATTTCTTGATCATCTCCTTCAGCCTCGGATCCGTCAAAGCGGATTCCGCCGGCTTTTCGCTCTTTTCCTGACTGCCCGTTTTCTCTTTGTTCTCTTCTGTGCTTGTCATGGCCGATATGTGGTTGGTTGGAGAATCTCCGATGAAAGATTGCGAATCGCTTCGGTGCGTTTTTCCGTCCTGTCGCCTCCTCCTTTTCCATGGATTTTACGGAAGAAATCGAGTACTTTCCCGTTATTGCACCGATCGAACGCCGATGGATGCGCTCTTATGCGCATAATGGCATTAATTCCCCCTGTGCGTAAGCGAAAATGATTCGACATATCATTGTAACGGGAAAAGTCCAAGGCGTTTTCTTCCGATACCATGCGGAAAGGGAGGCCAAATCGAACGGTCTCAAAGGAACGGTAAAAAATCTGCCGGACGGAAGCGTCGAAATCTATGCCTCCGGAGCCGACTCCCAACTGGAAAGCTTTAAAAAATGGTGCAAAATCGGTTCTCCCGCCTCCAGAGTGGATCGGGTACTGGTGAAAGAGGTTTTCGGCCGGCGGGACTACGAAGACTTTCGCGTTATCTTCTGAACCGGGCGATAGCCTCCGGATCGTTTCGATCAAACAGGACCGTTCGCGAAACGGTCGGTATGCCGGAAAACGAACTCTTTGATGTTTGGAATGCAATCTTTGGAGCTTACAATACAGGGAGTCGACTACAAATATTCGGTCCGAATCGGCAGTTCGATATTGAAAAACCAACTGTCTGCCATTCTATCAGCTTGCAGGGAAAAAAGCATCTATTTATTGACGAACGAAACGGTATATCGCTTGTACCGGAACCTCATCGACGACTCCATTCCTGCCGGAACTCGCAGCCACTCCTTTGTTTTGCCGGACGGCGAAAAGTATAAGAACATCGGCGGCATTACCCGGATATACGACTTTCTGCTTCGAAACGAAGCCAGCCGGAACGATCTCCTGATCGCGTTCGGCGGAGGCGTGATTGGCGATATGGGGGGATTTGCCGCCGCCACCTTCATGCGGGGCATCCCCTACATCCAGGTCCCGACTACGCTTTTGTCGCAGGTGGATAGCGGGATTGGAGGGAAAACAGGCGTCAATCACACTCGGGGAAAAAACCTGATCGGAGCATTCAAACAGCCGTTGGCGACCATAGCCGACATCGACTTTCTGCAGACGCTTCCGCCAAGGGAATTTGACGCAGGATATGCGGAGTTGATCAAACACGGGTTGATCAGGGACAGAAGGCTGTTTGAAATGCTCGAGGGAATTTCCTGCCGGGATTTGTCGGAGAACAAACCGCTGCTGGAGGATGCGATTTATCGCTCCTGCAAGGTAAAGGCGCATGTGGTGGAGAGGGACGAGAAGGAGCATGGAATCAGGTCCCTGCTCAACTTCGGACATACGATAGGACATTTTATCGAAACCTATACCGACTATCGGAAGTATTTGCACGGAGAGGCGGTTGCCGTCGGTATGGATTTCGCGGCATGGTGGTCGATGAATCGGGGGGAAATAGACGAAAGCGAATACCTAGCCGTTCGCGACCACCTGCAAAGGCTCGGCATCAAAGTACGAATAGCCGATCTTGACAGAAGCTCCTTTCTTTCGATCGTCGGCCACGACAAAAAAGCGACGCGTTCGGGCATTCGCTTTATCGGGCTAAAGGGGATCGGAGAGGGAGCCGTTTTTGCGGGGGTCTCTTTGGAGGAGCTGTGGACGGATTTCCGCAAGTACGCAACTGGGGAGTTCTCCCTGATTTCGGGTATATAGCGAGACTCCGCACCCTGCCGGAAAGAATCTCTTTTATCGAAGAAAAACGGATAGCGGCACAGGAAGCCATGATTGTATCGACAGACTACAGCGACATAAAAGTCATCCGCGAATTTGAAAACTCGACGATCCATTCGGCCCTTGGAAAAAGGGATCGGAAGCCCGTCGTTCTCAAGATTTTTAAGCGACGGATTTCGGCCGATCGGATTGCGGATCTTGAAAAGAGGCTCTCTACGGCCGGATCCCTTTTGAAGTCGATCTTTCCGGAGTCTCTGCAGACATTCGTAAGCGAGGGGCGGTTGGGACTCCTGTTCGACGACGCAGACAGTATGCCTTTTTCGGTTCTGATGAAAGATGCCAAGATCTCCGTCGCCGATTTCCTGGGGTACGCCGTCGGTCTGGCGAAGGTATTGGAGCAGCTCCACCGAAAAAGATTCGTTCACTTCGATTTGAGACCGCACAACATTCTTTTCAATTGGTCGACCGGTCTGTTCTCCCTGTTCGGCTGGGACGTTCGAAAGCTGCCCGTCCCCTCCGGCACGGATCCCCGCCCCGACAATCTGGACGAGGACCGGTTCTACTACACCTCGCCGGAGCAGACGGGACGGCTGAACCTTGCGGTCGATCACCGCAGCGACCTTTATGCGCTTGGAGCCATCTACTACCGGATGCTGTGCGGTAGGGCACCGTTTCACAGCGATGACGTCAGCGTCAGAATCCACAGCCACATCGCAAGACGGCCGAAAAGGATTCAAGGAATTCCAGCAGTTCTCAACGGCATTGTCATGAAGCTTCTGGCCAAAAATGCCGAAGACAGATATCAGAGCGCCTCCGGTCTTCGCTACGATCTGGAGGTGTGCCGCAGGAAGCAGGAAAAGGGGGAGGAGATCGGTCCGTTCGTTCTGGGGAAGCGCGACAGTTTCGGTTCGTTTCGCGTCCCGACGAAACTTTACGGGGCAGAGGAGAACGTCTCGACGCTAATCGAATCGTTTGACCGCGTATGTACCGGCAGCGTCGAACTGGTATTGGTGAAGGGGCCGCCGGGAATGGGAAAGACCTCGCTGGTAAGGCAACTGCAAGAGAGAGTCCGTGCCAAAAACGGCCTGATCGCCCAATGCAAAAGTGAAAAGGAGTACAAAGACACCCCTTTCTATTCGCTTATCGGAGCCTTTCAGGCTCTCGCCCGCCAGATTCTTACCGGAGACGAGGCGACCATCCTCCAGTGGAAGAAGAGGTTTCTTGCCCATTTCGGCCAGAACGGAAGGCTTATCGTCGATTTTATCCCGGAAATCGAGATCATTATCGGACGGCAACCCGAAGTGCCCGATCTGGCGCCGGACGAGGCGCAGAACCGGTTGAACTACATGTTCAAAAAGTTCCTTCAGGCCTTTACCTATGACGGAAGACCGCTTGTCGTTTTCCTGGACAGCTTCCAGTGGGCGGATTACGCCTCCATTCAACTGATCCAGGCATGTCTGGGAGATTTGGACAGCCGCTATCTGCTGCTGATTTTGGGTTTTCGGGAGAGGGGGTTCGTTCATGCCAATACAATGGCGCTGGCGGTCGAGGAGATCAAGAGGTCCGAAATATTGGTACGGGAGATCGACGTGCGTCCGCTGACCGAAGAGAATATCTGCCAATTGATCGAAGAGGCGTTGGATTGTCGGCAGAACTACCGGTCTCTGGCAAAAATCATACTGGACAAAACCAACGGCAATCCCTTTTTCGTCAAGCAGTTGCTGAAAACCTTCTACGACAGGGGTCTTCTCGAATTCGAAGTGGCTTCCGGATGCTGGGAATGGGATCCGA
Organism: uncultured Pseudomonadota bacterium; assembly: GCA_964562335.1. Classification (GTDB taxonomy): domain Bacteria; phylum SAR324; class SAR324; order XYD2-FULL-50-16; family XYD2-FULL-50-16; genus CAZJUM01. The sequence goes on along the minus strand of CAZLTI010000020.1, from coordinate 13,422 downwards.
AACAGATACGGCGTGCCGAAATATCGGAAAATGTCGTGGACCTGATGGTCGAAAAGATCATGGATCTGCATCCGGAATCCATCCGGATTCTGAAGATTGCGGCATGTATCGGCAACCGGTTCGATGTTCAAACGCTCGGTGACGCTTCCGAAATGGAAAAGGAGGAGGTGGAACGGCTGTTGAAGAATCCGTTGGACGTGGGTTTGATCGTACGGGAAGAGGAGGCCTCGGAATGGGCCGACACCTCCGGAAAGGCAGGCGGCACGACCGAAGGAATTGCGGACTACAGATTCCTCCACGGCCGCGTTCATCAGGCCGCCTACAAAATGTTGACCCCGGAAGAGAAGGCGCGGGAGCATCTCATGCTGGGACAGCTGTTGCTGCGCAATTTCCCGGACGAGGAGATCGAATCCCATGTGTTCAAACTCGTCAACCACATTAACTTGGGCGTATCTTTGATGACGGACGTTGGAGATAGGGTTGAGCTTGCCCGCCTGAATTTGCGGGCGGGGGAGATCTCCCAATCCTCTTCGGCTTACGAGAGTGCCTGGAAATACTTCACCTTGGGTACCGGTCTCTTGACGGAGAAAAGTTGGGAAACGGACTACGAGCTAACCAAGCTGCTCTATCTCAAAAGAACCGAATGCGAGTACTACGGTGGAAGCGAAAAAACCGCCTCGCCTTTGTTCGATCTGCTGCTGGGACACGTCAGGACAAACGAGGAGAGGGTCGAGGTGATCGGCCTCAAACTGAATCTCTTCATTAAAAACGACCGCTTGAAGGAGGCGGTCGATATCGGAATTGCAGCGTTACAGTCGCTTTTCGGGGAGAGGATTCCGCCCAACGATGCCGAAATCACCATCGTGGCCCAGGTGAAAATGCAGGAGACTTACGGCAGTCTGGGTCTGGCGAAGATCAAGAGTCTGGCCTTCCTGCCGGAAATGACGGAAACGGATGTCGTTGCCATGATGAAGCTGCTCACCGACATTATTCCCGCCGCCTACTACACGAGAAGAAACTTGTGGATCCTGCTGACTTTGAAAATGATCGAACTCAGCATACACTATGGAAACAACAGCAGCTCGGCATTCGGCTACATGAACTATGCGGTGCTGCTCTGTTCCGGTTTGGAGGATTACAATGCGGGCCATGCAGTGGGACGATTGGCCCTGGATATCAAGAACAAATTCGAAAATACTGCGCTGGACAGCCGTTTGAATTTTTTGTTTGCAAGCCATATCAGCCATTTGAAGGATAGTGCGAAATATAGTTTGCAATATTTGAATGTCTCCTACCAAACGGGAATCAAGTACGGAGATTTCGTCAGTGCGGCGAACAGCATCAACTTTCTGCTGAAAACGCGGCTGATAGTCGGATCGACATTGGACGAAATTCGCAATGAAAGGAAAAAATATCAGGACTTCGTCGATCAGTTCAACAATCCGGACTTGAGAAATGCGATTGAAATCTCGAAACTTTTGGAAATTCTGCAGAATACGGAACCGCCCGAGGAAAGAGACCGGAGTTTGGAGAGGCTAACCGATTCCGAGCTGCCTGCCGCTCTGCGGCAAAGCAAAAATCATCTTCCTCTGCAGTGGTACTATTTGGTAAATGCGCAAATTCATCTGCTGCTGGGGAAATTCGAAAAGGCTCTCGAACTGATTCACGAATCGGACAAACTGATAGCGGGATATTCGCAGTTGGCCGTTCCGGAACACTACTTCTACTTCTCCTTGATTATTGCCGCAAACTACTTCGACTTTGGCGAAGAGGACAAAATACGATACTGGGACATCCTCAAGAACAACCGTCTGAAGTTGGAGAAACTGGCGGATAGTTGCCCCGTCAACTTTTTGGACAAGTATAAGATCGTTTCCGCACAAATGACGGCTATATCGGGGAACTTCATCGAAACGATGAATCTGTTCGACGAAGCGATCGAAGCGGCAGCGAAAAGCGGAGCCGTGCAAAACGAAGCGATCGCCAACGAACTGGCCGCCAGATACTTTCTGGCGCGGGGAAAGAGAACCATTGCCGCCGCCTATCTGAGGTCCGCAGCGATTGCCTACTCGAAATGGGGGGCGACAGCAAAACTGCAGAGCCTGGAATTCGACTATCCCGATCTGCTGAGCAGGCGATACATGATGGAGCTGGACCCCTCCGGCGATCGACCCGAACGAAACGTATCCGCCAACGCCGCCGGTTTCGACGAGATCGTCCGGGCATTTCAGAGCCTATCGGGAGAGTTGGTTCTGGATAGGCTGCTGATCGAGGTACTATCCGTCGTCATGAAGCATGCGGGCGCTCAAAGCGGCTACGTGCTGATCGAATCGCAGGGACATCTGAGCATTGCCGCAGAGGGGAGGGCGGATTCGGATCCTCCGGTGCAATCCCGTTCCATTCCTCTGGAGGAGTTTGACGGAATTGCCACGGGGATTGTCTATTATGTCATCAGAACCCGAAAGTACGTACTGCTGGACGATGCGGACGATTTGGGCATTTTTGCGTACGATCCCCACGTCAATCGAAACGGATCGAAATCGATACTGTGCGTCCCGATTCTCAGTCACGACAAATTGACCGGCATCGTCTATTTGGAAAACGACTCGACCAAAGGAACATTTTCCGAAGAAAACCTCGAAACCATCTTGCTGTTGATGTCGCAGGTTGCCATTGCCGTCGACAACGCCCTGCTGTATACCAACCTGTCGAAAATTACGGAACGCCTCACAACGGAAAAAATGCAGCTCGAGGAGAGGTTGCGCGAAAGTGCCGAAATTCCGCTTGGCCGCCATTTTTCGTTGTGATCCGCCGGTCAAAGTGTTAGTTGGAGACAATTCAAACTGCCTCCGCAAACGGAGGATTTTTTTGGAATAGCCACGAGTCTGGTTTTTTATGGCGCTCTGAAATTCAGTCGGTTTTTTAATCGGAAAGTACAGAGGAGAGCAATTATGAACGAAAAAGCGGTAAACGATGCCCAAGCCGATGTGATTTACGGTCTGAACGACAAACCCCCTGTTCCCGAATCCCTTTTTGCCGCCTTGCAGCATCTGCTGGCGATCTTCGTCGGAATCATAACGCCGCCGATCATCATCTGCGGTGCCTTGAAGGTCCCCCTTGAGGCCAAAGCCTATGTGATCAACATGGCACTTTTTGTGTCCGGCCTTGCCACGTTCATTCAAATCAGGCGGATCGGGCCGATCGGTTCCGGCATTTTGAGCATACAGGGAACCAGCTTCACCTTTTTGGGAACCATCATTGCGATCGGAATTGGCGTTCAGGCTTCCGGAGGAGACTATCGGGCCGCACTCGCGACAATTTTCGGCGTCTGCTTCGTCGGTGCCTTCGTCGAGATGTTTTTCAGCCGGTTCATCACCCATTTGCGGAAATTCATACCGCCACTCGTAAGCGGAATTGTGGTGACAATGATCGGATTGTCCCTCATTCGCGTTGGAATTGCCGATATCGGTGGCGGGACATGGCTGAAGAACAACAAACCCGAGTTTTTTGCAACGGCCGGAAACCTAATACTTGCCGCCATTGTTTTGGCAATCATCATAATCTGCAACCGCAGCGGAAACCGCTTTGTCAGGATGGGATCCATTGCCATCGGTCTGATTGTCGGGTATGCGATCGCTTCCCTGATGGGAATGGTGCCCTTCGCCAGGTTGGCCGAACTGAGTCCGTTTGCGCCTCCGATTCCGTTCAAGTATGGATTTTTCGGGTTCGACTGGGGCGCATTGATCCCCATTGCGCTGCTCTATCTGATCACCACTGTGGAATCCTTGGGGGATCTTACGGCAACCTCCCTGGTTTCCGGCGAGCCGATCGAGGGCGACGTCTATATGAAAAGAATATCCGGCGGTATTTTTGGCGACGGGTTCAACTCCGCCCTGGCCGCGATTTTCAACTCCTTCCCCAATACCACCTTCAGCCAAAACAACGGCGTGATTCAAATGACCGGCGTCGCAAGCCGTCATGTCGGCTACTATATTGCCGGCATGTTGGCACTGGTCGGGATGTTTCCCATCGTCGGAGGGATTTTTTCCATAATTCCCGCTCCGGTTCTGGGAGGCGCGACGATCATCATGTTCGGCACTGTCGCCGCCGCAGGAGTTCGGATCATCGCATCCTCCAAGATCGACAGGCGTGCGATACTGATTATGGCCGTATCCTTCGGAGCCGGATTGGGCGTGATTATGGTTCCCGAAATTTTGTCCAAAATGCCCAAGTTGATTCAATCCATATTCGGTTCGGCGATCACGACCGGAGGTATCGCCGCTATCTTTATGAACCTGGTGCTGCCGCAGTCCAAGGATTGAGCACACCGTAGGGAAAACGCGATCGTGCGGAGAACCACTCATGAGCCACGCTATCGGTAGGCGCGTTGCCCGCGTCGACGGATATGAAAAGGTCACGGGAGAGGCGGTCTATGGAGACGACATTCGGCTGCCGGGAATGCTCTACGGCGCCTGCCGGTATGCGGACATTCCGGCCGGTCGAATAACCAGGCTGGACGTTTCCAAAGCGGAAGGGATGAAGGGGGTCCATGCGGTCGTCACCCATAGGGATATCCCCGGAGCGCGGGAGCTGGGACCGTTGGTCAAGGACTACTTTCCTCTCGTTGCGGACGAGGTGTTCTTTTTGGGCGACGTGATCGCAACGGTTGCCGCCGAAACCAGGGAAATTGCCTATGCGGCCGTGGACGCCATCGAGGTGGAATACGAACCGTACGAGCCCGTAACCGACGTCGAAAAGGCGCTGGAAGAGGGTGCCAGGCTGGTAAGGCCGGACAAGGGAAGCAACGTGGCGGTGCACTACCCGTTACGCAAGGGCGATGTGGAGAAGGGGTTTGCCGTTTCGGACCGGATCGTCGAACGCAGCTACCGGACGGGATACCAGGAGCATGCCTATATCGAGCCGGAGTCCGTGACTGTTGCGCCGGACGCCAACTCGAAAGGGTATGCGATTTACGGTTCGATCCAGAACTCCTTCAAGGTCCGATCCTTCGTTTCCCAATTTCTAGGCATAGGGCTGAACCGGATCAACGTAGTGCGTTCCGTATTGGGAGGGTCGTTTGGCGGCAAGGACGACGTGATCGACCATATCGCCTGCCGCACGGCACTGCTGTGCAAAAAGGCCGGAAGGCCCGTCAAAACGACCTATACCAGGGAGGCATCCTTCAGGGAGAGTTCCAAAAGGCATCCGTATCGGCTGACCTACAAGGTTGGCTTCGGAAACGACGGGAAACTGAAGGCGATGCAAATTCGCATTCTTGCCGACAACGGTCCCTATACCTGGTTGAGCGTATTTGTCATATGGCGCTCCGTCGTCCAGGCCACCGGACCCTACGAAATCGACAACGTCTCTACCGACATCCGGGCGGTCTACACCAACAATTTGGTCTCCTCCGCCTTCAGAGGATTCGGATCCCCGCAGGTCGTTTTCGCACAGGAATCTTTGATGGACGAAATTGCCGAACTGTGCGGCATTTCTCCGGTCGAGATCAGGCGTCTCAACGGATATCGGCAGAATAGCGTGACGGCCAGCGGCCAGAAGCTTTCCCAGCATACCGTATCTCTGCTGCCAGTAATGGAGGAAACGCTCAGGCAGGGAGAGTACGAAAAAAAAGTGCGAGAATTCAAAGCGCTGAACGAACCCGCCTCCCGATACAGGTATGGCGTCGGTTTTGCCTGTAGCTTTCGGGGCTGCTCCCTGGGAGCGGAGGGTGCCGACTTTTCGTCGGCCATCGTCACGATTCAACCGGACGGAACCGCAGTGGTTTCGACGGCAGTAAGCGAAAACGGGCAGGGGCTGCAAACCACCATGTGCCTCACCCTGTCGGAGGTGCTGGGGTTGGAGTTGGAGAAAATCCTGTTTCAAGAACCGGCCACTTCCGCCATCGCCGACGGCGGACCCACCGTCGCTTCGCGCAGTACCTTGGTAGGCGGTTCCGCCGTCAAGCAGGCGGCGGAAAAAATTAAGGAGAGAATGTTCGCCCTGGCAAAGGAGCAGCTACAGGTGGAACGCTTGGAAGAGACGATCTGGAAGGAGGGGAAAATCCATCGCAAAGAGGCGAGAGAGGGCGTCCCGCCCGTTCCGCTGAGCGATATCGCCAAAACAGCCTACTTCAAATCCGTCAACCTTTCCGCCTACGGCTGGTTCAAAGGACCGCAGGTCAGCTGGAACGAAGAGACCGGGCAGGGCGACGCCTATTTTACCTACGTGTACGGATGCCATCAGTCGGAAATCAGGATAGACGGGCATACGGGAAAGGTGGAGGTCCTCAAAGTCACGGCGGCGCACGATGTCGGGCGTGCAATCAACCGGACGGGAGCGGAAGGGCAGATTTACGGCGGAGTGGCGCAAGGCATCGGATATGGAGTTTTGGAGGACTTCAATGTGCAGAACGCAGAAATCAAATCGGAAAACCTGGACGCGTATCTGCTGCCGACCGTCAAGGATATGGGGGAAGTCCATCCGATTTTGGTGGAAAACCCGGATCGATACGGTCCCTACGGTGCCAAGAGCATGGGAGAACCTACGGCCGAACTTACGGCAGCGGCGATCAACAACGCCTTCTGCTTTGCTATGGGAAAGCGTTCCTACCGGATTCCCCTCACCCTCGAACAGGTGATGCTGGGGTACAATTTGAAAAAACCCGTGCGGCAGAGCGAACTCCTGCATGCAAAAGGGACGAAAAAGCAGACGCTGCGCCTGACCGATTTGAACGTTAAGACTCCGGCCGACCTAAAAGAGGCGCTTGAGCTATTGGCGGAAGGGAATTGCAAACCGATTTCCGGCGGAACCGACATTGTGGTTCAGGCTCGGTTGCAGACCGGAAGGCAGAATCTGCTGAATATTTTCTCGCTTCCCGAACTCAACGCCATAGAGGAGAGGGAGGAGGAAATACGCATCGGGGGGGCCGTCACCTTTTCCCGACTGATAGAGCACGACCTGGTGCGGAGGCACTTTCCGCTAATGATCGAAGCCTGCGGCAGGATAGGATCGACGCAAATCAGAAACCGGGCCACGATAGGGGGCAATGTGGCAAATGCCGCACCGTGCGCGGATTCCCTTCCTCCCTTGATTCTGCACGATGCGAAAGCGAACCTGCGCTCCCTGAAAGCGGAGCGGACGGTCGACATCGGGGAGTTCGTGCGACGGGGATACGAAACGCTCTTGGACAAAAGAGAACTTCTTGTGTCGATCTCCCTGCCGAAACCGAAAGAGAGACCCTATATCTACAGCTATTGCCAGCTTGGAAGGAGAAATGCCGTGAACATCACCCGCATGAGCATTTGCGTCAGGGTTTTGTTCGACGATACCGGCACTATCGAAGAGTGCCGACTGGTGGACGGATCGCTCTTCAGTCGGCAGCAGCGTCTGTTCGAGGTGGAAAGAGCATTGGAAGGGCGAAAATTGGAGCAAAAAACCATCGATGCCGCAAGCGTCCCTTTAAAGAAGAAAATGGAGGAGGCTATCGGCGGGCGCTGGTCCGGAGCATACAAGATACCGGTATTTTTGCATATGTTCCGGGACGCGATGTCGGATGTCAAAAAACAGTACGAGAATACAGTGACTCAAAACCCGTCTTAAACGGCGGCTGAAAAGAGACGGCAAAAATGGAAATCGGACTGAAGGTGAACGGGAAAAAAACGCGAGTCGAGATCGGCCCCAATACCCGTCTGATCGATATTTTGAGAGAAGAGCTGGGTTTGACGGGCACCAAGGAGGGCTGCGGAGTCGGCGAGTGCGGCGCATGTACCGTGATACTGGACGGCGAAGCGGTCTGCTCCTGCCTGATACTGGGAGTTCAATGCGAGGATGCTGCCGTAGAAACTATCGAGAATTTGGCGGAAGGGGGAGCTCTTTCGAAGCTCCAACAGGCGTTTCTCGATCATGGGGGAGTGCAGTGCGGGTATTGCACTCCCGGCATGCTGATGAGTGCCAAAGCGCTTTTGGACAAAAATCCGCACCCCTCGCAGGAGGAGGTGAAAACGGCTCTGGAAGGCAACCTGTGCCGCTGCACCGGATACAAACCGATTGTGGAATCGATCGGGGCCGTGCTGCAGCGACAATAGTTCAGCCGGCACTCTGCACGATTTCCAGCTCCTCCGTGCTGAATATCTTTTCGATGTCCAGTATGATCAAAAACTGTCGTTGTGCTTGCCCATTCCTTTGATGAACTCGGTGTTCAGCCTGGTGCCGATTTTAGGAGCGGGTTCGATATGGTCGGCATCCAGATCGATCACCTCCTGAACGGAATCGACCAGAGCGCCGATCAAAATCGGCTCGCTCTCCAGCTCGATTTCAATGATAATGATCACGGTGTTTACCGTCTTTTCCGTCTCGCTCATCCCGAATTTAATCCGCATGTCGATGACGGGTACGACGGCTCCCCTTAGATTGATCACTCCCTTCATCATTTCCGGCGTTTGAGGAACTTTCGTGATCGTGCTGAATTCAAGCACCTCCCTCACTTTGGATATGTCAAATGCGAACACTTCGGCTTCCAGTTTGAAGGCCAGATATTGGCTCGTTTCCACGAATTCTTTTGCTTCCATTCCATTCTCCCTTGGTCGATTTCAGACGTAGCCTTGCAGTTTCTCGAATTCTCCGGTCTTACGTCCGCTCCGAAAACCGGATTTCCGCTTCCTTCTTCCTCCCCCTTTCAAAGGGATGGCGAAGATCGGCGGGAAAGGAAACTTTACGGAGCGGACCCGGTCCTTTGCGGATCAATACTGCTCGAACTCGCTGTCGTTGTCACTCTCCTTACCGTCCAAATCCAGTTCCAATCCTGGCAGCTCTTTGACGTTGTTCCGATCGCTTTTCAGCAGCTTGCGCTGCTTCTGATCGGCCTCGCTCGATTTGGACGGCACCGGAGCGACACTTGAAGCCAAAGATATGTTGCGGACGGGATGCACGGATCCGGCCCTCTCCGACCCGTTCAGTTTGAAGAACCCGATGGTTTCCTGCATCTGTTGGGCCTGAGCGGACAGCTCTTCGGTCGTCGATGCCATCTCTTCGGTCGAACTGGCGTTCTGCTGTATGACGGTGTCCAACTGCTGAATGGCATTCGAAATCTGGGCGACGCCGGAGTTCTGTTCGGCACTGGCGGCGCTGATTTCCTGTACGAGTTCGGAGGTTTTGCGAATGTCGGGCACAAGCTTTTTCAGCATTGTTCCCGCTCTTTCGGCCACATCCACGCTGGTGGAGGAGAGTTCGGAAATCTCGCCGGCGGCGTTCTGACTTCTCTCCGCCAGTTTCCGCACTTCGGCGGCAACCACCGCGAATCCCTTCCCGTGTTCGCCTGCTCTGGCTGCCTCGATAGCGGCATTGAGCGCCAAAAGATTGGTTTGGCGGGCGATTTCTTCGATGATGGAGATTTTGGTCGCAATCTCCTTCATTGCATCCATCGCTTCCGTTACGGCCTTTCCACTCTCCTGGGCGTCGTTGGCCGCCTTGAGGGATATCTTTTCCGTCTGCTGCGAATTGTCGGCGTTCTGCTGAATGTTGGACCCCATCTCCTCCATGGAGGCACTGGTCTCCTCCACCGAGGAGGCCTGTTCGGTCGCTCCTTGAGAGAGCTGCTGGGCGGCCGAACTGAGCTGTTCGCTCCCCGATGCCACGTTGCCGGAGGCGTTCCGCACCTGTTCGATCACTTCCAGGAGTTTGGCCACCATTTTATTCAAAGCTTTCACCAGCAGGCCGATTTCATCCCTGCTGTCGAGATCGATCTGCCGCGACAGATCTCCGCCCGCAACGATTTCGGCAAACTGAACGGCCTGGCCGATGGGAGTCGTAATGCTTCGAGTCATATAGAGGGCCAAAAAGATCCCGATCGCCAGGGCGGCGCATGCAATGGACAGCAGGAGGGTGATGGCCCGATCGTTGGCCGCCTGGAGCTTGGGTCCCAGGACGTCCTGGTCTTTCTTGACGGAAAGTTTGGTGTCCTCCAGAGCTTTGGCGATTTCCGGCCCCAGTCTATCCAACGTTCCGGTAATGATTTCATTTCTGTCGAATATTATTCCGACCAGCTTGTCGAAACTGGTCGTGTAGATCCTTTTGGCGTCGATCGCCTCGCCGAGCCATTTGCGGCGTTGAGGATTCTGCAACTCCGTATCGAGAATGTCCAGATGGGTCTGCATCTTTTTGAACTCCTCCCTCACCCGGTCCACGTGATTCTGCCGGTTTTCGTCCAGAAACTTGGCCATGTAGAGGCGAGCGAGCAGCAGATGCTTCATGGCAATTGCGGCATGAAAGGAGGCTTTCGCATCGGCATCCTTTTCGGCGGATTCCAGAATTTCCGTCAGGGTGTTCTCCATAAAGGGGCCTTTGACATTCAGAAAGTTGAAGACCAAATCGTTGCGCTCGCCTTTCGCCTTTTCGACCTTTTGAAATCCCGTTTTGTATGTCTCCAGCGCCTCGTCCGCCTTTTTCACCAAACCGGCGCGCACCGGATTTCGAATCTCCTTTTTCGCTTCCGCCAAAAACCCCATCGTTTTTTTCTCGTAGTCGGCATACTGCCTTTTGTCCTTGTCGCTTCCCGTGATGATGAAATCCTTGACGTTCATTCTCACCATCAGCATGTTGGCCTGCACTCTGCCCATTAGATTGGAATCCCTGGCGAGACCGCGATAGGTGACGAAATCCTTGGAGCTGTTGTCGATAGTATAGTAGGAAATCCCGCTCACGGTCGCTAGAAGAAGAAGGACAATGCCAAATCCGAAAAAGAGTTTCTTGGCCAACGACATGTTTTTTAACATCGCTTTGTCTCCGATTTGTGTTTTGAAGGTGGCTGCCGAATACGAATCAATAGAAAATTGTATCCTATCGCAACGCAGTCTGCCAATTTTTTTTTAGAGGGGGAGCAAAAGAGCGTTCGGATCGCGCAGGTATGCGAGAGGGAGGACTTGCGGATTGTTCATTCCGCCAGTTCGATCTTCCTGCCGTACTTGGTGCTGCAATATTCTCCGATGTAGGTGCCGTTGTCCCTTTTGTTGTAGATTTCGCACGGCAGCTTTGTAGACAGGGCCTCGAAGTAGAAAACCAGGGAGAGTCCTACGATCTGTAGGGCGATGAACGGCACCACCCCTCTGTAGATATGCTTTAGCGTGATTCCCGGTGGGCTTACTCCCTTGATATAGAAAAGGGAAAACCCTACGGGAGGAGTCAGAAAGGAGGTCTGCAGGCAGACTGCGAAGAGAATCAGGAACCAGGTCAGATTGTATCCCATATTGACGATGGAATTGGAGACCAACGGCAAGATGATCAACGTAATTTCGATCCAGTCCAGGAAGAATCCCAAAAAAAACACAATGGCGAGAATAAAGACCACCTTGCCGATCGGGCTGAAAGGCAGGCTCATGATAGCGGATTCGATCACCTCGTCTCCGCCCAGTCCTCTTAATACGATGGAGAATATCGAGGCGCCCACGATGATAGCAAAGATAAACCCGGTCGTTCGCGTCGTCTGATAGAGGCTTTGTTTGATGATTGAGAATTCGAAGTTCTTTTTCCTTTTGGAGTTGTATAGAAACAAAAGGGTGGCTCCGACCGCTCCGATTCCCGACGATTCCGTGATGGTGGCGAATCCCGCCAGAATGGAACCCAAAACGATCAGAATCAGAATTGTAGGCGGCCCGGCAGCCTTCAGCACATCCGCGATCACTGCAAACGTAACTTTTTCCCTTTTTGGGGGAAGAGGCGCCAGATCTTTTTTTACCGTTGCGGCAACCAGGATATAGAGCACATATAGGCATGCCAGAATCAGCCCGGGAAAAAGCGCTCCGGCGAAGAGATCCCCGATGGAAGTCGCATGTCGGCTGTCGGAGACGACCGCCTGATCCGCCATGATAACCAGCATGATGCTGGGAGGAATCAAAATCCCCAAGGTGCCCGACGAGCAGACGACTCCGGTGGCCAGTTTCCTATCGTAGCCGGACTTGAGCATGATAGGCAGGGACAGGGTTCCCAACAGCGTCACCGACGCGCCCACAATGCCGGTCGTCGCCGCCAGCAGGACGCCGATGGCGACGACGGTAAGGGCAAGCCCTCCGGGCAGTCCGCCGAGCAGTCGCGTAAAGTTGCCGATCAACTGTTCCGCCAGACCCGATTTGTCCAAAATGATTCCCATGAATATGAACATGGGCAGTGCAACCAGCGTAGGGTTGTTGACGTAGGCGTAGATCCGCTCCGGCGCCAAGCCGGCCGTATTGCCCCAGTCCATAAAAAGGTCGACGTCGAAGTATTCGATCAGGACGATTCCGAGGATGGCGTAGATCACGCCGGTTCCGCCCAGTACCCAGGCGATCGGGTAGCCGGAGAGAAGAAAGAGAACGAAGGTTGCGAACATCGCGACAACCAGTATTTGGGAAGCGTCCATAATCTGTTTCCTATTCTCTTATATTCCGAGTATCCGAAAGATCGTCATGGGCTCCATGTCCAGCGACCATACGTACATGTTGTAGAAAATGAATCCCAAGTAGCCGGCTGCGGCCAGCTGCGCCGACAGTAAAAACGGATTCCATCCGGTTGCGGATTTCGAGCGTATCCAGGCAAAGCATTTCAGCAATCGGGAGATGCAGGCCATCAGGCTAACAAAAAAGGTCAATGGAATGGCGAATTTGACGATCCATACGAAGTCCAACCCGATCTGCTGGGATCCTTCTCCGTCCCGAAAGGAGGATAGCGCAAAGTCTAGCCCATGCACCAAGACAGCCACAAGCATGGGAAGCAGGAGAAACATCATTCCCAGCACCTCGATCCACACCTGTGCGGTTTTTCCCAGTTTTTCGTGGATCACGTCTACGCGGACATGCTCGTCGGTGACGATGACAAACGACAGTCCGATCAGCCACGCCCATCCGTACAGGTACCATGTTAGCTCCTCCCAAAAGACCGAGCTGAGGAGGCGCATAAGGAGATAGGAATTTGTCTGAATATCGAGTTTGGCCGCGCCGTACCTGACGGCTATGGTAGTGGCGATAACCACGACGACGACAGCCCAAAACCAGGAAAACAGCTTCGACAGCTTGGTGACGAATATGTCGATTTTGGAGGAGACGGGGGTCTGCGGCAGGCCGAAAGTCATATCTGTCCCCCATAGCAGGAGATTGGAAAGAGACGCCGGCGGATTGCAACCTGCCGGCACCTCTCAAAATGAATTGGTACGGCCGAAACGCCTAGAAGTCTCTTGGCAGGTAGCCCAGGTTTTTCCAGTGCGCATAGTCGGCCGAAAAGGCCCTTTGACTTTCCAGTACCATTTTGAAGTCGGCATCGCTAGCGGCAATTTCGGCAAGAACCTCATCGGTAATGGATTTCAGCTTGCGCAGGACCTCCAGAGGCAGCTTTTGCGCATTCACGCCCAGGTTTTTAAAATTGGCGATAATCTTTCCCTGTGCCGCCTCCCCTTCGGAC
>CAZLTI010000019.1:0-23097 GCA_964562335.1 uncultured Pseudomonadota bacterium | reverse complement strand
GAAAAGCCTTCATTCTCATCGTCGACAATACCCCTGAGGATGTCGATGTGCTGTGCAGAACGCTGGAAAGCGACTACCGCATCCGGGTGGCTTCCGACGGTTCCGAGGCGTTGGAGATCGCCCATTCGGAGAATCCGCCGGATTTGATCCTGATGGATATTGCCATCCCGGATATCAGCGGATTCAAGGTCTGCTCCAGGCTGAAAAGAAGCAAAAAGACGAAAAACATTCCCGTTATTTTCATCACCGCAGCAAGCAACGAAAGCGATGAGACCAAAGGCTTCAAAATCGGCGCCGTGGACTATATTGCGAAACCCTTTAGTCCCCCAATCGTCAAAGCAAGGGTGAAGCTGCATTTGGAGCTGAAGCACAATCGGGATATTCTGGAGAATCTGTCCACTATCGACGCCCTGACGGGCATTGCCAACCGGAGACGGTTCGACGAATACTACAATGCGGAGTGGAAGCGCTCGGTTCGCGAGAAGACTGCTCTTTCGCTCATTATGATCGATATCGACTTTTTCAAGCCGTACAACGACAACTACGGACACAGCGCCGGCGACGAGTGCCTGAAGCAGGTGGCGAAATGTCTGTTCGATTTGGTCCGCCGCCCCGCCGACCTGTTGGCCCGGTACGGCGGAGAGGAGTTTGTCTGCATCCTGCCGAAAACGGCTCTAAAGGGTGCCGTGCAGATTGGCGACATCATGAGGAGAAGCATAGAGAGGCTGAAAATTGTCCACGAGCATTCGAGCATCTCCGGTTTCGTCACCGTTAGTCTGGGTACGGCCACCGTTCTGCCCGCCAACAAGTTGGGATCGGAGCGGTTGATCAACGAGGCCGACAAGTGTCTCTACAAGGCGAAGGCAGAAGGCCGGAATCGGTTGAAAAGCATAGATTTGACGAATTCATCAGATTTGAATGGACAAAACGGCATGAGCGTTTCCTAAAGGAGCCGAACATCTCTTTTAACGGTTCCGCCATTGGAACTATTCCGTATGTTCGTCTGCGATGGAGATCGCTTCCGCAATGATAGCGAGCCCCTCGTCCACTTCGCTTTCGGTGGTGTTAAGCGGCGGCGCTACGAAAATCCAGTTCCATCTGACGAACGTAAACATGCCCAGCTCCTTGATTTTGGCGGCGACCTTTGCCATCACGGCCATTTCCGGCGCCTTGGCGTTCCACGGCGCCATGGGTATTTTGGTTTCCCGGTTTTTGACCAGCTCGATGCAGCCCAGCAGTCCGGTGTTTCTGAAATCGCCGATCGAGGGATGCTTCGCCTTCAGCTTTTCCACCTCTTGGTCGATATATCGGCCGGTTTCCCGCGCTTTGCGGATCAGGTCCTGCTCTTCGTAGACATCGATGCAGGCAAGCGCAGCTGCACAGCCGACGGCATGGGCGGAATAGGTCAGTCCGAGCATAAGGGGTTTGGCATCGAAGGCTTTGGCAATCTCTTCCGAAACGGTCAGGGCTCCCAGCGGAATGTAGCCGGCGGTCAGCCCCTTTGCCATGACGATCATATCCGGTACTACTCCGCTATTTTCAATGGCGAACCACTGTCCGCAACGGCCGAATCCGCTCATCACCTCGTCCGATATGATCAGGATTCCGTGCCTGTCGGCAATTTCCTTGATCCTGCGCCAATAGTCGCCGGGATATTTGATGCAGCCCGACGATCCCGACTCGCCCTCCATCATAATTGCCGCGATGCTTGCGGGATTTTCGAACTCGATCACCCTTTCGATATGGGATACGCATTCGCGTTTGCACGTCGGTTCGCTCTGTCCCCACGGGCAGCGGTAGCAGTAGGGATCCTCGACGTGGACGAATCCCGGCACGGCTTCTCCATCCACGGCGAATTTGCGCGGATCGCCTCCGGCGGATATGGCTCCGTAGGTGGCTCCGTGATAGGAGCGGTAGCGCGTGACGATCTTCCGGCGTCCAGTATAGAGGCGTGCCAGTTTGACGGCATTCTCCACCGCTTCCGCACCGGCATTGGTGAAAAAGCTCTTTTTCAGACTGCCGGGAGAGATCTCCGCCAGCTTTTTCCCCAGTGCCCCCCTCGGTTCGGTGGCCATGCCGGGAAATACGTAGCTGACCCGTTTCATCTGCTCGGCCACGGCATCGGCTATCTTGGGATTGCCATGCCCGATGTTTACGTTCATCAGCTGGGAGGAGAAGTCGATGTACCGTTTTCCGTCTCTGTCGTAAATATATACGCCTTCGGCCCTTTCGACGTTGATCGGCGCCAATCCGGCCTGTGCGGACCAGGAAAAGAGAGTGTAGTCCAAATTGTTCCGCAAGATTTCCTCTTTGTTCATTCCGCTCCTTTTTGTTTGGGTTGTATGGGGTCGGACCAAGTTATCATACTGTAATTATAAAATATTATATTTTATATTGCCATAAATTCTCCTTAAAGCTCTATTTTTACTGCAAATAAATATGATTTAACAAAAAACCGACCGATATCCTTTTTCCTCAACGGCGCAATACGCGGGTTTTTATGATTCTATTCCAACTAAAACAAGCGGCACTGCCGGCACTCCACGTCCCTGCCTGATCACGTTGTAGAGTTCGCCCTCATAGTAGGCGACACCCGAACTCATTTGCGACTGCAGGGATTTCATCGGCAAAATTTCAGCTTGTTCCCGGCAGCATTCGGATCATATTTCGGCTTGTTCATCGGACGCACCCGAAGCGTTCCCGCAACGGCTTTTTGGATTCTTGCGGATGAAATATCGACGTATTTTTTTTCCGTCTCGGCTCCGGCGCCTCTTCTTCCGTTCCGAACGGCGGCGATGATCGATGTTCCCGTACCCAAAAAGGGATCGAAAACCCAGTTCCCCTTGCGACTCATTGAGAGGACCAGTCTTTCGATCATACCCACCGGAAACTGGCAGGGGTGCCCCGTTTTTTCCACGTGATTGCTTTTTACGTTTGGAATGTCCCAAACGTCTCCCGGATTTTTGCCGAGCGGATTGCAGGAGTAGCGACCGGCTTTGGGTCCCTTGAAGTATTTCTTGCCCGGATATTTTTGGGGAACTCTTACCGGGTCGAGATTGAAAACGTAGTCTTTTGTCCTGCGGGTAAACCAGACGATCGTCTCGTATCTCCCCGAGAATCTCCTGGAACAATGCAGACCGTGTTCGAAGTGCCAGATGATCCGATTTCTCAGAACAAGGCCGAGATCGGCGAAAATCGGATATAGAAGCGTATCCAACGGTATGATGGCGCCGTTGTCGACATAATTGCCGACCTGCCAGCAGATGCTGCCGGAAGACGAAAGAACCCTTTCGCACTCTTCGATCACCGATTTTTGTTGCTTCAGATATCCGTCCGGATTCAGTTTTTTCTCGTACTCCTTGCCGATGTTGTAGGGCGGAGAGGTTACGATCAGTTGGATTTTTCCGTCCGGTATCTGGCTCAGCAGATCCAAGCAGTCCCCATGATGCAGGACGATTTTCTCCTCCTCGCCGTAGGAGGTCGATATCTTTGCATTGCTCTCAAACATGCCGCTGTCTCTCTTCAATCGTTTCTCGTCTTTCGGGCACCTTTTTTTCCGTTCTATTCGCGCCACTTTACGCATCTGCCGTAAAGAATCCGCCTCAGGCCCAGGCCGGTATGTATCTGGCGTACCGCCTAGAACCGGTTGCTTTTGGGTCGCTCTTAATCAAATTCTGCTCGACGGCCGAAGTTATGATCTGTGAAATTTTGCTGCCGCTGTTTTTAGAAATACCAAACCGATTTCGCAACGACTGGTTTGTCATTTGCCTGCGCAGAACCCATTGCAAAACGCAGTGCTGATAGCAAGCTCGAATGCGATCGCTTCCATTCATGTCTCGGAACGTCTTTGCGCCGTAAATGACGACTACCGTTCGCTGGAAACCGACCAAAAACTCGGGTGCGGGCAGTTGCAACAGCTCGACTGCTTCAATCACTCGATCGATACCGCTGCTTTTTTCCTCGCATATTCCAAATCTCCGCATTAAATCCGCCAATCTCTCGTTGCGGGACTGGTAGCCATCGATGAAACGCTCAATAGGCACGATAGGTTCGCCGGGGTTCGATATTTCCACTCGATCGGAATAGATCTCCACCATCGGCGATGTTCCTGCAATATCCAGCTCTTGATGAATCAGAGCATTTGCCAGTAGCTCACGGATAACGACTGCGGGTACAAGTCCAGCCTCCCGCCGCAAAGCGTCTTCAATCACTTCATTTTGCGGCAAATGGCTCATCACGTAATTAACCAGCTCCTGAAAGCCGACGGCATATCCCTTTTCACCTTTGGCATCCAACCTGGTTCTCATTTTTGATTCGTCTTCATATACCACGACGCGCAGTGCCTTTCTGCTTATGCTAGGGAAATCGGATAGACTTTTCGCGAGCAGCAAGGCACCAATGTTTAAAACTGAAAAACTGGCGGCGGTCCGTTCTATCAGACGTTCGGCTATAAGCTTTTCGATGACTCCCTTTTGCCGGGTGGGATAGGGCATGTTCAGCAAATCGAAAAACGACTGCGTATCCAACAATTGTATGACATCTTGCGCCGATACATTTTTCAAAGCAGCACTTTCCAGCCAACTCGGTTGCCCCTCGGCAAAAATCCTTCTCAATTGGTCTTCACTCATCGGTACCAATTGCTCGCCCGAGCGCATCAAATAGGCACCCTCGTAGTGGTATGCCGTTCCTTTGGGCCGAGAAGGAATCGAGAAAACGACTACACGTCCGTCTGGATGACGCACCTCCTCAATATCCACTCGAAAACCGATGGCGGTAAAGAGCTTGGATGCCATTTCGACAATGTTATGAAATGCCCGACTTCCCACAACCTTTCTCGGCAATTCGTTTGCTACGCCAAGTACAAAATATCCGCCACCCTCGTTAGCAATGGCTACACAATACTGATACAGCTTTTTGTTGTCGTATTGCGATTTGGCCTCTTTGAATTCAAGATTCTGCCCTTCGGATTTTACATTCAGCCAAAGGTCAATTTGTTCCGGCGATACAGTCATGCACTGTTCTCCATATCGTTTTGTCTCTTGTCTCACTCACCGGATAGGCGGAAGCGGCTTCGAACTCCTGTTCCGTTCGGTTCCCTGCTTCGGCAGCATCTGCTTGCCGTTTCATGCGATTTTGCACTGCGTCATCAATATTTTCCGACTTTTTCTCTTCGGTCAAGTCCGAAGCCTTTGCCAAACGACGGGCACTCCCCATAAAAAGCGAAATGTCCTCATCGCTTTATCCTTGCTGGCGACGCCGTGCAAAAATACCGGAATGGCGGCAAACAGATCGCAACGCCAGCCAAAAGAGAATGGCGACACTTCGGCAGTCGGATACTGCGAGTTTCGGATTCGCGCAGTAGTCGTTTGAGACGGCTGCGGCGGACAAGAATTGTCCTGGATTTTTCCCTCCGATCCATTTATAAACGAGGCGAATCGCGGGGAGGCTCCATACCGTATACCGAGCGCATCCGTCGCTATCCTCCCTTTAGGGGCAGTTTCACTGGAGAATCCGAACCCGAAGCGGGATTCTCGATCTCAAAAAGCTGCAATGAAAGACTATTCCTTTATCGACAACGCCGATCCGGCCGCAATCGATACGATGTTCCAGCGGTATCACAAAAACCCTTCGTCGATCGACCCCTCCTGGGTGATGTTTTTCTCCGGATACAAGTTCGGCCTGGAGAGCGGAGAGTATTGCAGCCGCTCCTGCCAGGTGGTGCGGAACGAAGACAAGGTGCTGAAGCTGATCGAGGCATACCGCGGCCGCGGCCATCTTTTTACCAAAATCAATCCGGTGCGGTCCAGGGAACAGCACACTCCGGCCATCACGCCGGAGTATTTCGGCCTGAAGGAGGAGGATCGGGACGTTGTCTTTTTGGCGGGAAACGAAATCGGGATCGGACCCTCCTCGTTGGACGACATCGTTCGCCATCTGGAGGAGACCTACTGCCATTCCGTAGGGGCGGAGTTCAAGTACATCCGGCATCCCGAAATCGTCAAGTGGTTGCAGGTTCGGATGGAGAACTGCAGAAACAGACCGGACTTCACGGAGACCGAGAGGGTTCGCATTCTGGAAAACCTGACGAGAGCGGTGCTGTTCGAGCTGTTTATGGACAAAAAGTACATCGGGCAGAAGCGGTTTTCGCTGGAGGGCGTCGAGGCGGTAATACCGGCAATCAATGCCGTGATCGATTCCGGAGCGGAATTGGGAGTCGAGTGCTGCGTTCTGGGAATGGCCCATCGCGGCAGGCTGAACGTCCTGGCCAACGTCGTGGGAAAACCGTTTGCCGACATTTTTTTCGAGTACAAGGGAATCGACACCAACGAGGCGCGGTTTGTCGGCGACGTGAAGTACCACATGGGCTATTCCAACGACGTTCCCACGCCCAACGGGAAGCGCGTGCACGTCAGCCTGAGCATGAATCCTTCCCATCTGGAGGCGGTGGACCCGATCGTGATGGGAAAGGCGAGATCGCAACTGAATCACAACTACGACGGAGACCTGGACAAAGTTGTGCCGATTCTGATCCACGGCGACGCGGCCATTGCCGGTCAGGGAGTCGTCTACGAGGTGATTCAGATGTCGATGCTGGAGGGATACAGAACCGGCGGTACGGTGCACATTATTTTGAACAACCAGTTGGGATTCACCACTACTTCGAGGGATGGAAGATCCAGCACCTACTGTACGGATGTGGCAAAGGTGACGCTCTCCCCCGTTTTTCACGTGAACGGAGACGATATCGAAGCGGTGGTATATACCGTAGGACTGGCCATGGAGTTCCGCCAGAAATTTCATCGCGACGTATTTATCGACATCATGGGATACCGCAAGCACGGCCACAACGAAAGCGACGAACCCAGATTTACCCAGCCCATTTTGTACAAAACCATTGCCGCACACCCCAATCCGTTGGAGATCTATACCAGCCATATTTTGGCAAAGGAGCTGATCGATCCCCAAACGCCCGCCCGCATCAAGGAGGAAACCACCCAAATGCTGAATTCGAGCTTCGATCAGGCCCAAAATCGGAACCATTCCGACCTGCCGGCGATAACCGGCAGCTGGAGGGGGTTCCGGCGATCCGTCGAGAACGAATTCGTGCTGTCGCCCCTGACCGGCGTCGACCGCGATCTGCTGGACGAGCTGCTCCTTCGCATGAACCATCTGCCGGAGGACAGGAACTTTTTCAACAAAACCAGACGCCTCTTCGAGGATCGCAAAACCATGTACGAAGAGAGAGGGATCGTCAACTGGGCTTTGGGAGAGCTGCTGGCCTACGCCAGTTTGCTGCACGAGGGATTCCCCGTGAGACTGAGCGGACAGGATTGCGGTCGCGGAACCTTCTCCCATAGGCATGCGATTCTAACGATCGAAGATTCCGAAGAGAAGTACGTCCCATTAAGGCACCTGAGCAGAAACCAGGCCAAGTTCGACGTCTACAATTCGCCGCTGTCGGAATACGGCGTGCTCGGATTCGAGGCGGGATACGCATACGACAATCCGAACGCGCTGACGGTCTGGGAGGCCCAGTTCGGAGATTTCGCCAATGTGGCGCAGGTGATCTTCGATCAGTTTTTAAGCTGTTCGGAAGTCAAATGGCACCGTATGTGCGGTTTGGTAATTCTGCTTCCGCACGGCTACGAGGGGCAGGGTTCCGAACACTCTTCGGCTCGCGTGGAGCGCTTTTTGTCGCTGTGCGCCGACAACAATCTGCAGGTGGTCAACTGCTCCACGCCCGCCAACATGTTTCACGTATTGCGGCGGCAGCTTTACCGCTACTTTCGCAAGCCCCTGATCGTTTTTACTCCCAAAAGTCTGCTGAGGCATCCGCAATGCGTCAGCAGAGTCGAGGAGATAGAAGCGGGCAAGGCCTTTCAGGAAATCTACGACGACAAAACCGTCGACCCCGAAAAGGTACGGCGGGTTTTGCTGTGCGTGGGAAAGGTATTCTACGAGCTTGCCGCCGAAAGAGAGGAGAGGGGAATCGAGGATATCGCCATCGTGCGGTTGGAGCAGCTGTACCCTCTGCCGGAACTCAAGCTGGAGCAGCTGCTAGGGAACTACGGCCGGTCGCAGGAGACCGTATGGGTGCAGGAGGAGCCGGAAAACATGGGAGCCTGGCCCTTTTTGTTTCGGAAGCTGCACCATTTTGAGTTGAAAGGCGTCTGCAGAAAGGAGTGCGGCACAACCGCTACCGGCTTTTCGCAACGGCACGCCGCAGAGCAACGGGAGCTGTTGGAAAGGGCCCTTCAATCAGGAACGTTATGATACTGGATGTCAAAATCCCGAACCCGGGAGAATCGATCAGCGAAGTCGCGATCTCCGCCTGGTTCAAACGGACAGGAGATTTGGTAGGGTTGGACGAAGATCTGTTGGAGATCGAATCGGAAAAGGCCACCTTGACGCTACCGGCGGAAGCGGCCGGAAAGGTGGAGGTCCTGTCCCCGGCCGGAGAAACCGTCAAGGTCGGGCAGGTTGTGGCAAAAATCGATACGGAGTTCGGCCGGGACGTTCGGCCAGAAGAGAAGACAGCTCCCTCTCCCGACCCTCCGCAGGAGGAGACGACTTCCTCTCCCGACCCTCCGCAGGAGGAGTATGCAAAGGGAACCCCTTCGGTAGCGGCTCGAAAGATAGCCGTGGAGCGCGAGTTGGATCTAAAATCGGTCGTGGGCAGCGGCAGGGACGGCAGAATTCTCAAACAGGATATCCTAATTCAGGAAACGGCGGCAAAACCGACTGCGGACAGGGCCGGAGAGATACAAAAAAAGGCCGTCGAAGAGCCGGTTCGGGCCGACGAAAAGGTCCAAGGCGTGCGGACCGGAGATGCCGAAAGGGGAGTGCGGTACGAAAAGCTGTCGCCTTTGAGAAAAAAAATCGCAAAGCGCCTGGTCGCCGCCAAAAACGAAACGGCAATGCTGACGACGTTCAACGAGATCAACATGAGCCGGGTGATGGAGATCAGAAAACGATACAAAGAGCGGTTTTTCGAAAGGCATGGCGTCAAGTTGGGATTCATGTCGTTTTTTGCCAAGGCGATCACGACGGCGCTGGATTCCTGCCCGGCCCTCAACGCCTACATCGTCGGCGACGAGATAGAATATCACGACTACAAGGACATCGGCATCTCCGTCAGCGCTCCGAAGGGATTGGTGGTCCCCGTCGTCAGAAATGCGGAGGGGCTGACGTTGGCGGAGCTGGAGTCAGAAATTCTGCGGTTGGCCCAAAAGGCGCGGAATTTGACGCTGAGTGTCGGGGAGATGACCGGAGGGACCTTCACCATCACCAACGGCGGCGTATTCGGATCGCTGCTGTCGACGCCGATTCTCAACCCTCCCCAAAGCGGAATTTTGGGCATGCACAACATCGTCGAAAGGCCGATCGCCTTGAACGGCGAAGTGTGCATACGGCCGATGATGTACGTGGCGCTCTCCTACGACCACCGCATCGTCGATGGTCGCGAATCGGTCGGTTTTTTGCGGAAGGTGAAGACGCTCATGGAGGACCCGGTGGAATTTCTGCTGGGCCTGTAATCTGGAGAAGATATGGAATTCGACGTCGTGGTTATTGGCTCCGGGCCCGGCGGTTACGTGGCGGCCATCCGCTGCGCGCAGTTGGGACAGAAGACCGCGCTGGTGGAAAGGTATCCCACTTTGGGCGGAACCTGCCTGAATGTGGGCTGTATTCCATCCAAGGCGC
Organism: uncultured Pseudomonadota bacterium; assembly: GCA_964562335.1. Lineage (GTDB taxonomy): Bacteria > SAR324 > SAR324 > XYD2-FULL-50-16 > XYD2-FULL-50-16 > CAZJUM01. Next base: position 13,395 of record CAZLTI010000019.1, on the reverse strand, counting down.
TTCTGGACTCCAGCGAGCACTACTACAACGCGAAAAGAAACTTCGCGGCCCACGGCATATCGGTCGGGCAACTCGATTACGATTGGCTGCGGATGCAGGCGAGGAAGGCGAAAGTGGTGGCCGATACCTGCAGGGGGGTACGGTATTTGATGGACAAGAACAAAATTGCCGTTTTCGAAGGCACCGCAACGTTCCAAACGGCAAAGACGGTTTCGGTCGCCGGTCGGGAGGGGGAACCGATCTCCGTAACGGGGAGAAACGTTGTTGTCGCTACGGGTTCGAAACCCTCCGCACTGCCCAATGTCGAAATGGACGGCAGACGCATCGTCTCCTCCACGGAAGCGCTCTCTTTCGAGAGAGTGCCGGATCGGATGCTCGTTGTCGGCGCGGGCATCATAGGCGTGGAGTTGGGGTCGGTCTACGCTCGGTTGGGCACCAAAGTTACGATTCTGGAGTCTCTTCCCCGCGCGATCCCCACTATGGACCCGACGCTCGGCAGGGAACTGCAGCGCGTCCTGAAAAAAATGGGCATCGGAATGCTCTTCGAGCATGCGGTGCTTTCGGCGGAAAACAGGGGCGAGAGCGTGGAGGTGAAGGCCAAGAGCGGCAAGGGGGAGGAGGTCGGCTTTGAAGCGGATTTCTGCCTGGTGGCGATAGGGAGGAGACCCTATACCGAATCGCTGGGCCTGAAAAATGCCGGAATCGAGACGGACCGAAAGGGATTCATACCGGTGGACGACTGCCTGGAGACGGTACAAAAGGGGGTGTATGCCATCGGCGATGTGATCAGCGGAGCGATGCTGGCACACAAGGCGGAGGAGGAGGGAGTGCTGGTGGCGGAACGGATCGCCGGACAGAAACCCCGCATCAACCGCCTTGCGATTCCGAGCGTTGTCTACACCTGGCCGGAGGTAGCCGGAGTGGGGCATACGGAGGAGCAGCTGGAGCGGAAGGGAATCGCCTTTCGATCCGGCAGCTTTCCCATCCGGGCTTTGGGAAGGGCCCGCGCCGCCGCCGAACTGGACGGACTGGTGAAAGTCCTGACCGATGCCGACACCGACGAAATTTTGGGAATTCACATGATCGGTGCCCGAGCGGCCGACATGATCGGCGAGGCTGTCGTTGCGATGGAATACCGTGCCAGCGCCGAGGATATCGCACGCATGCCCCACGCGCATCCCACCTTTACGGAAGCTTTGAAGGAGGCCTGCCTGGATGCGACCGGCAGGCGGGCGCTGCACATGTAAACAGCCGCCCGCACTTCAAATTTCGTAGTCGAAGACGATCCGGCGTTCCGCCACCCTGTCGATAAAGGCGGCAACCTCGACATGTTTCGCATGCGTCCGGTACGCTTCCAGATCGTCCTTTGTGACGAAACTGGCATATAGCGCCACATCGAACGAATCGTCCGAGGCAATCATGTTGCGTCCGGCTTCCAATTGTACTATTTCGGCAATGCCGCCCTTCAAACTTTCCAGTTGCTCTACGATTTTCAGCGCGTTTTGCAGTTTGGCGGCCTTTTCCGCATGCTTTTTGAGCTTCCACATTACAATGTGCCGTATCATGGGCTATCTCGACAGGGATGACTGATTGAGATTCGAAAATTTTTAGGAAGTTGCTTTCCGCGAAATGGTAGTGCCTTGTCGTTTGCGCGTCAATGGGAGGGACCGATACAGCGGAGGAGAGAATTCATTTTCACTAAAAGGGGCAAATGAAAATAGCAGTATTTTTCGGAGGAACCAGCGAAGAGAGAGACGTTTCCATAGCCAGCGGTTCCCAGATCGTTCGTGCCTTAAGAGAAAAGGGACACTGCGTCGCGGCCGTGGATACGGCTCGGGGGGTTCTTTCCCTGTCGCAGGAGCGGGAGTTGCTGCATTCCGGGGTCAAGAAGACTCCTCCCAAGGTCGGCAGAGCGGTTTCGGCCAGTTTGCATCCGGCCGCCCTGCTGGGTAGCCCGGAAATCGTCAATGTCGATATCGTATTCCTGGCGCTGCACGGAGGAAGCGGGGAAAACGGCATGATGCAGGGCTTTTTGGATTTTATGGAAATCCCCTATACGGGAAGCTGCCATCAGGGAAGCGCCAACGCAATGGACAAGGACGTTTCCAAACGGCTGTTTCGGTTGGCGGGAGTTCCCACTCCCAAATGGATGATGCTCCCGGCGGACGAAGCGGCCATTCGCCGAGAAATCGGCTTTCCGGTCGTAATCAAAGCCAACAAGCAGGGATCCACGGTGGGGCTGACCGTCGCGAAGCGAGCTGCCGACGTCGGGGCGGCAGTCGAAACCGCCTTTCTTCACGACAACGAGGCGATGGCGGAGCGGTTCGTTCCCGGCCGGGAGCTTACCGTGGGAATTTTGGACGACCGGGCTCTGGCCGTAGGGGAGATCGTCCCCAAGTGCAGTTCCATTTTCGACTACGAGAGCAAGTACCAGATCGGAGGCGCCGAAGAGACCTTCCCGGCGGACCTGAGCGAAGAGCAGACAAAAGAGGTGCGGACTCTTGCTCTCCGAGCGCACAGAGCGCTGAAGCTGAAGGGGTACAGCAGGATCGATTTCCGGCTGGACGACGAGGGGAAACTATGGTGCCTCGAGGCCAACACCCTTCCCGGCATGACCGCGACCAGCCTGCTGCCCCAGTCGGCGGCGGCCGAAGGACTCCCTTTTCCCGATCTGTGCGAGAGGATCTGCGAACTCGGCGTGCGGCGGTTTCGAAAAGGATCAGGGGCCGTTTTCGGCCGAAAATGAAAATCGTGCCCTGCGCTCTCGCTCTCGACTGCCAAGTAACGAAACTGACGCTGTTTCAAAGCGTTCTGTCGCCGAAAGGGGCGACCTACCTTCCACTCTGCGACATTCCGCTATCGGGAACCTGATTCGACCTCCCCCCTCCCCGATCCCTTCGTTCCATATTTGTTGGTTCTCCCTTGGATTTTTTTCTTTCATATGCAGTGGGGATGCTCTATACTGGAGGGTATATGCTGCAAAACTCAAAAGCATCCACCCTCACTATCATCTACTGCACCATGACGAAACTCAACCGTTTGCAAGAGAGCGCTATTCCCAAAGGGGAAAAAAGCCTACAGATTCTGACCTTTTTTTTGAACGGGCACTCTTTCGCTCTGCCCGTGGGGGCGATCAGGGAGGTGAACCGCGTAGACAGGGTCCGGCCGATTCCGGGAGCCCCCGCCAGCGTCTTGGGCCTGATCGACCTGCACGGAAAAGCCGTACCGCTGATCAATCTGAAGCGGCGGATAGGGATCGAACCGAGTGCGCTGCACTCCGGCTGCAAATGGATCGCCGTGCGGGAAGGGGAGTCGAGCGTCTGTATTGCCGTAGACGGACTGCATCGGTTTTACTGTCTCGACGCCGGAAAGATAGACGACCTGCCAAGCTATGCGGTAGCGGGCGGTGCCGAATATATCCTGTACAATGCCCGGGCGGAGGGAAAGATTCTGCCGATATTGAATATGGAAACGATACTGTCCGATCGGTTTGTGGACACCGTTTTTGAACTCTCTTCGACTGGCGGGTTCGCCGATGGAAATTCGGCAGGCCTAAGCGCAAACGCGGAAGAATGAACGAAAGCAAGGCAATTTTTTCATTGATCGGGCGGCATTCCGGTTTTCTCATCAATCGGGACAACCGAGAAAAAATCGAGAACCTGGTCTGCCGGAGACGGCGAATTGTCGGCATAAAGTCGCTCGACGACTATTGCGACTATCTGAATTCGGTTGTGGGAGCCGACGAGTTGGGCATTCTGCTCAACCATCTGACGGTGGGGGAGACCTTCTTTTTCCGCAATCGGTCCCATTGGCGAGCTTTGCGGGAATTCGTCCTGCCCAGTATCTTGCAGCGATCCGACAAAACCGGGGAGCCGCTCAAATTTTGGTCGAACGCCTGCTCCACGGGAGAGGAGCCCTATACTCTGGCCATCGCTCTTCTTGAGGGTTTGCGCAACCGTCCGAAGAGGGAGTTCGAGATTTTGGCCACCGATGTCAATTGGAATTCCGTCGATTGCGGAAAACGGGGAATATATACGGAGCACTCCTTCCGGGGCGTGCCGCAATCCGTCATCGATACCTATTTTCACAAAAAAAGGGGAGCGTACCGCCTGGAAAACCGCATCCGGCAACTGGTCGACTTCAAAACGCTGAACCTCGTTTCCGATGCCGCCTACCCGGCACGGTATTGCAATATGGATGTCATTTTCTGCCGGAACGCGCTGATGTACTTTCAGCCGAAGGTCGCGCTGCGGGTACTGGAGCGCCTGGTGGACTGCCTGCGCGACGGCGGTTTCCTGTTCCTGGGGCATTCGGAGGGATTTATGGTGCCCGACCGTCTGCTGGCCCGATTGAAGTACGGCGATACCTTTCTGTTTCAAAAAAGGGACTGCCCGGACCGTCGGCGGTTTTTCAAAACGGATGTCCCGGTCCCAACGGTTTCTATTGCCGAGCCTCCGGCCTCTGCGGTTTCCCTACCGGAAAATCCGATCCCTTCCCTGCCCGAAAATCCGGTCCTGGCAGATATCGGCCGCATCTTCGAAGGCATTGCCCGGACCAAAGTGGCTGAAACTCCTCCCGGCAGGTCGCCGCAGGTCGAATGCGAGCGGCAGAGCGATGTGGAAAAAGCGGAAAGGGAAGGGGAAACGGAGGAGGAGAACTACCGGAGGGCCTTCGAACGCTATCTGCGGGAGGAGTTCGAACCGGCTCTGGCGCAGCTGGCGAAAATCGGAGACGACTCGCGGAAGGGGTTGCGGGAGCTGCTGCTGACCGGTCTGCTATACTACAATACGGCGCGTCTCGATCAGGCCGAGCGATACTGGCAGAAGGCCTTCGAACGGTCGGATACGGCTCCGGAGGGATACGTGCTCGAATCCCTGATCAGGGAGGCCCAAAGCGATGTCAAGGGTGCGATGAAGGCCAATCGGAAGGCTATATTTTTGGACAGATCCTTTTTTGCGCCCTATTTCCGTTTGGGTACCATCTACAGGAATGCCGGCGATCCGCAAAAAGCCGGCAGGCACTTCCTCAACGCTTTGAAGGTGCTGGATTCCGACCGGGTCGACCGCGTGCAACTGTTTCACGGGCCTGTGCCGCCATCCTTTTTACGGGAGACGATCGAACGATATGTGGGAAAAACCAACGACAGGTAGTTCCGGTTTCGAAGAGAGGCTGCGAACGCTGCGGGAGTCTTTCGACCTGGCTGCGACCAGGCCCGTGGAGTACGGGAGACGCGATCTTACCGTCTATCTCCTGTTTCGAGTTGGGCGGGAGACCTTCGCCTGGCCGACCGCTTCCCTGCGCGAAATTGTGATCAACCGCAAGATCGTTCCGGCTCCCGGCGGACTTAAGGGCGTGCACGGCGTCATCAACTACCGAAACGAAGTATTGGCCGTGATCAATTTGCACTTCCGATTGAAACAGCCGCCCTTCCAACCCGGAACGGAAAACATTCTGCTGATCACCAAAGGGTTGCGGACGGACGCCGCACTGCTGGTGGACAGGCTGATCGATGCGAGGAAGCTGGCGGATAGGGAGATCAAAGCCAAACCCCTTTCTCTCGATAGCGAGACCGCACGGATGATTGCCGGGGAGTTTCTCCACGAGGGAGAGATGGCCACGCTGCTGCAACCCGAATCCATATCCGGATAGCGGACGGTTCGGAAGCGCGGCGGGAAGTCCGAGCCGCATCCGTTTTCATTCAACTGGAGAATCGTCGTGAAAAAAACAATGAAATTCAAAACCAAACTTCTTTTCGTCATGACGGCGGTGGGGATCATACCGTTTGCCCTGATCGGATTCATCTCGTTCAAAACGGCCGGAGATGCCCTGCAAAAACATGTTTTCAACGCGCTGCTGATCGAAAGGGAGGTAAAAAAAAGCGAAATCGACGAGTATCTGAAAAATAAGACAAAGGAGATACGGCTGCTGGCCGAAACCACCGACGTGCGTCTCTTTTTCGGCAAACTACAGAAGTACCATAACGACATCAAAGCCGAGAGCGACAAGCCGTTCAACATCAATACCGACCGATATCGGCGTCTCTACGACAGGAATGTCGACTTCTTCCGCAAATTTATCGATCTGTTCGAATACCACAACGTCTTTATCATTTGTGCCGAACACGGCCATGTGACCTTTTCCGTCACCAAAGAGAACGACATGGGCACCAATCTCTCCTCCGGTCCCCATAAAAACAGCCACCTGGCGAAACTGTGGCGCAAGGTGCTGAATACCGCCTCCGTGGCGATGGTGGACTTCGAACCCTACGCTCCCAGCAACAGCGAGCCCAAGTCCTTTATCGGCGCGCCCATTTTCGACGAAAACGGCAAGGTTACCGCCGTCCTGGTCACCCAAATCGACATCGATACGATCAATGCGGCCATCCGGGAGCGCACCGGAATCGGGAAAACGGGAGAGACCTATCTGGTGGGACCGGACAAGCTGATGCGCTCGGATTCCTTTCTCGATCCCGTCAACCGCACGGTGAAAGCCTCCTTTGCCAACCCCTCCGCCGGCAGCGTCGATACGGTCGCCAGCCGCGAGGCGCTGGCCGGAATAGCGGACGAGAAGATCATCACCAAATACAACGGCAACCGGGTGCTGTCCGCCTATACGCCGATGCGGGTGGGAGACTTCACCTGGGCCCTGATCGCGGAGGTGGACTACGACGAGGCATTCGCCTCCATGAACGACCTGGAGATTGTTATCGGAATCGTGAGTGTCGTCGCCATCGCCGTGATTGTCGTCAGCGTGCTGTTGATGACCCGCGTCATCACCAAACCGCTGAACAGGGCCACAAGGGAGCTGAAAACCGCAGCGGAGGAGCTGAAGGTAGCCTCCCAGCAGCAAACGAGCAGCGCGACGGAGCAGGTGGCAGCCTCCACCAAGATTGCCACGACTATGGAGGAGCTGCTCAGCAGCGCCAAACAGATCGACGAAGCCACGTCGAGCGCCTCGTCGGGAGTGGAAGCCGCCAACCGACTCTCCGCCAAAGGCAAGAAATCGTTGACCCAGGCTATCGACGGCATTTCCGACATTCGCACCCAGGTGCAGAGCGTCACCCAAAACATGCTGTCGCTGGGAGAGAAGACCCATCAGATGGGATTGATTCTGCAAATTATCAACGAGCTGGCCGATCAGACGACCATACTGTCCTACAACGCGACCATCGAGGCCGCCGGAGCGGGCGAAGCGGGCACCCGTTTCGCGGCGGTGGCCGAACAGATCAAAAATCTGGCCAACAAGGCGGTGGAATCCACAAAGGAGATTCGGGCTTTGATCGAGGATATGCAGAAAAGCAGCAACAAAACGGTCCTGGTAACCGAGGAGGGTATGAAAGCGGTAGACAAAGGGCAGCAGCGCATCAAAAACACGGAGGGTCATTTTGCCGAAATCATCAAAACCTCCGAAAACAATCTGGTGACTTCGAAGGAGATCGAGATGACGGTAGCACAGCAGACCACGGTCATCGAGCAGACCTTCAGCGCCGTGAAGTATGTCCAGTCCGCCGCGGAAGAGGTAAAGGCCAGCTCGACCCAGACGCTAAGTACGGCCGACCAGCTACTGAAAATGGCGAGAACTCTGGTGGAGATTTAGCAGCTAACGGAAAGCCGGAATACCGGAAGATCTCATGGCCGACAGATACAAATATTTTATCATCGAAGCGGGCGAGATTCTGGCCGAACTGACCGCCGGTCTGCTTGCTCTGGAAAAGCGCTCCTCGGACCGGGAGCTGGTCAAAAAGCTGCTGCGGTTTCTCCATTCTCTCAAGGGAGCGGCCGGCGTCGTCCGACTGAGCGGAATGGCCCGCCTCTCCCACGCTATGGAGGAGCGGTTGATTCGCTGTCGAGAGCGGAACCGGCCGGTCCGCACGGAGGATATTACCATTTTGCTCGATGCCACGACCCTTTTGGAAAAAAAGTTGGAGGCCGTGCGGACAAGCGTGCCCGAAGACAGGGTCGACTCCTCCGAGATTCTGGCTGCGCTGGAGGCGGAAGCGCAGGAGGAGCCGTCAACGGGGGGACAGGAGAGCGAAACGGAGGAGGCGAATACCGATCGGCCGGTCGAAGAGGAAACCTCGGCACGGAGCGAACGATCTGCCCGCAAAAATCATACGGAACAGCTTGGCGGCCGAAAGGGCGAAGAGACCGTCATGCGAGTCAAAACCGCCGATCTCAACCGCATGACGACGCTTTCCAACGAAATCCTGATCAACACCGCATGGCTGAAGAGCGCCATCGAACCTTTCGGCAAGGTTGTGCGGAGGCTGAAGTGGACGGATTCGAACAGCCGGCTGGGCGAGGAGTTGGAAAGGAGCGTCGACAATCTGGAACGAAAAATCGTCAGCTCCGTGGCACTCTCCAGGGAGATGGCGGAAACGATCAAAACGACCCATCTTGTGCCCGTGCGCAACCTGTGCCTCCTGTTCGAAAAGGCCGTGCGGGACCTGGCGTTGGAGACCGGCAAGTCGGTCCGTTTCGACGTCGAAGGCTCCGAGGAGCGGCTGAGCCGCTTTCTGCTCGACCGCGTGCGGGAGCCCCTGTTCCACATTTTGAGGAACAGCGTCGTGCACGGCATCGAGAGCGCCCAGGAAAGAAAGCTGTCGGGAAAGGAGTCCGTCGGCACCATCCGGCTGCGGTTCGGAAAGGAGACGGGACTGGTGCGCATCGTCTGCCACGACGACGGCAGGGGAATGGATGCCGAAGAGCTGCGGAAGGCGGCGGTCGAGCGGAATGTCGTCACGGCCGAAGCGGCTGCCGCTATGTCGGACGAGGACGTTCTCTACCTGACGCTTGCCCCCGGCTTCTCTTCGGTCGGGAAGGTGTCGGAACTGGCCGGACGCGGCGTTGGGCTCGACGTTGTCAAAGAGAGCGTGTCCAGTTTGGGCGGCAGTATCGCTATCGAATCGAAAAAGGGCTCGTTTTCCCGGCTCACGCTTCGGCTGCCCCTGACGACGGACGTGCTGTCGGTATTTTCGATACGAATATCGGGTCGGGACTATCTTATTCCCTTCAAAAACGTGATCGGAACCAGGCAGATCGTAGAGGAGGATATCCTCTGGGAGGCGGGAAGAAGGATGATAGCGCACGAAGGCACCCCCATCCCCCTGATCGAGCTGGCGGATATTCTGCGGATTCCCCCCTCCGCCAGATCGACCGGAAGGGCCAACGTCGTTCTGGTCGGGGGCGGCCTGGGAACCGTCGGCCTCATCGTGGACAGCCTGTCCGGCAGGATCGAGATCATGCCGAAAGCGCTGCGGGGGGAACTTGCGAACCTAATGGGCGTCGGCTCTTCGGCGATTTTGTCGAACGGCGATCCTGCCTTTGTACTCGATGTGGACGAAATTATCGAAAGAACGAAAACGGTCGGCAAAGCGGAGACGGAGACTGCGGAGAAAACGGCCAAACCTCCTATCATGGTGGTGGACGACTCCCAGACGACGAGGCTGCTGATAGACGGCATTCTCAAATCGGAAGGATATGAAACCGTGCTGGCCCAGTCGGGAGAGGAGGCACTCGAAATTCTGGGAGAAAGGAGTTTCGGTCTTTTTGTCACCGATATCCAGATGCCCGGCATCGACGGCTTCGAACTGACGGAGAGGCTGCGCGGCATCGGAAGGTACGAGGAGGTTCCCATCGTGATACTCTCCTCCATGGGAAGCGACGAGGACAAAAGGCGCGGAATCGCTGTCGGAGCCGATGCCTATTTCGTCAAGAGCCAGTTCGCCGAAGAGGAGTTCCTGTCAACCGTCGAAAGTCTATTGCCATGATACGGGTGTTGGTGGCCGACGATTCGGCTTCGGTACGCGGCAGAATCGCGAAAATACTGGGCAGGAGCCCCGGAATCGCCGTAACGGCGGAAGCCGAAGACGGCAGAGAGGCGTTTTCCCGGGCGCAAACCCTGAAGCCGGATGTCATTCTGATGGACTTGGCGATGCCGAAAATGAATGGAATACAGGCTACCGAGCGCATCATGTCGGTCTGTCCGCGCCCGATCATTGTCGTCTCCTCGGCCGTCGACCGGAGAGAGAGGCGGGATCTGCTGCGGGCTGCGGATGCGGGTGCGGTGGCCGTTTTGGAGAAGAGGGAAATGGATCGGGACGCCGAAAAGTGGGAAAGGGAGCTTGTGCGGCACGTCCGAGCGGCGGCGCGCCTCCCGCTGAAAAGCCCGACTCGGGATTGGAAAACGGACGATAGCGACCGAAAGCCGGCCCGGAATCGGCCGTTTGGTTCGGGTGCCGAATACGATGTGGTCGCTTTGGGAGTTTCGACCGGCGGACCGGGAGTGCTGGCCCGAATCCTCAAATCCCTACCCCGAACTTTCCCCCTTCCGATACTGGTGGTCATCCATCTGTCGGAGACGCAGGACAGCGGCTTTGCCGACTGGCTGAACGGCGTCTGCAAGCTGGATGTGGAGTTCGCCGCAAGCGGAGAAAAGCTGAAGGAGGCGGGGGGACGCATCCTGGTGGCACCGCCGTCGCGCCATACGGTCGTCAAAAACGGAAAAATTGGACTGAAGGATGCTCCTCGCGTCAACTACTGCCGTCCTTCCGTCGACACGCTGTTTTTTTCCCTGGCCTGCGAGAGGAGGATCAGACCCATCGGGATTCTCCTTACCGGAATGGGCAGGGACGGAGCCAAGGGGCTGAAGGCGATAAAGGATGCGGGAGGATTTGCCATCTGCCAGGACGAATCGACATCGGTCGTTTTTGGCATGCCCCAAGCAGCCGTGGATATCGATGCGGCCCATGCCGTGCTGCCGGACTACCGGATCGCGGAAAAGATTCTAAAACTGGCCGATCTACAGTCCGATCGGAGGCGGAGAGAATGAACATAACCAATGGCGAACCTACGGTACTGGTTGCCGACGACAGCCTGACGGCTCGCATGAGAATCGACGAGCTGCTGAAATCGCGGGGGTATCGCGTCTGTCTGGCGGAAAACGGACGGCAATGTCTGGATTTTTTCCAACGGGAACTGCCGGACATCGTTCTGCTGGACAATGTCATGCCCGAAATCAACGGCATCGAAGTGTGCCGCGCCATTAAATCGGACGGGAGGCTGAAGGACATTCCCGTCCTGTTTCTGACGGCGCTAGACGATGTCGAGGAGAAAGTCAAAGGGTTGCAGGCCGGTGCCGACGACTACCTGACCAAACCGTTCGAGGAGGAGGAGCTGCTGGCCCGCATCGGCGCCTTGCTCAAAACCAGCAGCCTGCTGTGCCAGCTCAAGGTGGAGGTTGCGGAACGCAAGCGGGCGGAGGAGAAGCTCACGCTCAATACGGTGAACCTCGAAGCGCTGTATCGCCTCTCCCGGATGATCGACGAAAAGGACGACGCCATTCGGAACTTCGCCCTGGAGGAGGTGGTGCGCATGACCGGAAGCCGGTTCGGATGCATCTTTGCCACCGACCGAGAATCCCTGCTGCACGTTGTCGATACCGAAAAGCGGAGAAAGGCTTGCAAACCGCCGGGAGTCGAACGGGGAAGCTGCCGGGAGGAGTTCGGACTGTGCGCGGAATCCGTCCGCAGGCGCGAGGCCGTAATCGTCAACGACTATCGCGCATCGGACCCGTCGAAGGGACTGTGTATCAAAGGAAACGTCGAGATCGAACGATTTATGGCGATTCCTCTGGTCGATCAGGATAGGGTCGTGCTGGTTGCGGGGGTGGCGAACAAAAAGGAGCCGTACAACAAGGAGGACGAGCGCAACGTTACGCTGGTACTGGACGGCGTTTGGCGTATCATGCACCGGAAGGAATCGGAACGGGAGCTAAAGAAGGCCAAGGAAAAGGCCGAATCCGCCAATCGTACCAAGTCCGATTTTCTGACGAACATGTCCCACGAGATCCGCACGCCCATGAACGCCATTATCGGCATGTCCTATCTGGCCCAGCAGACGGAGCTGACCAAAAAGCAGAGCGGCCACCTGGACAAGATTCAGATATCCGCCCAGTCGCTTTTGGGAATTATCAACGACATACTGGACTTCTCCAAAATAGAGGCCGGAAAGTTGAAGATGGAGAGGATTCCCTTCCACCTGGACTCCGTCCTGGACAAACTTTCCAACCTGATCGCCATGAAGACCGACGAAAAGGGACTGGAGTTTCTTTTTAACATCTCTCCCGACGTTCCCTTCGCTCTTGAGGGCGATCCCCTGCGACTGGAGCAGGTGCTCGTCAATCTGGCGAACAACGCCGCAAAATTTACGCAAAAGGGAGAGATCGTCCTGTCCGTCCGCAAGCAGCGGGAGGGGGAAGGTCGCGTCGTGCTGCGGTTTGCCGTAAGGGACACCGGAATCGGAATTAGCGAGGAGAAGCTAAAGACGCTGTTCCGGCCGTTTACTCAGGCCGATACCTCCACCACGAGGCAATACGGCGGCTCCGGGCTGGGCCTCAGTATTTCCAAAAGGCTGGTGGAGATGATGGACGGCAAGATCTGGGCGGAAAGCGAGGCCGGAAAAGGCAGCACGTTTTCCTTTACGGCCAAGTTCCAATGCCGGGAGACGGCAAAGGAGAGACGGCCGACCATCCCTGCCGAACTGGCCAGCACCAGAATTTTGATCGTAGACGACAACGACACCTCGCTAAAAATATTGGAAAAAACCCTTCAAAAATTCTCGGTGCAGACGGATATCGCCTCTTCGGGAGAGGAGGCGCTGGAGAAGCTGGAGCGTGCCTGCGGAGAGAACCCCTTCGATATTGTCCTCGTGGACTGGAAAATGCCGGAAATGGACGGTTTCGAAACTTCCAGGCGTATCAAAAACCACTTCTCTCTGGAGAAGATTCCCAAGGTCGTCATGATCACCTCCTATGGCAGGGAGGAGGTGATCGATCAGGCGAAACAGATGGATCTGGACGGCTTTCTCATCAAGCCGATCAATCCCTCCCTGCTATTGGACACCATACTGCAGACCCTTCATTTGTCGCCGGACCGGACTGCGGAGGTGCTGAATCCGAAGGCTCTTCCCACCAAAATGGTGGATTCCATACGGGGAGCCAAGATATTGCTGGTGGAGGATAACGGCATCAACCAGCAGATGGCGCAGGAGCTGCTGGAATACGCCGATTTTAGGGTGGAGATCGCCAGCAACGGCAAGGAGGCCCTGAGAATGCTGGACGAAAGCGAATTCGACGCCGTGCTGATGGATATTCAAATGCCGGAAATGGACGGATTGACGGCCGCCAGGCACATTCGCGAACGCCGGGAAAAACGATTCCGCGAACTGCCCGTTATCGCCATGACCGCCCATGCGATGTCCGGCGACAGGGAAAAGAGCGTGGCTGCGGGCATGAACGACCATATCGCCAAACCCATAGATCCCAAAAGGCTGCTCGAAACATTGGCAAAATGGATCGCACCGGGGAGAGACGACATCCGCAAACGGGCTCCCCAAA
>CAZLTI010000018.1:0-23340 GCA_964562335.1 uncultured Pseudomonadota bacterium | reverse complement strand
TATCTGGCGCAATTTCTGCTCGAAAATGGTTATACAATCTACGGCACTTTTCGCCGCACTGCTTCAATAAACTTTTGGCGCTTAGAAGAGCTTGGGGTGCGAAGTCACCCTCATCTACACCTTGTCGAGTATGATTTGAATGATCTGGGTTCCAACATCCGTCTGCTAGAAACAGTTCAGCCTGACGAGGTTTATAATCTTGCAGCGCAAAGCTTCGTGGGTGTTTCTTTCGATCAACCCATTCTTACAGGCCAAACCACGGGTATTGGGGCGGTAAACATATTAGAGGCGATCAGGGTTGTGAATCCTAATATTCGCTTCTACCAGGCGTCAACGTCCGAAATGTTTGGTCTGGTGCAAGAAGTACCGCAATCCGAAACGACCACCTTATACCCTCGCAGCCCATACGGTTGTGCGAAGGTTTACGCGCATCACATGACCATCAACTATCGAGAGAGTTACGGTATTTTCGGGAGCAGTGGAATCCTTTTTAATCACGAATCCCCTTTGCGCGGTCTTGAGTTTGTAACCCGAAAAATTACTGATGGGCTTGCGCGTGTAAAACTTGGCAAACAATCGCATATCGAATTGGGTAATCTCGAAGCTAAGCGCGATTGGGGATTTGCCAAGAATTACGTTGAAGGTATGTGGCGCATGCTACAAGCCGAAAAGCCAGATGTTTATGTTCTTGCTACCGGGCGAACTGAAACTGTTCGACAGTTTGTTGAGATGAGCTGCCTCGCTTTAGACATTGATATTGCGTGGGAAGGCAACGGCTTGAATGAGGTCGGCATTGATAAGAAAACAGGCAATACGATAGTTAGAATTAATTCTAGATTTTATCGACCGGCTGAAGTTGATTTGCTTATTGGCAACCCGGAAAAAGCTAAGGTTGAACTTGGTTGGGAAGCGAAGACTAGCTTGGAAGATTTATGCGCAATGATGGTTAATGCCGACTTGCATCGTGTTGAAAAGGGAGTATCCTTTTGACCCGGTGCGCTTTAATCACGGGTATATCTGGTTTCACCGGCAAGTACATGGCGTCTGCTCTGCAAGCGATTGGCTATGAGGTTTTTGGAAGTAGCCTTGAGCCAAACAATGATCCGGGGATTATTCAAGCTGATCTTTGTAGTTTAGATTCGATGTGTAATCTTGTTAAGTTAGTGAATCCTGATGTGGTCATCCATATGGCTGCTATATCAAATGTAGTTCATGGAAATATTACTGAGTTATATACGACAAATATTCTTGGAAGTCGCAACTTACTCCAAGCGCTGTCCGAACTCAAAAGACCACTTGAATCGGTGATGTTGGTCAGTAGCGCCAATGTATATGGGAATGCAAATTCCGATTTAATAACTGAAGAAACTCAATTGATTCCGGTTAATGATTATTCAGTTAGCAAGTTGGCGATGGAAAATTTGAGCTTATTGTGGAGTGATCAACTTCCTATATTTATCGTGCGGCCATTCAATTATACGGGCCATGGGCAATCAAAGAGTTTTTTAATCCCCAAGATTATTGAGCATTATGTGCGAGGGGCTAAGTCTATAGCTCTGGGAAATCTCGATGTTTTTCGTGAATTTAACGATGTTAGGCAGGTAGTTGATATTTATAGACAACTTATCGAAATTAAACCCATAGGAGAAGTTGTAAATGTTTGTTCGGGAGTCGCCTATAGTCCGAGTGATGTTATTCGTTTTATGAACAATATTGCCGACCACGAGATTGAAGTAGAAATCGACCCTCGTTTTGTCCGTAATAATGAAATTAAGATATTACGGGGTTCTAATGATTTGCTCAAAGGTTTGATTGGGCCTGTGCAAGCAATTCCACTGGAAGAAACTCTTCGTTGGATGTATGAGAGTAGCAGATGCGCGTAGGAATTGATGCATGCCTACTTTCGAAATCCGTGACTGGCATCGGGCGATACACGGCTGAACTAACTAGTGAATTGGTCAAAAAAACAGGCGATTTTCATCTTTACTCTGCCGGTTCAGTTTCTGTGGGACAATGGCAGCAAAATAACGTGATAGTTCGATCAAATAATTTTCACAGAAGGCTTCCAAGGAAGCTGTGGTTGCAAACTTATCTGTCATTTTGGGCGACAAAAGATCATTTGGATGTATTCTGGGGTCCCACTCACCGATTGCCACATTTTTTGCCGGAAAGAACTGCTCGGGTAGTGACGATTCATGATATGGTCTGGAAGCATGCTGGCTCAACGATGCGACCTTTAAGCAGACTTATGGAAGCTATACTTATGCCACAAGCAATTGAATCTTCCGATTTAGTAGTAACAGTTTCGAAAAGCACTGCTCGTGACCTTTCTGAAGCATATCCAAAGGCAAGTAATAAAATACGCGTCATTTATCCAGGGTGCACGCCACTTCCTGAGCCAGGTGAAAATAGTATATTAGCTGATCTAAACACCTCTTTACTTTATATCCTTTTTGTTGGCACCTTAGAGCCTCGAAAAAATCTTAACCGCTTGATGCGAGCCTTTGCCTCGCTTGGCGAAAGATGTTTCCTTAGTCATTGCTGGTGGCAGGGGCTGGGGTGATGTGAATATTAATCAATGGATTTATGAATATGGCTTAAATGGAAGAGTCTTCCCACTTGGTTATGTTACGAGTAAACAACTTGCAACCCTCTATGCCAATGCCCTTTTCCTAGCTATGCCTTCTTTATATGAGGGATTTGGATTGCCAATAGTTGAGGCGATGTCTTTTGGCAAACCAGTGCTAACATCTAATGTATCTTCAATGCCGGAGGTTGCTGGTGAGGCTGCTTTTTTAGCTGACCCATTGGATGAGCAGTCAATAGCATTAGGACTGAAGTCACTTCTTGATAAAAATAAGCGCGATAAACTAGCCGAAAAAGCGAAGCAAAACGCCAACAAATTTAATTGGCAAACAAATGCGGAACAATTATGGGAAGTCTTCCAGCAAGCAATGGACATCCGAAAACAACGTATGCAGAGCGGTAATGCATGAGAGTTGTTCATGTATATAAAACATCAATGCCAGAAAGTTACGGAGGCGTGGAGAGTTTTATCAACACTCTTTGTACGGCGAATTCTGCGTTAGGCGTAAAGAATACAGTTCTTTCGCTGAGCGCAAATCCTGCAAAAGAACCAATTGAAATGAATGGTTATGCTGTCCATCAGGTAAAACAGCATTTTTGTCTTGCCTCCACAGGCTTTTCACTAGCCGCTTTTGGAAAATTCAAAAAACTAGCGGAGCACGCGGACATCATTCACTACCATTTTCCATATCCATTTGCTGACATGCTTCATATTTTATGTCGTATCAAAAAAACCTCGGTTGTTACCTATCATTCAGACATCATAAAGCAAAAAAACCTACTTCACCTTTACCGGCCACTTAAACGCCGCTTTTTAAACTTGGTTGATCACATCGTTGCAACCTCTCCAAATTACTTTGTTTCAAGCAAAGTCTTACAAGATTACGACAACAAGGTTTCGGTAATTCCTATTGGAATAGACATCAACTCATATCCAAAAGTTGATATGGCGCGACTAGCCCACTGGCGTCAGCGACTGACGGAACCTTTTTTTTTATTCGTCGGAGCGATGAGATATTACAAGGGCCTTCATATCGCATTGGATGCTATTGCAGGTACTGACATTAAAGTTGTTATTGCAGGGATTAATGGCATTGAAAAGGAGCTCAAGGCACGTGCGGCATCTTTAGGTTTAGACAACGTTAATTTTTTAGGCTTTGTATCTGATGAAGATAAGGTTGCGTTACTTAAACTGTGCTATGGTTTTATCTTCCCCTCTCATCTTTGTTCCGAGGCTTTCGGAATTGCTTTGTTAGAGGCTGCTGCTTTTGGAAAGCCTATGATCTCTTGTGAGATTGGGACAGGAACAACTTTTATTAACAAGGCAAATGAAACAGGCCTTGTTATCAATCCCGGGTCCTCCAACGACCTTCGTGAGGCCATGCAGTATCTTCTCGAAAACCCCAGCATTGCTTCCGAAATGGGAATTAGTGCGAAAAAGAGAGTCGAGGAATTATTCACCTCTAAGAAACAGGCGAAGTCCTATTGTGAGCTTTATGAAAAATTGTGCGCTACGAGAAACGACCGGAAATGTTCAGGCTGTTCCATATAACCCTTTCAATCCTAATACTGGTGCTTGCTTTACCACTCCTGATGATAGTGCTTGTGATTTTATTGTTCGAAACCTCGAAACCCATTTTTGTTCAAGAGAGGTTTGGCAGGCATAGGAATAGGAAGGTGCCACCATTCGTCAAGACAGTTTTTGAGAATTGGATATTTACCCGAACAGGAATTTTCAAGCTGCCTTTTTCATCCCTTGCCGATAGACATTTGTCGGTTTTCGGTAGTTCGAGGCCGAGTGAAATCTTTTACGGTCGTAAAAGTCGACGTATTTGCCGATCCCTTTTCTTGGTTCGTTGATGGTGCAATAGTCGCGGATGTAGATATCATCGTACTTCGAGGTTCCGAAAAAACGCTCGACGGCTATATTGTCGATCGATCGCCCTTTGCCGTTCGTCGATATCCCGATGCTATTGGCTTTCAGGAGTTTTATATGCTCGTGGCTTATGTACCGAGAACCTTGGTCCGTGTCGACAATTTCAGGGGCTCCGTACTGTTCGATCGCCTCTTTGAGGACATCGGCAGCCAAAGCGGTATCCATACAGTTCGAGAGCTTCCAGGACAATATCGAGCAGCTGTGCCGATCGATTGTGGCTGCCGGGTACACTAGGCCCTTTTGCGTAGGGATGTAGGCGACGTTGCCGCTCCGGACTCGATTTTTTGGATGGCCGATGTCCGGATTGCTTGGAAGAAGGAACTTACTGACCGCATGTTAATTACGGTGTCTGGTGCTTCAGGGTTTGTCGGGCAGGCGCTTTGCAATGAGTTGCTTGCACGTGGGAGTATTGTGCGTTATGCGTTACGGTCTTTGAAGCCTGTACCGGAGAGTTCTTTAACCGATATGGAATGCTTTGCGGTCGGAAATATTGGTGCAGAGACGGATTGGTCCGCTGCGCTTTTGGGCGTGGACTGTGTCGTTCATTGCGCAGCGCGGGCGCATGTAATTCATGAAACTAAGGCGGACGTGCTGGCAGCCTATCGTGCTGTCAATGTTGCGGGTACGCGGCAATTGGCGGAGCAAGCGGTAAAGGTGGGAGTGCGACGACTGGTTTTTTTGAGTTCGATTCGCGTGCATGGAATGTTTACGACTGGATCGCGTCGCTTCCGTCGCAATGATGAACCTAAACCTATGGAGCCCTATGCCATTTCAAAATGGGAGGCCGAGTATGCGTTGCATGAGATTGCCGCACGTACTGGGTTAGAGGTAGTCATTGTTCGACCGCCCTTGGTGTATGGCCCCAGAGCAAAAGGCAATATGGCGAGACTGCTTGGTTTGGTGGCTCGTGGGTTGCCTTTGCCGTTCGGAACGGTGGACAATCGGCGTTCGCTGATTGGCTTGGACAATTTGGTGGATCTGCTGATTCGCTGTGTGGAGCATCCTCGGGCAGTGGGACAGATTTTTTTAGCATCCGACGGTGAAGATCTTTCGACCCCCGAACTACTGCGCCGCATAGCGTCGGCTATGGACTGTTCTGCACGGTTGTTTCCCGTACCTGTGTTTTTGCTACGTCTCGCTGGTCGTGCCCTTGGAAGGCTGAATGAGATTGATCGGTTGGTAGGGTCGTTGCAAGTGGATAGTTCATATACCCGCGAGGTATTGGATTGGACGCCGCCTGTGAGTGTCGACGAAGGTTTACGCAAGACCGCAGAGTGGTATTTGAATCGGCGATGACACGATTTTTGGATGTTTTTTTTTCAGTCGTTGGTTTGGTTTTGCTCTCCCCGTTAATTTTGGTCGTGGTGTTTTTGGGATGGCTCGACACCCGCTCTCCGTTATTTCGTCAGGAGCGTGTTGGGCAGACTCAAAAACCTTTCGTTTTGGTCAAATTTCGGACCATGCGACCTAATACAGCTTCGGTGGCTTCGCACCTTGCCGATACTTCTGCAATTACCCCGCTCGGTCGCTTTCTTCGTCGAACCAAGCTGGATGAGCTACCCCAGCTCTGGAATATCTTGAAAGGTGAGATGAGCCTGGTCGGGCCGCGTCCCTGCTTGTTTAATCAAAAGGAACTCATTCAGGAGCGTGCCAAACGTGAGATTTATGATGCCCGCCCCGGTATTACTGGACTGGCGCAAATTCAGGGTATTGATATGTCGAGGCCTGAATTACTGGCAGAGACCGATGCCAAAATGCTGGAAACGCTGAATTTACGGAGTTACTTTCGTTACATTATTTTGACGGTTCTGGGCAAAGGCTCTGGAGACCGCGTGAGGGAGAAATAAGACAATCAGGGCGCATTGAACCTATGTTAAGCGGACTTCGTTAAGCTTCTTGGCCAGCTTAAAGCAGGTGCTGATTATTTTTTATAGCCGTACTATACAGTTCTTTCCATCAACAAAACGTTATTGTAGATAGGTTTATAATTGTCAAAATTATGAGTCAATTATACATCACTATAGATAGATTTTATTCCAATCTATCCCGCAGAAACAAACGATGGATTTTCCGTCTGTTGGACTGCTTCGTGGTCGCTTTATCTATCTATCTTGCTTTCTGTCTGCGTTTCGATATATTTCAGTCCTATACCTTTTTGTCCAACTACAGGCCGCTTTTATTAGTCGTTATTCCCATTAAGATATGTTTCTTCTGGCTGGTAGGTATGTATCGACCCGTGCTGCGGTACGTGGGAACGGAATTTTTGAATACTGCGATAAAGGGCGTTGTTGGCAGCACGGGATTGATTGCTCTGTCCGCATTTATCTTCCATCTTCCCCAGTTTCCTCGTTCGGTTCTGATTATCGATGCCTTTTTGACGCTTTTTGGAGTTATTACCACAAGAATTCTAATTCGTTGGTTTCTTTTTCGGACATTCTATCAAAGCGATAGGGAGAAAGCGCATCGGCAGGAAAGAATTATTGTATATGGCGCGGGAGCAACCGGTACGCAGCTGGTTCAGGCGCTTGTAAACAACAGGCTCTACAAAGTGGTCGCTTTTGTGGATGACAACGTTCAACTTCAGAAGCAGGAAATTTCCAATGTAAAAATCTATTCGCCGGCTATTTTGGGAGAATTAATCGAGCGATTTTCTGTCGATACTATTTTGATGGCTATTCCTTCTGCCGGGAAAAAGCGCAGTTATGAGATTGTAAAAAGGATTGGATCTCTGGGTGTTCAAATCAAAACGGTTCCTGATGTCGCGGATATTATTTCCGGAAAGGTTTCCGTCAATGAAATAAGAGATATCGATATTGCGGATTTGCTCGGTCGGGAGGAGGTGAAGCCGATAGAGAATCTGCTTCGGTCGAATGTCGTCGACAAAACCGTTATGGTTACCGGAGCAGGTGGCTCCATCGGCTCCGAGCTTTGTCGTCAAATCTGTCTTTTGGAACCGCAGCGGCTGATTCTGCTGGAGAGAAACGAATATGCCCTGTATTCGATCGATATCGAATTGCGGGAAACCTTTCCGAATATCGAAATTGTTCCCTGCCTGGGTTCGGTGACCATACCTGATCGAATGGAAAAGGTTGTCAGTAGATACAAAGTAGATACTATATATCATGCGGCGGCATACAAGCATGTTCCGCTGGTGGAAGAGAACATTGTCGAGACGCTGTATAACAATATAGTCGGCACGTTAATATCTGTCGAAGTTGCGAATAGGCTCGGAGTTTCCACTTTCGTATTGATTTCCACGGACAAAGCGGTCCGTCCGACGAGTGTGATGGGAGCTACTAAAAGAGTCGCCGAGCTGATACTTCAGGCATACGCTCAAGAGGACCATGTCTCGACCCGGTTCGTGATGGTACGGTTTGGAAACGTTCTGGACAGTGCCGGGTCGGTTGTGCCCCGGTTTCGCAAACAGATTGCCGAAGGAAGGAATATCACCGTTACGCACAAGGATATCACCCGATACTTTATGTCGATCTCCGAGGCCTCTCGCTTGGTGATTCAGGCGGGAGCTTTAGGAGAGGGTGGAGACGTTTTTCTGCTGGATATGGGGGAACCCATCCGCATCTACGATCTGGCTCTCCAGATGATCGAGCTGAGCGGACTGCGGCTGAAAAAAGATATCGATATCGAAATTACTGGGCTGCGTCCGGGAGAAAAGCTGTATGAAGAGCTGTTGATCGATAAAACCAACGGGAACGCTACCATCCATCCCAAAATATTCTCGGCCAAAGAGGTTTCCTACAGTTGGGAGGAGTTGTCGAAAAAGCTCGATTCACTCTTTGCAATTGCCAAGAATGAAGACCGTGCGCAAATTGTCGAGAAACTGCAAGATATTCTGCCAGAATTTCAGCCTGAAAAGACCCCACTTGAAAAGCAAACGGGCCAAACCAAATCGAAAGTTGTTCCCTTTTCGTCACATGCTTCTTGATATTACACTGCATTCGACGGTTAGCAATCAGTCTGCAAATTCGTAAGGAGGGAAGTTTTTTTTTGACCCAAAAACCTAACAAATTGATAGCTCTGAAAACAGGAAATGGTTTGTGTAGATAAGATGGGGTCCATTTATAGCCTGAAACAAATAGCGGATAGTTCGCCATTTTTTTTTGGGGGGGACGAAGGTTGCGAAAATGGCTATTTCAGCTACATGCAACAAAGAACTGCCGCAATCCGACTGAAGGTTATGCCGGATTTTAATCAATCAAAGTGCCCATAATATATTGACAGTAAGGCTATATTTTTATAGATTTACTGTCAATATAACTGAAACATATCCGCAAAAATGAATAAAGCAACAGCGATCAAGAGACTTTCCAAATGGGGCGAACGGGGACGCTATGTCCATACCCTGCATGAATTGGGTCGAATATTTCCCGAAGACAGTCCCAAAACCTTGAAAGAGGGCGTAGCTCGGCTTGTCCGTGTCGGTCTTCTACAGCGGGCTTGCCGAGGCGTTTATGTGTATCCCCTAGCCCGCAGTCGAGATAGCTACCTGATCGAGCGCATTGCCAGGGCCTTGCGCCAAGGCAGTTACAGTTATGTAAGCAACGAGTCGGCGTTATCCGAATATGGCGTCATTTCCCAAGCTCCCGTCGACCGACTTACGGTGATGACGACCGGTCGCGGAGGAACTTATCGAACGTCTTATGGCACTATCGAGTTTACCCACACCCACCGTAAGCTGCCGGATATTCTCGCCGGCATGAAAAGCGTCGGGCGACCCTTGCGCCTGGCTACTCGACAAGCGGCTTGGCGGGATCTGAAACGAGTGGGACGAAATACCCACCTTGTGGATAAAAATCTGCTGAATCATGATAAGGCAAACCGATTTTAACGCAATGGTCGAATTGGCGATGACGAGCTCCAGTCGCAGACATATGCGGCCGGTCGTCGAAAAGGAGCTATTGCATTACGATATTTTGTTCAGTCTGGACAGGGAGGGATTGTTGGACTCTTTGACTTTCCAAGGGGGCACCTCCTTGCGCTTGTGCTACGGCTCGTCGCGTTTCAGTGAAGATCTCGATTTCACGGGAGGAGCAGACTTTGACGGAAGGATGCTGCAAGGCATTAAGTCCTGTATCGAGAAACAGGTCGGTAGGCGATATGGACTTGAAGTTTCCGTAAAGGAACCTGCAGATATTGAGAGTGAATCCGATTATGCAGGGCTTTCGATCGATAAATGGCAGGTTGCCGTTGTTACCGCCCCCGAAAGAAGGGATTTGCCAAAACAGCGGATTAAGGTCGAAGTGGCCAATATCCCTTCCTACTCCCGCGAACTCAAATCGCTGATACTCAACTATGATTTCCTGCCGGACGGCTATGGCGATACCTTGATTCTAGTCGAAACACTGGATGAAATGATGGCGGACAAACTGGTTTCTCTGGTGAACACGATACGCTACGTACGTCAACGCGATATCTGGGATTTGCGTTGGTTGAGACTGCACGGTGCTTCGATAAAACCGATGTGGATTAAAAAAAAGGTCGACGATTACGGAATTGACGACTATTTGGACAGGCTGGACAACATGTGGCAACAATTGCCGGATATCATTTACGGAGCGCAATTTAGAAAGGAATTGACCCGCTTTATTCCTGTAGATGTGCAGGAGAGTACATTGCTCAAGGAGAAATTCTACGATTTTTTAGTGACGGAGATCAGAAATTTGCTACAGAGTGTGAAAAGGGAGCTAACAAAAAAATAGACTGACATGAGGATTCTTCACCACGGCGGAGCGAAAGGTGTAACCGGATCGTGTCACGAATTGATGATAGATGGCGACCGTTCAATTTTGGTCGACTGCGGTCTGTTTCAGGGAGAGGACTGCCCGAAAGCAAAAACGAAAACTGAGCAGTTGAAGATCGACTTTCCGATCGAACGGATTCAATTGCTGGTCGTTACCCATTGCCATATCGATCATGTGGGACGGATTCCCTATCTTTTAATGGCGGGATTCGACAAAGGCATCGTTTGCAGCAAGCCGACCGCAAAACTGCTTCCTTTGGTTTTGGAAGATGCCCTGAAAATCGGAGTCACCAAAAATTCCAGACTGATTCGCTCCTTTTTGAGAAAGATCGATACCATGCTGCTTCCCCTTGATTATGGGGAGTGGTGCAGACTGCCGTGCAGCAAAACTCCCGAAAACCGAGCGAGTGTTGCCGTCCGAACTCCCGAAAAGCAAGCGAGTGTTGCCGTCCGCTTGCAGCCAGCCGGGCATATTTTGGGTTCCGCATTCGTTGAGGTTCAGATAGGCGATGGACGCAAATCAAAGAGAGTCGTTTTTTCGGGAGATCTGGGTGCTCCCTATACGCCGCTGCTTCCCGCGCCAAAATCTCCCTATCGGGCGGACGAGTTGGTTTTGGAAAGTACCTACGGCGATAGAGAGCACCAGAGGAGGAAGGATCGCGTAGACACCTTGAAAAGGGTGATGGAGAGCTGTTTTGAGAATCGGGGTACGATTCTTGTGCCAGCCTTCAGTATCGGACGCACCCAGGAGTTGCTATACGAAATGGAGCAGATCGTTCACCGACATGGAAAGCAGAAGGCAGCGCCTCGGATCAAGTGGGAGGAGTTGGATATCATTGTCGATTCTCCCCTGGCCAATCGGTTTACGGAGGTCTATCAAACGCTGTCCGCCTACTGGGATCGCGAGGCCAAACGCAAAGTGGCGCAGGGTCGTCATCCGCTCTCGTTCGATAGGATACTGACGATTGGAAGCCATCGGCAGCATCTAAAAACTGTCGAGTATCTAAAGAAGTCCGCACGCCCGGCCATCGTCCTGGCTGCCAGCGGTATGTGCAGCGGAGGCCGCATCGTGAACTATCTGAAAGCACTAATCGAAGATCCGCGAACCGACATTCTTTTCGTGGGGTATCAGGCAAAGGGCACGGTCGGTCGGACAATCCAAAAATATGGTCCCAGAAAAGGATACGTTTGGATAGACGGCAGGAAATACGATATCGCCGCCGGTATCCATACGATCGGCGGCTATTCCGCCCACGCGGATCAAGGCAACCTGCTCCGATTTATTCGAGGAATTCGCAGAAAACCCTCCCTGATTCGTTTGGTGCATGGGGAGAATCATGCCCGTGAAGCTTTGCGAGCAAGAATCGAAGAGGAGTTTCCGGGAATCGATGTTATCAGCAGAAATATGGCGGAGTAGAAACGTAGCGCGATACCATCCGCCAGTGGTGAGAATATTGACCGAAATGTTCGAAAAGGCGTTGGGCAATAATAAGAGGAAAGGCAGGAACAGATGCTCTTCGATTAGCAAGACAGCTCTTCCCACCGTTCCAAGTATCGTTTGAGATGTTGATAGTCGGAGTCGTTTCCCTTTTCCTTCAATAGGTTCCGCACCCGTTCTTGCTCCTCCTCATACTGACCTGCCGTAAAGAACCCGCCGAAATAGGCCAAACGCAACCACAGCAGATAGGTTGTCAGAGCGTCGCACTCGTTGTAGCGGACGATTTCGTGCAGTTTGCCTTGCAGCCACAGTTGCGCCACCTGCTGGCCCTCGATATCCATTTTGCCGGGAATTTTTGCCGCCGAAGCGATTTCGTGGAGAGAGGGCACGGATTTTCCCCATCCGGACAGGATCTCCCGCAGATCGATATGCCAGTCGTTCCCTCGAACAAAATAGTCGACTCCCTCCCACGGTTTGGCAGGACGACGGCAAAAGTCCGCCGCTTGAATGCCGTTTACGAGCGCTCTTTGCATCAATATCTTCAAATCCGAAGACTGGGAGTTGTATCCGACAAGCTGCGGTTTGTGTTCTCCAACGGCATTAAGGAAGCGAGAGAGAATATCTCCCTCATTAGAGGAGTCGCGATCCTTACCGTTCGATGGCAGGGATCGGAGATGCAAAGCGACTTGGTTGTCCCTTTCCGTGCGCGTTACGGCCGATATGGAGACGATTCGGCAGAGCACCGTTTTTAGATAGGGCATGGGGTCCTCTTCCGTGGCACCTCCCTTTTCCCACATTTTTTTGACGATTTCTTCATCCGCAAGTTCGCGGTCGATATTGTAGACCCGTTTGCCGGACATAGGATCGGGAACCCATTCGATATCGAAAGCCCATACTTTCCGGTGGATTCTTTTGAACATAATACTCGATGCGGTTGAATTGCGTTTTAGAAAGAGTGCCTATTCGTGGTTTTTTGGAGGTTCCTATTGTGTATATAACGGAACAACCAGACAATGACGACAAAATTGACGGTAGTCAATCCCGCTTGCCGGGAAATGGAGGTCTCTTCAGGGAAGTTGGAATGGCGCGTGCTGGATGTCGGTAGGTAAGATAGAGAGCAGGATTCCCGTTCTTTGCTCAAAGTATCGCAAATTCAATGCGGGAATGATTGCCAGAGAGCCGACCCTCGTCCAGGCTTTCGTCGATTGAGAATGGATATGACCCTAGGCCTAAAGGAGTTTCACCAAAGCGGCAACGATGACAACGGCAGCAAACATCATGGCACCCAGTCTGGTCGTAAGACGAAGCTCAAGCGCTTTCATCTCTTCTTTCATCTCTTTTCTTAACAGCGCTATATCGTGTTTTGTCGCCAGTTTATCGTCTATCACTTCCGCAATGGCCTTTGCCTGTTCGTTTGCCTGCTCCTCGGTGAAGCCCACGGCTTTCATTCGCTGCGCATATTTTAATGTGTCGAATGCGATGCCACTCATTTTCCTTTCTCTTTATAGATGAAATGCCACTCGTTTTCTTTCTTTTTTCAAGGGGTAAAAATGAGACGGGCAGGATATACTAAAGGGCATATCGAAAAAGCCGGCGGTCCTTTGCTAAAGGAGTTTTACCAAAGCGGCAACGATGACGACAGCAGCAAACATCATGGAACCGAGGCGGATAACAAGGCGCAATTCAAGCTCTTTTAAATCCTGTTTTGTCGCCAGTTTATCGTCTATCACCTCCGCAATGGCCGTTGCCTGTTCGTTTGCCTGCTCCTCGGTGAAGCCCACGGCTTTCATCCGCTGGGCATATTTTAATGTGTCGAATGCGATACCGCTCATCGTTTTTCCTCCTATGGACAAAACTTAACCCGCTCTCTTTCTCTTTTCAAGAGGAAAAAAAAGCCGATTGCCGAATACAGGAGCGGAAAACGGATGTTTCGCCATTTCCGGCCCTTTCTGCCGAATCTGCTTCTAAGATGGGGAATTCGGCGGCATTTCAAAGCGATCGGCAAAATTTATATATTTCCAAAGTGCAATCTTCTCGGTAGGTTCCTTTGTATGCATACGACGATTCGGTACTTGCCGGAAGGAAGTGGGGTCTTGAGGGGTTGGGGCGAATGAAATCGCCCCATTGGAAGGAACTGGAGTTTGATAAGCTAGAAGCGCGTCAAATCGATCCGTCTGCGGGACGGCAAGCGGAAAGTCGGACGGACGCATTGAATCGAATGGGACAGACATGATGGGCATATTTCCCTCATTCAAAGATTTGGAAAACCAGACCCCAAGAGAAAAGATGCACGTCTTAGGTATGATTGCGCGTCAAATGCAGGGGGCACAATGGGTATATTTTCGAAAGATCAAGAATGCGGATTCGGGACTCAGGTTTTTTCGGGAAAGGTCTTTGACGGAGCAGATGAAGGCCACTCAAGCCGCTTTGAAATTCACATCTCGTTCGGTAAAGAACCTGTATCGCGTTGTCTACAGCAACTGTCTGCAAGATATACGAGTGCATACGGGGATGCGGACGGATAGATTTCCCAAAATGCCCGAAGCGTCGGGAGAGCTGGACAGTAGGGGAAACCCCGTCACTCCCGGCATCACGGACGATCATGACGGCGTCATTATTTCGTGGACTCCGATTAAGTTTTTGACTACCGCAAAATCCATTCGGGAAAAGGGGCGTGCAACCCAACGGCACAGCGAAGGGGTCGTCGCCAAACTGTATTTTAAGGTTGTCGGCTATTATGCCAGCGGTGAAAATTGGGAACCGGAAAAACTGACGTTATATTTGAGACAGCTGGACGAAAAGTCGACATATCCCGATGTGGCATCCGCGCTGGGGAACCTCAAGCAGGATATGGCCAGATTAGCCGGCTCGTACCGGATTTTCAAGTTTGGCAGGAAAAGACCGTCACAAGACTCGACACCCGACGACAATGTCTTCGACGATACTTCAAATGTCGAAAGTGCGGACGATCAAGTGAGAACGCTCTATTGGCACCTGTTTATCTACTTGGGAATGGAGTTGTTCCTGTTTCGATATTTTTTAATTCTTGTCACGTCGACCAAATCGAAAGAGGCCATCCGCCAGATTATGCAGATTTTCGAGCCTGCCTTGGCGAGAGCTATCGAAGTAAAAAATATGTTTTTGGGTTCGTTTGAAACGGATTCCACAAAAAGGCCGTTTCGAGCACCGTTTCGAAAGTACAGAAGGTTAAAAGAGAGAGAACCGACGAAAAAGAAGCTAAAAACGTCGCAGGGTCTTTTCGAAACGTATAACTATACGGACAAACTACTGGAAAAGAGCGGCATCGGTTTCGATTTGAGCGAAATGCCCGAAGAGCAGTCGGAATGGAGCAAATTCGTTTGTCACCACATATTGAATGGCGTGGCATATAAAATCAGGAATAGAGCTGTAACGAAGGAAACCATTCCGGTCGAATGTCGCGAGTATGCTCTGATGCACCTGATGAACATGATGATCGTCTGCATGAAATTTACGAAAAAAGCCAAATACCAGATTCTGGAACGATTTAGAATGCAGGTCAAAAAGGAGTGGGGGATTGTAAAAAACAGGGAAAAAGGGCTTCGGCGGCGGGCGGCAGAAAGAATCGCGCAAATGGAGGGGAAAGTAAAACAGATGCGTCGGATGAAACAGGATGAAACTGCCGATATATATAAGCTCGACATCGTCCGATTCAAAAAAAGAGTGGAATTGAGATGTGAAACCACTCGCGACGATGTCCGGTTTAAGCTCTCTTTGCAAAGAAAGCAGCTGTGGCAACTATTTTCCGACCTTTCGAAACGAGACAAAAGAAACGAGATAGACTCGCCGCGATATGTTCTGCAACTGATCGACAGCATGGAGTCGAACGGCAGTTTTACGAGCAGTTTTACCAAGAGAGTCGGCAAAATCATCTTGGCCGACTATCAAAAGGAGTTGGAGCCCCTGTACGGCAAACTATTTGAAATTCTGCGTCCTTCCACGCAGGAAAAGGTAATATTGATTCAATCTCTGGAAAAATCGGGAGGAGAGGATACCGTCAAACTTTCCCTTACCAAGCAGGAAAAAGTTCAGATGGAAAATATGATAAACCTGCTGAAGGCGAAGATCAGACACGGTATGCCCGATATCTTCGATTGCAAACTGGTCTATTTGACGACCCTTATACCCATCGAGGATATTTTTAAGTTCAGTATCGATAGCAAGAGTTTGCAAACTCTGCTGCGGTTGAAGGTCGTATCTCCCAGGAACGCCAGACCTACCGCGTTGAAGGATGTGATTGTCAAAGCCCTGACCGTACTGAATCTGGCGATCAATCCAGTCCCCAAGTACAATATTCTGCAAAATGGCTACGACAAGCCAGGGGATCCGAAGAGGGCCATCAACGGTGCCGAACTGAATCGACTGCTGGAGACGGTCGCCTAAAACACTCCTTTCTCGCCTTTTCTGTCTTTTTCTCTATTGCGGAAATATCTTTGCCTAGACGTTCCAGTTGTACTTTCTGGTTTGCGATGGTCTTTTTCACCGCTGTCGGCGAAGGGGCCCCGGTGTGGCTCTTGTCGTTTAGCATGGCTTGGGGCGAGTTCAAAAACGTTACGTCCTCCCTGCCGATCCGGGCGTTGCTTTCGGTCTCCTCGATGGCCCGGTCCATCGCCTCCAGGGTCAACTCTCCGTGGGATTCGCTGTATTTTACGGCCAGGGACAAAAGTTCGTAGCACTCCCGAAACGGAAGAGAGTGCTTTCTTGCAAGCCAGTCCGCCACATCGACGCTGTTCATAAAACCCTGTCGGCTTTTGTGCAGCATTTCCTTCCTGTCGAAAGTGAGTGTTTCGATCACGCCTGCCAGTATTTTCGGAACGTCCCGGCACTCCCGGAGCAGATCGAAAATCAGATATTTGCCGGATTGCGTATCCCGATTGTAACCGCTCATACCGCCTTTTTGGATTCCCAGCAGAGCTACTGTTATACCGTGGCTCAAAGCCGCCTTTCCCCGGATAAGCTCGGCGAAATCGGGGTTTTTCTTTTGTGGCATGATGGAGGAACCGGTAGCAAACCGATCATGAATCCTAACCATTCCATAGTAGGGAGAACTCAATAGGATCAAATCCTGAGAAATTGTGCTGAAGCGATTCATCAAAATGGAGATGGCGGCCGCCAGCCGAGATTCGAATTCGCCTCTGGAAGCGATGCAGTCCAGCGTATTTTCCTCAACGCCGTCGAAACCTAGCAGTTCGGCGGTATATTCGCGGTCGATGGGCCAGGATGTGCCGAAGGATGCGGCTGCACCCAAGGGAGATCGATTCATCAGGCGTAAAACCGCCAGCAGCGCTTCCATATCCCTGAGCAGTCCCTGGCTCCAGTTTGTCAGCCAGTGAGCGGCTGTCGTCAGCATGGCCGGTTGATAGTGGGTAAATCCGGGCATAACGGTTTCGGTTTCTCCTTCTGCGGTCCCTGCCGTTTGTTTTGCCAGCTCTGCCAAATCCCGCAGCAGACGAAGCGTTTCGTCCCTTAGTGCAAGGCGCATATCGGTCGCTATTTGGTCGTTTCGGCTGCGTCCCGTATGAAGTTTCTTCCCGGCCGCTACGCCCAGCTCGAAAGTGATGGTATGCTCAAGGTTGATATGTACGTCCTCTTTAGCCGGATCCAGCCTATACTCCCCCCTTTGCGCCTTTCCCCCCAAGTCGATCAGCGATCTTTTCAGGTCGGAAAACTCTCGGAACGATAGAATCCCCGCGGAATGCAACATTGTACAGTGAGCCAGATTGGTCCAGATGTCGTAGGGAATCAGCAGTTCGTCGGCCATGGGTATTGCCGCGACATCCCGTCCGGAACAGAAACGGAGGTTTAAGTCGCTCGGAGGAGCCTCCAGGCGCTCTCCCCAAACCTGATTTTTTTTATTTTGCGGAGCCATTGATAGATCGTTCCGTTCAAACGTTTTGATCGTCGTCCTTTTTGTCGAAAACCGTTTCTCGAATAAAAATAAAGGTCGTCTGCAGAATGGAAAACAGGGGGACGGCGATTAGAGCGCCGAACAGTCCGTAGGTTTTCTCTCCTGCCATCAGGGCGAAAATAACAAGAACGGGATGAATTTCCGCCGACTTTCCAATGATTTTGGGATTCAGTATGTTTCCTTCGATGAAATGAATGAGAAGAATCCAGGCAAGTGCCAAGAGTCCGGTTACAAAGGAATCGGTTATTGCCATTAAAACGATGGGAATCGAGGATATAATCACGCCGAAAATGGGAATGAGCGAGCAGATTGTCGCAAGAATCGACAGTGTCAGAGCAAACTTGATATTGAGGATAAACAGGCCGATTCCCGTCAGGGTGCCGTTTACCAGGCAGATGATCAGTTGGCCGCGAACGACTCCATGGAGGCCGATGTTTTGTCTTTGCAAAAACAGCTCGATATTGTCCAAAAAGCGATAGGGGAACAGTTCCCGAAAAAAATCCAATATCCGCTCGTAGTCGATTATGATAAATGCTGCGATCATCAACGTAATCATCGTCTGAAATATCGACGTGACGAAAATGAGAACTACCTTCTGACTGAAGTCGAGCAGTCCTAGCAGCAGGTCCTGCAAATTTGCGATAAAATTGGATAGGAAGTCGTCGATCATTTTATCGATATCCAATTCCTGCTCGTCGACGTTTTTGACGGAACGGGATATTTTTTTGGGAACGATCTCGTAGCCGTTTTTTATCTGCTTCAATTCGAACCGGGTATTCGCCAGATATTGTATGAAATCGTTCTCGTTTGTTGTCTGGTTCGCCGCTTCCGCTTCAACCTCGTCTTGCGACTTCTCCTCTCTGATTTCCGTTTCGGGCATTTTCGGCAGATACTCCGATATGGTCTTCACCCCTTTACTGATCTTGGGAGCCCAACTTTCCGAAATCTGTTGGCCGTAGTTGGGAATATCCTGAACCAGAATCTGCATCTCGTTCGTCAGATTGACGACGAAATAGGCACCGCCGAAGGAGAGGCCCGTCAGGGACAGCACGTAGATGACAATGATGGATAGGCCGCGTGGAATTTTTCTGCCGAATACCCTCTTCGAAGACATGCGCACTACCACCGGTGTCAATATGTAGGCCAAAAGCAGTGCCAGAATGAAAATCGGCAGTACTCCCCGAAATGTGTAGATCAGCCAGGCAAATACGACGGCAAGGAGTGAGAGAACGATGTATCTGATTTTTGCGGATAGGCTCATAACGGGTTGGTCGATGGTGGAATTGGCATGGAGGAAAATCAAGATTCGGATACTGCCGTCGTCCGCAGTTCGATATGGCGTAAGACTAGCCCCTTTCGTTTGGGTTGACAAGTGGCGGCGTGTCGAATGACGGACCGGAGCATGGCATTTTGTCGATCTGTTCTCCTATTTTGAAAGTTGCGGTTTGGGTCTGGATTGCGTAAAAGAACGATAGCGTGAAAATGGTTTGTTAAGGGAGTTCGCGCCTCCGTCGAATTTCGCTCCGAAAGGAAACGTGCACCGGTTCATTAAATATATGCGATATGAAGAGTAGAGGCTATTATGGCAGATTCGGCGGAGCTTTTCTGCCTGAAGTATTAATATCCACATTTGACGAGCTGGAAAGGCAATTTCGCAAAATCAAAGCGGATCCGACCTTCTGGCAGGAATATGAGGATTTGATGTCGACCTACTCGTGCCGTCCGACGCCGTTGACATTTGCGGAAAACCTGACCGCACATTTTGGCGGAGCGAAAATATACATCAAGCGCGAGGACCTGAACCATACCGGCGCGCACAAGGCCAACAACGTAATGGGCCAGGGACTGCTCGTCCGCAGAATGGGAAAGCGTCGCGTAATAGCCGAAACCGGCGCGGGACAGCACGGCGTGGCAACCGCGACAATGGCGGCAAAATTTGGTTTTGCCTGCACCATCTACATGGGAGAGACGGACGTAAGGAGGCAAAGGCCGAATGTCTTCTGGATGGAACGGTTGGGAGCCGAAGTGATTGCCGTAACCGACGGCACCAGGATACTGAAGGACGCCATCAACGAAGCGTTCCGGGACTGGGCCACGAATATGGACGACACGCATTACGTGCTGGGAACGGCTTGCGGTCCGCATCCCTTTCCTGAAATGGTAGCCTATTTTCAATCGATCATAGGCAGGGAGACCAAAGAGCAGATGATCGCCAGGGAAGGGAGGCTGCCGGCCCGGCTTTACGCCTGTGTCGGAGGAGGATCGAACGCTTTGGGCCTGTTCGGCGATTTTCTCGACGACCCTGTAGAGCTTGTCGGAGTGGAAGCCGGCGGAAAGGGGTTGGATACGGGAAAGCACGCTTCGCGCCTATGCTCCGGAGATTCCGGTGTCGGTGTGGCCCAAGGGTATAAAACCTACTTTTTGCAGAACGAAGAGGGACAAATGCAGGAGACCCACTCCATTTCGGCGGGCCTGGATTATGTCGGCGTATCCCCCATTTTGTCGGATCTGCATGAAAAGGGTCGTGTACGCTTCACCGCCGCAACGGATGAAGAGGTTTTGTCGGCAATGGAGCTTACCATGAAAAAGGAGGGAGTGATTCCGGCCCTTGAGTCTGCCCACGCGTTTGCGCAGGCCTTCAAGGAGGCCCCTTCCCTCTCCGGCGGGGAGAGCATTGTCATCGGCCAGTCCGGTAGGGGAGACAAGGATATTTTCACGATTGCGGACGCATTCGACGATCCGGAATGGAATCGCTTCATTATCGATAGAGGGAAACGATACCATGCTTGAAAAATACATAAGGGAACGCCGGAAGGAAAGGAGTATTCTCCTCATGACCCATATCGTTTTAGGCTACCCCTCCTTTGAACATTCGAGAAGAATCGTAGCCGAAATGGTGCGGGCCGGCGTCGATCTGATGGAGCTGCAGATCCCCTTTTCCGAACCCATGGCCGATGGGCCGGTCATTCTTCGTGCCAGTCAAAAGGCTTTGGAAAAGGGGGTTACAGTAAAGCAGTGCATGGATTTCGCCGAGGAGGCGAGTGCGACCTATTCCATACCGTTTCTTTTCATGACCTACTACAACATTTTACTGCAGTACGGTTTGTCTAGGTTTGCCGACCATATGAAAAGACGGGGAATCGTTGGAGCCATCGTACCGGATCTGCCACCGGAGGAGGGTGCCGAATATCTGTCGGCCATGCGGGAAAACTCTATTGCGCCTATTTTTATTTTTTCTCCCAATACCTCCGAAGACCGTATGAAATACCTGAATGCCGCAGGCGGGGGATTTATCTATTGCGTTGCCAGAACGGGCGTGACGGGAAAGAAGACCTCCTTTTCCAAATCGTTGGAGCAGTACCTGATGCGATGCCGCAAGGTCTCCAGTTTGCCGTTGGCGGTGGGATTCGGCGTAAAAGAGCGAAAGGATGTCGACTATCTTACGGGAAAAGCGGATATCGCCGTTGTCGGCTCTCAAACGATCCGTATCGCCGACAAAGAGGGTGTTGATGCCGTAGGCGGTTTTGTACGCTCGCTTAGAATGTGAATATTTCATTCTCAAATCGGCGGAACGTTTTTTTGGGAGTTTGCCGGAGGCTCCTTGACGTTCGATAAGGAGGAGGTGCCTTTGGAGAAAACAAGAATCGATCCGCCAACGTTATATTGTTCAAAATCGTATCGTTTTTCGCGCAAAGTGTGAAATTGTTTTTTGAGATCGTTCGGAACGCTTCGATACTCCTCCCGCCATCTTCTTCCCTTCCACAATAGGAGTTTCCCCTCTCTTTTCAAAAAGACGCTGCCATATCGAAACAGTGCGGTCAGTTGGCGAAACGCTCTGGAGATGACGATGTCATACCGACCGATGTGCGCGGCATCCTCGGCAAGCGATTCCAACCTGCCGGCAATGGGAAAGAGACGCGTCAATCGCAGTTGAGCTTTGACGTGCTGCTGAAAGGTGATTTTCCTTTCCGATTTGTCGACGGAGACAACCTCCAATTCGGGCTTGACAATATTGAGCACGATTCCCGGAAGGCCCGCACCGGAACCCATATCCAGGATTTTGCCGGCCGGAATTTCGCATGCCTTGGAATCTTTATAGACCGCCAGGGAATCGAGAATATGTTTAGCAAACTGCTCCTTCTCGGACTGAATGGATGTCAGGTTTATTGTCGCATTCCACCGGCGCAACAGTTGCAGAAACAGCTCGATTTTTTCCGGAACGCTTTTGCCTAGCTCCATATTCGGGAACTCTTTTTCCAGTACATTATAAATTTGGACTGTTTTTCGCATATCCACACCGATCAAGAGCTGAAAAAGGGAAAGTATAACAAAATCATACGCCTCTTTCAGCAACGAAATATAGGGAACTTCTGGGAAAACGCGATTTTGTCGTCGAAACCAATTTGGGAGAAAAAAACCTTACGTTTTTCGGCAGTTCCATAGGCAGTTATTAAATTGGGATAGGGTGGCGGCGGGATATCGAAGTCACGCTATAAGAGCGAAGATCCTACGGACAATTGCATGAATTGCGGTTTTGAACAAGCGCGGCACCGAACGGTCCATTATCGACAGGGAGTTTGCAATGACAAATGAGGAAGCGGAAGAACTCGATCTCAAAGATATCGGCGACTTGGAAACAATCGATTTCGACGACGAAAGTTTGGATTTGGACGATTTCAGTTACGATGCGCTTGAAGGGGATAGCGATCTCAATGCGGATGTGAACGGCGACTTTAAAGATTTGCCGTTGCACTCCAGCCTGGAAGGCTCCGTCTCGTTTGACGGCAGCCTTGGCGACGAGCTGGATTTGGACGGGGAATTGGCGGCGGAAGGGAATCGGGAAAAAACCTTGGGAATTGCTTTGGTCGATACGGAAATCGGCTCTTTGTCGAACCGTGATAGGAGCGATCCGTCGGTATCGAAAAGTGAGCCCGATGGTAGCGGAGACGATTTTGTCAGTGCTACCGAAATTCGGCAGACGGTGGATGACGGAACCAACAATTTGGCCGAAGACAATATCGATTTGATGGACTCGGAAGCGCTGTTGGAGGATATCGATATCGAATCCCAGAGCGAGAGATCGGAAAGCCTTGAAATTGGCGATATGGCCGACGATGCCGAAAACAGCGACTTCGGCGAAGACGATCCATCCCTTGTCCCATTCGAAGGTGACGATGGCAAAAGCGCGTTTGCGGCGGAAGATGCCGGAGAGCCCTCTTTGATCGACGCGAGCGATTACGGAGAAACCGAATTTCAAAACGTTCCTCTGGATTTGGACGGTTTTGAAAGCGAAACGGAAAGGGAAGAGATTCAAACGGATTCCATGATTTTGGATGCCTCGATGGAAATTAAAGAGGCGAGTATGGCCTCCTTGGAGGAAAAGATCGATTCTGCGGAGGTCGAAAGAGATGAAATGGAAGGCGATACCGGAACGCCGGGAGAAGAGCCAACTGCGGACGATATCTCCCTGGAGGAACCGGAATTGCAGGCTCCGGGCGGCGTCGAAACGTACAGTCCGACGAATGTCGTGCTTTCGGAACTTTCCGGCAGTGTTGTGCGAACGGAATCGAAACCGGATGCGGAAAAGCCGGTATCGTTGGGACGGCAGGGAGAGGAGTCGGCCGATTCGGTGGGGCAGGATCTGCTCCTTCGCCTACCGCACAGGCTGACGGTCG
>CAZLTI010000017.1:0-23380 GCA_964562335.1 uncultured Pseudomonadota bacterium | reverse complement strand
CAATGACTACAACATCGCCGTATCAAGCTATGTAGAGCCCGAAGATACCCGTGAATTAGTGGACATTAAAAATCTCAATAAAGAAATCTCTCAGATTGTAAAACGTCAAAATGAATTGTGTTCTGCGATTGATAAAATTGTGAGTGATATTGAAGGGGGAAAACATGATATTGAAAAATAAACTTAATATAACTGATCAAGTAGAGCTGAGCAGGGCGGAAGAAAAAATCAGCAAAAAAAAAGCCAAGCAATTTTTTGAAACGGGCGATATTCATAAAATAGAGATAGGTACATTTTTGGGGCTTGCTTCTATTCATGCTTATCTCTTCGCGGATATTTATGATTTTGCGGGGAAAATCCGTGAAGTGAATATCGCCAAGGGTAATTTTCGTTTTGTACCTGTTATTTATTTAAAACAATCACTGGAATCTATTGATCAAATGCCACAGAATAATTTTGATCAAATTATTGAAAAATATGTTGAGATGAACATCGCTCACCCTTTTATAGAAGGCAATGGGCGCGCCACGCGCGTCTGGCTTGATTTGATTCTCAAGAAAGAAATTGAGCGAGTTGTCGACTGGAATCTGGTGGATAAGGAAGAGTATTTATTCGCCATGCAGCGGAGCGTTGTCAAAGATTTGGAATTTAAAGTTTTGCTTAAAAGCGCCTTAAGCGACCAAATCACGGACCGCGTTCTTTTCATGAAAGGGATTGACACGAGCTATTTTTACGAAGGCTATTCAGAATTCAGAACTGAGGATTTGTAGGATGAATAAAATTGAGAAATTGATAGGGGAGATTTGCCCGCAAGGAGTAGGGTTTCGGGCGTTGGGGGAGGTTTGCGACGAAACGAATAATATTAGATGGCAGAATAATATCGGTAAAACATTTCAGTATATAGACCTAACTTCTGTTGACAGAGAAACCCGCACTATTTCAGAAACTAAAACTATTGATGGCGGAAATGCACCTAGTCGGGCACAAAAAATTATTGAACAGGGCGATATTCTGTTTGGAACTACACGACCAACCTTAAAACGTTACTGCCTTATTGACACTGTATTTGACAAACAAATATGTAGTACGGGTTTTTGTGTGCTACGACCAAAAACAGATAAAGTGCTTACTAATTTCATTTATCATCTAATTGGTACAATGACTTTTTTTACAATTATGTTGAAGCGATGCAAAAAGGGGCTAGTTATCCAGCAATATCAAATAATGTTGTAAAAAAATTCAAAATCCCCATCCCCCCTTAACCATCCAAAAAGAGATTGTCAAAATCCTTGATAATTTCACTCGGCTGGAAGCAGAGTTGGAAGCCAGAAAGAAGCAGTACGAGCATTATCGTGAGGAGCTATTGACCTTCGGCGATGATGTGGAGTTTAAGACGTTGGGGGGAGTTATAACTAAATCTTTCGCCTTAAATAAGACAAACACCACAGTAGCTATCTCTTTGAATATGTTGTGTTTTTATAAGTAATTGTAGTTTTTTCTTTACAAAAGGATGCTTTTCAAATATAGACCATATAATTCTGTTTAACATTTCAAAAGTAATTCTACTTGTCAAAATACTTTTGAAAAAATTTTTTAGCAAAAAATTACTATGTCAACGTTTCATATCGCTACAAGATTAACAAAGCTCAAGAGCAAGGGCTTTTCAAATGATGAACGAGTCGTCCGTGCTGAAAAATATCTACATGATGCAACCATGCACAATGGCATATTGCACGATATTGAAGACATGGAAAATGAATTAAATGCACAAAAAAGCTATAGCAATAGTAATAATTATAGTAGTCCGCAAAAAAACGAGCGTGGTTTTTTTGGAACATTATGGTTAATTATTGTATCTCCAATTTTAATACCTCTTAAGATGATTGATTACACAGGAGGTGCTGTTTTAGGTGCTATCTATTATTTGATAATTGCTGTTTCTAAAATTTTTAAGTATGGACTGATCCTTGCTCTATGTATTTTACCATTTTTTATCGGGTATATTCTTTTATTTAATTAGAATTTTCATTATTAATAAATAATAATTTTTTAAAATAATACTAAAAGAATTTAAACTCTATCTTTAAAATCCGCGTGTCATTCTGCCAGCACATTCAAAAGGAATTGGACGGTCTGGATGGAATCCTTCCCCTTTCCCCATTGAGCAGGTAGCTTTTCTTCTGTCAGCATACCATATACGACAATGCTTGCAGTCTTTGCATTTGTCCCCGTGTGTTACAGTCGCCATAACTTAAAGCTGCTTCCACGAATCGCAAACATCGGAATTTTTTTTAAAACTACTTTCTGGCTTGCAGTAGACAGATTGTGGCATATCGCTCATAGCATATTCTTTATGGGTTAAATCCGAATAGCCCTGCTCATTTGCTTCCTGGACGGAAATCGCATGTCCGCATGATACACACCTTCTATCGCTCATTTTTCTTCCTCGGATAAATTGTTGATATTATGCCATTAATATATTGGAGAATGCCAGCAGTTGCCAGCGCCAATTCCAAACTACACTAACTCTAAAAAAGTCTCTAGTGCAATGTACAGTTTAAAATTTCGGATATAGTCGTTTTAGCGATTCATCCGGTTAATTGATTCCTAACCTGATTATGAGGAATACCCAGACTATTTGAAATTTGATTTTCAGCTAGCCTAATATCCTGCAAAAGCTCAAGTTTTTCCAATAAAAGCTCATATTCGTTTACATCGATAAGCACGGCCGAGCTCTCTCCATGTTGGGTTATAACAATTGGCCTTTTGGTTTCATGCACCTGTTTCAGGCAAGCAGTAGCATTGGTTCTGAATTCCGATAACGACTTTATGTCTTGGTTTAAGTTTATACGTTCCATTTGCCCCTCACGTTGTTAGTTTTATCGCTACAGGCGACGCGGGCAAAACGTGCGCCTGAGCCGTAGCGATAGACTCGCCCGAAAGGTGCCGAAGGAGCCGACTCGTCGAGCTTTTCGTTGGCATACGCACCGGATTCACCGAACCGAAGGATTGAGCGGAAGCCGCAGAGCAAGCCGCGATGTCCTGCAAACAGCGGATGTTGGCCTCCCCGCCGTTTCCGCTTACCGTTTCCCTATCTCTTTCGGCTCTTTCTGTTTTCTACAATGGAGGATATTTCCCTTGTTACCGTCCGCCGGAACTCATTCAGGCCCTTTCCTCCTGCTTTGACAAACGAGAATAGACCACCTCCAAGTCTCTTCGCTCCGGCTGCAACGGACGATTTCACGTCGCCCATTTTCCGAACGGCCTCTTTTCTTTGACTCGTCCTCTTTTGTCCTCTTCTCGACTGGGCTTTTTGAGTTGCCGCTTTCCTCCTGACCGTTCTCCTTTTTTTCCCGGGTACCGGTCCCGTTCCATTTTCCGCTTCGCGCCGCTTTCTATGGCTGGTTTTCAGTCCTCTCAAAGCGTACTTCGACACTTTGGGAAAGGCCTGATAAAGATCCTCGTTGGATTTTTCCGGGCTTTTGTTCAGGTAGGCGAATACCCTTTTTTTCAACAGCTCCTTCTCCCTCTTCATTGCTGCCGCCGATCCTGCGGACGTTTTGCTCCTTTTCGCCTTGGAACTTCTCCCCGCCGAGTTTTCCGCATCCTTCCCCCTCGAATACTTCGACTTGTAGTAGCGCAGCGTGGTTTGCGTTACATTGGGAAATCTTTCGTACATCTCTTTGTTGCTGATGTCGGGGTTTTCGCCCATCAGTTTTTTCACCTGCTGCGATATGCTTTCGGCCATCGTCAATCTCCCTGAAGCTATGTGCACAAAAAAGTGTCCATCGAAACAATACGCAAAATGGAATAGGGAATCGTTGGCTATCAAAACCAGCGCGGCGCCATACTAAACGGAAATGCATCCGTTGTCCAATCCAAATGCGATTCCTCCATTTTTTTGGCTGCGGAATTGCGGACGTTACGATTTCGCATCCTAACGATAGAGCGAAGGCAACGGACGGGAGCGGAGGAAAACAGTTTGAAAACCATGGGCTAAATTGATAGGGGTTGAATTAATTGGCCCGCACACTTAAGGTTGGCGGACACGCCGTGAAAACGAAACCCCTCCTGTCGGACGCCGAAGAGGGCTCCGAGACCCGGCAGACCGCAAACTCCGCGATGGAATTGAAACTTTTTGAAGTGGACAACGGCACCTGCCCCTACTTGGATGGCCGACAGTGGCGCAGTCATATCTTTTTGGCCCTGAATCTGGACGCCCCCATCTACGAGATTCTTC
The DNA here is from genome assembly GCA_964562335.1 of uncultured Pseudomonadota bacterium. Taxonomy (GTDB): domain Bacteria; phylum SAR324; class SAR324; order XYD2-FULL-50-16; family XYD2-FULL-50-16; genus CAZJUM01. The sequence goes on along the minus strand of CAZLTI010000017.1, from coordinate 19,140 downwards.
TGAATCGCGGATTTAGAAGAAGCGGCACCGCTTTCTACAAAAACAGCTGCGTGGACTGCAAAATGTGCGTGCCGATCCGAATCGCGGTAAATACCTTTCGTCCCTCGAAATCGCAAAAAAGGACCATCCGCAAAAACCGGGAAACAACCACGACGCTACACAGGATCGGCTACGACGAAAGCGGCTTCGATCTGTACAAAAGGTATACGAGCAGCCGATTCGGAACGGAAAACACGGAGGAGGACTACCGCGAGATTCTGACGGAGTCGCCCATCGAGACCAAATTGTTGAAGTACCATCACAACTCCCGACTGATCGGAATCGGCTGGATCGACGTGCTTCCCCGCTCCCTGAGCAGCGTATATTTCGCTTTCGAGCCCGAATACTCCGATCGCCGTCTTGGGGTCTACTCCATACTCCGGGAAATCGAATTGGCAAAGAGTCTGAACAAGGAGTTTTTGCATTTGGGCTTTTGGGTGCGAGGCTGCCCTTCGATGGAATACAAAAAGCAGTACAAACCGCATCAACTTTTGATCAACGGAGAGTGGATTCAATGTTAAGGAAGTTTTGAAAAATTCCAAAGAAAAGATTCCCTAATCGCAAAGAGGGTAGAGCTATGAACAACTCATTCGGCAACCTGTTTAGAATCACGACGTTTGGCGAAAGCCACGGCAAGGGCATTGGAGTAGTCGTCGACGGATGTCCGGCCGGTCTCGAAGTCAGGGAGGAGGACATTCAAAAAGAGCTGAATCGTCGCCGCCCCGGACAGAGCGAAATCACAACGTCGAGAAAGGAGGGGGATCGCGTCGAAATTCTATCGGGAATTTACGAAGGAAAAACTCTGGGGACATCCATCGGCCTGCTGATTGCCAATAGCGATGCCAAATCGCAGTCCTACAACCATTTGAGAAACCTGTACCGGCCGGGCCATGCCGACTATACCTACGAATCCCGTTTCGAATGGAGAGACTGGCGGGGCGGAGGAAGGGCCAGCGCCAGGGAAACGGCGGCCAGGGTAGCCGCCGGTGCCATCGCCAAACTTATGCTGAAGAGACTCGTCGATGTGGAAACGCTGGCTTGGGTCGACCAAATCCGTAACGTGCGTTCCAAAGTGGCATTTTCCGACGTTACGAGAGAGACGATCGAAAGCAACATCGTCAGGTGCCCCGATGCCGAAGCCGCCGAACTGATGATAGAGGAGATCAAAAGGGCAAAAAAGGGACGCGATAGCGTCGGCGGCATCGTTATGTTCAAAATAGACAACTGCCCGGCGGGATTCGGCGCTCCGATCTTCAACAAACTGACGGCGGAAATTGCCAAAGCGTGCATGTCGATGCCCGCTACCCGAAGCATACGCTTTGGACTGGGAGAGCGGGCCGCCCTTTTGACCGGCTTCGAACACAACGATCCCATCGTGCTGAAGGAGGACCGGAGAATAGGAACCTCCAGCAACAACGCGGCAGGCATGCTCGGAGGAATCAGCAACGGAGAACCCATTTACGGTGCCGTTACGCTGAAACCGCCCGCCTCGATCAATAGAGAGCAGTCCACTCTCAACCGACAGAGGGAAGAGACCACATTCAAAACGGGAGGAAGGCACGATCCTTGCGTTTTACCACGTGCGGTTCCGATCGTGGAGGCCATGATCAATCTGGTGCTGGCCGACCACCTGCTGCTCTACTGCATATCGGAAATAAACCGATTGCATAAAATATTCCGTTAAAACAGCAAGATATTCGATTTTTGTTGTATTAGCGCTGCCATTGTCTATAGAGTGTTCGCTCAAGAATCGCCGATAGTCCAATCAGGCTCCTAAAATTCGGGTTTCCGACGGAAAAAAAAAGAAGAGCGTTCCGCTGTCGGTATGCAAATGGATTAGGCAAAATGAAAGAGATAAAAGAAAAACTGCTGGAAATGCAAAGAAGCATTATTGAGGAGATCGAACTCGACCGCGACAAGTCTTCCAAAGCAATCACCGACGATATAGGAGACGATATCGATCATGCGGCCGAAGAGAGATATCGGGAGCTTTATCAACTGCTGTGCGAACGCGACCAAAGAAAACTGGAGGAGATCAAACAGGCACTGCAAAAAATCGAACGGGAAGAGTATGGCATCTGCGAAGAGTGCGGCAGTCGAATCGGCAAGCCACGATTGATCGCACTGCCGTTTACTCAATTGTGCATCGACTGTAAAAACGAGGAGGAGAGAACGACGGGAAAACCATACGACTCCGCCTCTTCGGCGACGGGGCTGCCCAAAATCTTCTGACGAGAAGAGAATCCCGCCGTCGAAAACCCGATGGAAGCGAAGCGCAAGTCGAATCCGACGGAACGAAAGGCGCCGGATCCGCCGGCGGCATCCGATAGCGATACGGAAAGCCTACTCTTGTCGCTTCCGGAAGAGTGGGATGCGTCATGATCGATATATTGAATTTCAACCCCAATGCTCTTCTCCTCTTCTTCCTCATTCTTCTGAGAGTTTCCGGCATTTTCGTCACCGCTCCGGTCGTCAGTTCGCGCACCGTTCCAAGAAGAGTGCGCGCCTATGCGGCAATTCTCTGCACCCTGATCGTCTTCAATATCGTTCCCAAAGTCGATCTGCTCGTCGATTTCGACGTGCTGCAGTATTTCCTGATTGCTCTCAAGGAGACGATGGTCGGCCTGATGCTGGGCGTGGTTCCCCGCGTGATGTTTGCTGCGGTCGAACTTGCCGGCGCAATTATCGGGTTTCAGATGGGCTTCAGCATCGCCAACGTCGTCGACCCGCAAACCGACGTGCAGGTTTCCGTCATCGGATCGTTCGAAACGGTCCTGGCCACACTGCTGTTCGTCATACTGGACGGCCACCATGTCTTCTTTGAAGCAATGGCGACAAGCTACACGCACATTCCCATCAAGGGCTTCCTCTTTACGGCCAACAAGATCGACTTTCTACTGAGACTGATGGGCGATCTGTTTATTATTGCGGTCAAAATCGGTGCGCCCTTTATTGTCGCATTGCTGATGGCGAACATTATCATGGGATTCATGGCCAGAAGCATTCCGCAAATGAACGTCTTTGTGGTCGGATTTCCGTTTACCATCGGGGTAGGACTGCTACTGCTGCTAATCGGAACGCCCTATATGGTCCAGGCGATGGTCGAACTGTTCAATACGGTGGAGACTCGCGTGATCGAGCTGATTCAAATAATGGCGAAATAAACTATGGCGGAAGCCGGATCCGACGAGAAAACCGAAGTCCCGTCGCAAAAAAGACGGGAGGACGCGAGAAAGGAGGGGCAGGTCGCATTCAGCAAGGAGGTCTCGTCCTGCGCTCTGCTGGGGGGATTTCTGCTGGTCTTCTATTTTGCCGGGCAAACCATGCTGGAAGCCTATCGGGACTCCTTTCTGTACGCTTTCAACAACCTCGACAGACCGGCATTCAACATACCGAACCTCAACAAGTTTTTGGGAATTTTCGTTCGGCATGCCGCCGTCATAGTGGGACCGTTTTTCGGGGTGGCCGTCGTGCTCGGAGTTTTGAGCAGCATTGCCCAGGTTGGCGTCAATATCACGCTGAAACCCCTTATACCCAAGTTAAGTAAAATCAGCCCGATTCGGGGACTCGGCAGAATGTTCTCGAAGCAGGCTTTTAGCGAGCTGCTGAAAACGCTCTTCAAAATGGGCGTAATCGGTTATATCGGATACTATACCTACGACGAGAATATCGAAAAATTCGTCGGACTGATCCATTTGAATCCGCAATTGCTGCCCCAAAAGACGGCGGAGATCGTCGCCAGTTTTCTTTTCCGGCTGTTTCTCGCCCTGCTTGCGATGTCGATTTTCGACTACCTGTTTCAGCGTTGGGATCTGGAGCAGAAGCTTAAGATGTCCAAACAGGAGGTAAAGGAGGAGCTGAAGCAGATCGAGGGAGACCCCGCGCTAAAGGCACGCATTCGAACGATTCAGCAGCAGATGAGCCAGGCCCGCATGATGCAGGAGGTTCCCAAAGCGGACGTCATCGTCAGCAATCCCACCCACTACGCGCTGGCCCTGCAGTACGACCGCGAGGTGATGCAGGCCCCCCGCGTGACGGCCAAAGGAAGCGGACACGTCGCTCTGAGAATCATGGAAATTGCCGGGGAGAACGACATTATTGTCTATCGAAATCCGCCTGTGGCACGGGCCATGTATTTTCAAGTGGAGATCGGAGACGAAATTCCGGAAGAGTTTTACAAAGCCGTAGCAGAAATCCTGGCCTTTGTTTTCAAATCGAAAAAAGGGCGGTAGCACTCCGATGCCGAACCTTCGGCAGCCGACAAAACCTCCGAAAAACTCGATGTCCTGCTGCGCCGTAGTCGATTCGTAAGTACCGTTCCGCCAAGGCGGGCGCCGACATCGGGTCGAAACGGCATCCGCGGATGGGTGGAGCGATATCCTTAGGCAAAAGAAACATGGCAACTATTGCCGGTCTGGATTTTAAAAGAGGAAAATTATTCAACGCCGACATATCGTTGGCGGTAGGAATCATTATCGTCCTAGGCGTAATGATTCTGCCTCTTCCCCCGCCCCTGCTGGACGTGCTGTTTGCCATCAACATTACATTTTCCGTCCTCGTTCTGTTCGTCGCCCTGTATTCCGTCAAGCCTCTGGACTTCTCCGCGTTTCCCAGCGTTCTATTGATAGCCACGCTGTTCCGACTGGCCCTGAACATCGCCTCCACACGGGCAATTTTGCAGAACGGAAAACAGGGACCGGCTGCGGCGGGTCAAGTAATCAAGGCATTCGGGAGTTTTGTGGTGGGCGGGAACTACCTGATCGGAATCATCATCTTTCTGATTTTCGTTCTTATCAACTTTATCGTGATCAGCAAGGGTGCCGGACGAATCGCGGAGGTTGCCGCCCGCTTCACCCTCGACGCCATGCCCGGAAAGCAAATGGCGATCGACGCCGATTTGAATGCCGGTACGATAGACGAACCCACGGCGCAAACGAGAAGGCGCGAAATCCAGCGGGAATCGGACTTTTTCGGTGCAATGGACGGTGCCAGCAAATTTGTGAGGGGGGATGCCATCGCCGCTCTTCTCATTACCGCGATCAACATTATCGGAGGGTTGGTCCTAGGGGTCCTGTTCTACAACATGGGAATCGGCAACGCAGCCGAGACATTCACCTCGCTCACGATCGGCGACGGGCTCGTCAGCCAGATTCCCGCCATCATCATATCGATCGCGGCAGGTATCGTGATTACCAAAGCGGGAGCGCAAAATCGCCTTGGGGTCGATTTCGGAGTTCAGCTGTTCGGCAATCCCATGGCATTGGGTCTGGCTTCCGGAACGTTGTTCGTCTTCGCCCTGGTTCCGGGAATGCCAAAAGCTACGTTTATGCTTTTGGCCGGAGTCGTCGGCATTTTCGCCTGGCGATGCAAAGAGGGACAAAACCGACAGGAACGCAAACAGGCGATCAAAAAGGAGGAGAAGGCAGAGGAGGAGACCGCCGAATCGAGCGACGACATCGCCAAACTTCTTCCCATCGACGTGCTGGGGCTGGAGCTGGGTTACGCTTTGATTCCCCTTGTGGATTCGGAGCAGGACGGAGAGCTGTTGGAACGCGTCAAGGCGATCCGGCGCCAGGTAGCTCTGGATATGGGATTCATTGTCCCTCCCGTACACATCAAGGACAATTTGCAGCTGGAACCCGGAGCGTACAGCATCATCATCAAGGGCATCGAAGTAGGCAAGGGGGAGATGATCATGGACCATTTCCTGGCCATGAAGGCAGGCGAGGTGGACGAAGAGATCGACGGTCTGTCGACAACGGAACCCGCCTTCGGCCTCCCGGCGCTTTGGATTACCGAGGACGAACGCGAACGCGCTCAAATAGCCGGATATACGGTCGTCGACATTCCCACGGTGATTTCCACCCATCTGACGGAGCTGATCAAATCCCAGGCTCACGAATTTTTGGGACGCCAGGAGACGCAAAGACTGCTGGACAAAGTGGCCGAAAAGGAGCCGAAACTGGTGGAGGAGTTGGTTCCGGATCTTTTGGGTCTGGGTATCGTCCAACGCGTACTGCAGAACTTGCTGCGGGAAAACGTGTCCATCAGGGACATCAATACGATTTTGGAAACGCTGGCGGATACGGCGCAATTTACCAAACGGCCTGAAATTCTGGTGGAGCATGCCAGGGAGGCCCTTTGCAGAAACATCACGCGGCAATACCAAAACGACGATGGCGTGCTGCCGGTCATGACCCTGGATCAGGAGATCGAAAACCGGCTGACGGAAGCGGTGCAGGATACGGGACAGGGGTCCTACCTGGGCATCGACCCCGAATCGGCCGAAAGGATCATAACGGCCGTCGAAAAGGGACTCGAAAGCTTTGCCATGTTCAACTACCAACCCCTGATACTGTGCTCGCCGGTGGTTCGCCCACACCTGAAGAAGCTGATGGAACGAACCGTTCCCAATCTTGCGGTTCTGTCGCACAACGAGGTTGTTTCGGACGTCCGCATCGAATCGTTGGGTTCCATTTCCCTGGAAGAGAGCGCCGGCTGATCCGTAGAGTCCATCCCCATCGATTCCGCTTGCCCATGCGTTCCCGCAAGCGTACCGATTCCGTCTCCATCGCCCGAAATTGCCGCAATGTATCTGAATCTCATCAGCCAGATAGGAAAACTGCTGAATTCCGAAGGGGATTTGATGCGCAGCATAAACATGGCGATGATTATGCTGCAGGAGTACCTGCCCGTTCGGAACCCCTGCCTGCTGATCCGCGACAGCATCTTCAACCGCTATTTCATCAATCTGGCTCCCGAAATGTCCGAAGAGGACAAGAACGCCTGGAACGTGGGTATGGCGAAGGCGAACAGAATATCCATATTGAAGTTTCAGCATAAAATGATCCTGGGCCCGGAAGAGCCGGACCACCTGAATCTGCCGTGCCCGAAGGACATGCGCAACGGCTACCGAGCGAAGATCTTCCTGCCGGTGAACTATCAGCGGAAAAGTCTCCCGATCTGCATCATGACGGTGATGGTCACCGATATCGAAAGCCTTCCCGACATTGAAAGGGTATTGAGCGTAATGGCCGATCTGATAGCCGTCTGCATGGTTGCCCGCGGGGTGAAGGTGACGCGCATCAAAGAGTCCTTTCGGCACAATCCGCAAACAGGGGAGGTTCTGGAGCATATCGTCGGACAGGATATCAAGTTGCGGGAGATCGGGGAAATCGTCAAACGAATCTCCACCAGCAAGGCGACCGTGCTGATCCGCGGAGAGAGCGGAACCGGGAAGGAGCTGATTGCCAGGGCGATCCACAAAAACGGCCTGAATCCCAAGTCGCCCTTTGTCGGAGTCAACTGCGCCGCTTTGTCGGAGAACCTGCTGGAAAGCGAACTGTTCGGACACGAAAAGGGGGCGTTCACCGGAGCCGTGGGCAGTAAAAAGGGTCGATTCGAGTTGGCGAACGGCGGCACCCTGTTTTTGGACGAAATTGGCCACACCTCATTGGCCTTTCAGGCAAAAATTCTGCGCGTCCTGCAGGAGGGGCAATTCGAGCGGCTGGGCGGCACCAGAACCATTCGGGTGGACGTGAGGGTTCTGTGCGCAACCAACATAGACCTGGAGTCGGCCATAACCGGAGGGACATTCCGGGAGGATCTCTTCTACCGCATCAACGTAGTTTCCATCCAGGTTCCGGCACTCAGGGAGAGAAGAGAGGACATCGTGCTGCTGGCGAGACATTTTCTGGAAAAGCTCAATTCGCAGAGCGACAAACAGATCAAACTGCACCCCGACGATGCCGACCGTCTAACGGCAAGGAATTGGCCGGGAAATGTCCGAGAGCTTGAAAATGCGATCCATTCCGCCTTTCTGATGGAAAGGGACGGATGGCTCCATTTCGAAAAGGGAGGCGGAAAGGAGCTGCGGGCGCCGGTCGCCGAAAATTTGCAATTCGCCTCTCCCCCAAAACCGACAGGAGATGTAGAACGGGAAGAGATGCTCGCGATCGAAAATGCCCTGACGAATGCGAAGGGAGTTCAAAAAAGGGCGGCCGAACGGCTGGATATCAGCCTGCGGCAACTGCGGTATCGAATCAAAAAGTATGGAATATCCGTCAGGAAAATCCGATCGGATCTATCGCGGTAAAACCGCTCCCCATTTCCTATCTATGCAGGCATGCTGAGACGACTATTTATCGAAAACCTGGCAACGATAGAAAAACAGTCCATCGACTTCGGTTCCGGTTTCCTCGCGTTGACGGGCGAAACCGGTGCTGGCAAATCGATCGTCATCAAAGCCGTAACCCTGCTGTTGGGAGAGAAGTGTCCGAAGGAGTTTATTCGTTCGGGAGCCTCCTACCTGGCGGTGGAGGCCCTGTTCGACATCCGCCACAACTCCTCGGCAAAGGCCTACCTGGACGCAACGGGAATCGGCTTCGAAGAGGAATTGGTACTGAGGCGGAAAGTGACACTAAACGGGAAAAACTCCGTTTCGATCAACGATTACTCCTCCAACCTGGCCGGATTGACGCGGATCGGCCGCCTGCTGGTGGACCTGCACGGCCAGCATTCCCAACAGGCCCTGCTGCAACCCCAAAGACACATCGATTTTTACGACGACTATTTGGGAATTGGAGCTTTGGTCGGAGAATTCGGAGAAACGTATCGCGACTACACGGCAAAAAAGAGAGAAAAGGAGGCGATAGAAGCGAATGCCGCCGACCGGACGCGGAAAATCGACTTCATCCGGTTTCAAATCAAAGAGATCGACGAGGCGGGCATATCGGAAACGGAAATGGAGGAGTTGCGGCAAGAGCACAAGCTATTGAACAACGCCGAAAAGATGACTTCCGCCCTTCGCCCGATCTCCGACTGGGGAGAAAAGCCGCAGTCGCCCATGCAGGAGATCGCAGCGGGACTCTCCGCTTTGGAGGAGTTGGTGCCGATCGACCCGAAACTGAAAAAACCGGTGGAGGATTTCAAATCCGGCCTGATCGTACTGGAGGAGGCCATCGGCGAACTCGTCGCATACGGCCACAGGATCGAAATGAATCCGCAAAGACTGGACGAAATCAACGAACGCTTTTCGGAAGTCGACAAACTGAAGCGCAAGTATGGGAACTCCATTCGGGAGGTCTTGGCATTTCGGCATTTGCTGGAGGAGGATTTGGAACGGTTGGAGCACACTGCGGCCGATAGCCTTGCCCTGGACGGCACTATCCGAACCCTGGAAAATCGACTGGGGGAAAAATCGCAAACGATCTCCCAAAAAAGGGAAGAGAAAAAAAGAGAGTTTGAAGTGCGTATGGCCGAATGCCTCAAGGAGCTGGGAATGGCAAAATCCAAGTTCGAGGTTCGGCTGGAACGGACGAACGCAAAAGCGGACGGAACCGCCCTCTATTCGGCCAAAGGAGCCGACCGGGTGGAGTTCCTGATATCCACCAATCCGGGTACTCCGCCGAGACCCCTAGCTAAAATAGCGTCGGGAGGCGAGGTCTCCAGAATCATGCTGGCTCTGAAAACGACGATCAATTCCGATTCCGAGCAGAACGCCATGATTTTCGACGAGATCGATTCCGGAATCAGCGGCAGGGTCGCCGAGACCGTCGGCAGAAGGCTGCTGCACCTTGCGCGGCGAGGTCAGGTGGTCTGCGTTACCCACTCTCCGCAAATTGCCTCGTCCGCACAGACGCACTATAGGGTGGACAAAAGGACGGATCGAAATACCACCGTTACCGTCGTCAGACGGCTTGACGAATCGGAACGCATCGCGGAAATCGCTCGGTTCCTGGCAGGTAGCGAAATAACGGAAAGGACGCTTTCCGTCGCAAAGGAAATGCTGACGGAAAGGAGATAGAAGATGGAGGTTCTCTCCTGGCAGTTTCTCCTTTTTTTTCTGGCGGCGTTCTCCATTCTGTTCTTCAAGCTGCGAAAGAAAAAAGTGCATACCTCTATTCCCCGCAAAACGATCTCCATCCAAGGAAAGAGACTCCGGACCCCCATCTCGGTCGAAACCCCCCTGCCGTGTCTCCTGGAGGACGATCTCAGTTTCGGCGAAGACTACCGGAACAAAAGGGAACCCGCGCTCCCCCACGCCAAGGGGTGCCGGTGCGTTCTGTCGGAATTCCGCCGCAGCAGCGGAGACTGCTTTGCCAAGAGTTCTCCGGCAGAATCGGGCAGGGAAACCGACCCGGGCAGTCTGTCGCACGACGAACGGCGCTATTTCAAATATCGGCTGATCGCCAATCACAGGGACGCTTCCGCAAAACAGAGAGAGGAATATGGAGAACTCTCGGAACGAATCGCAGTCGACTCCGAATTCAAAAAGAGAGTTTCCGACATGATGGCAGCGGCACAACGGGAAGGAGAAGGCGATTCGTCAAATTCTGCATGACAACTCACTCTGCGCATTCTACATTCGTCCGTACCGAAGTTCGCCGGAATCTCTATCCAAAACGACCGATATGCGATTCGTTCTCCCTTTTCTTGTCTTCCCGCTCCTGATCGCATGCTCGCAGAAAGCTGCGGAAAGGGCCTCCGCCAATACCGCGTCTCCGGCGGCGAAATCCGTAGAGGCGGCGATAGAGGCGGCGGCGCCTGTCGTACAAAACGAAGAGGTGCGGCAGGAGACCTCCGTCGAAGAAACGGCGGGCGAAGAGACCGACGGCACGGACGAGGGAGAAGAGGACGAGTTCGACGATTTCGAAAGCGAATTCGCCCAAAGCCCAACGGAGGACGTTTCGGATCCCCTTGAGGGATACAATCGGTTCATGACGGACGTAAACGACCGACTGATCGTATACGTGCTCGATCCCGTTTCGCGAGGATACCGCCATGTCGCGCCGGAAGGTTTCAGAAGGGGAATCAACCGCTTCTTCCACAATCTTCTCTATCCCGTGCGACTGATCAACAATACGCTTCAGGCCAAATTCAAGCGGTCGGGTTTGGAAACGGTGCGTTTTGCCGTCAATACGACGATCGGAATTCTGGGGATATTCGACCCCGCCAAAGAGTGGTTCGGCCTGGAGCCTCACGAGGAGGATTTCGGACAGACGCTCGGTTTCTGGGGAGTGGCGCCGGGACCGCATTTGGTGCTGCCCATATTCGGTCCCTCCAACATACGGGATTCGTTCGGTTTCTACTCCGACTCCCGACTGGATCCGATAACGGAGGTGGATCCTCTGGAAAAAGAGATTGGCGTCCGTGCCTACAAGGCCGTGAACGCATACTCTCTGCGCATCGGCGAATACGAAAGCATCAAAAAGGATGCCGTCGACCTGTATATCTTTATGCGCGACGGCTACGAACAAATCCGCAAAAAGAAAATCGAGGAGTGAACATGAAATTTACGATCTGCGCCGCACTGCTGCTGCTTGCGCTCTGCTGCCCCGCCTATGCGGACGAGGATAGCGATTTCGTCCGATCGTTGGTTAAGGAAAAAATCGACCGGGTAACCGCACTGATTCAAGATAAATCCGCGGATAAAAAAACGAGGAACGACAAGATTATCGCTCTCGTCACCCCGATCCTGGATTTTGAATTTATGGCAAAACTCAGCCTGGGGCGAAAGCACTGGAAAAGTTTCAGCAAAAGCCAGCGCGAGGAGTTCTCCTCTCTGTTTGTCCGGCAGCTTCAGGAGTCCTTTCTGGAAAAACTGGACCTCTACACGGACGAAAGGGTCAGCTACGGAAAGGCCAAAAGGATCAAAAATAAAATCGAAGTGGAAACCCTGTTGATTTCAAAGGATGCCAAATACGATATCGTCTATAAATTCTACAAGTCGAAAAAGAGCGGTTGGCAGGGCTACGATATCGTCATTCTCGGAGTCAGCGTGGTGCAGACCTATCGTTCCCAATTCGATTCGGCAATTAAAAAGGGCGGCATCGAAGCTTTGTTGGAAAAGATGAAGCAGAAGGGCCAGTTTAAGATTCCCGAAAAAAAGGCGGAGGCGACCTAAGAGGCCGAGCTTCGCCCAATCGCAAGGATCCCCCATGTTAAGACTGCTGTATAGCCGCTATATATTGAGCTACCCGAAAACGGTAATCTTCCTGATCGTCGCGACGATCGCCTTTTTGGGATATCAGGCCCAAAAGCTCGAAATCGACGCTTCGGCGGAAACCCTGGTACTGGAGGACGATGCGGACCTGCGCTTTACGCGCTTGGTGAACGAACGCTACGGCAATCCCGATTTTCTGTTCGTTACGTTCGCTCCGAAAGGGGATTTGCTATCCGACGAGACGCTGGCCGTTTTGAAGCGGCTGCGATCCGACCTTGAGCAGCTACCGATGATCGAGTCGGTGCTTTCGATATTGAACGTGCCTCTTTTGCAGAGCCCGCCAAAACCGGTCAAAGAGCTTCTGAAGGACGTTCCGACCCTGGAGAGCCACAAAATAGACAAGGCCCTGGCCAAGAAGGAGTTTCTCAACAGTCCGATCTATCGGAACATGCTGGTGAGTCCCGATTTCAAAACGACTGCGTTGCAGATCAATCTGCGGGAAGACCCGATGTACATGGAGCTGTTGAATCGCAGAAACGCCCTGCGCCAAAAGGAGAAAGAGGGAACGATCGCACAGGAGGAGAAGAGCGAACTGGAGGAGGTCATCGTCCGCTTCAAGCAACATCGGGATGCCTATCGCGTTCAAAACCACAAGGACATCCGCCAAATACGGGATTTGCTGGAAAGATACCGGCAGGAGACGGGAATCGCGATATTTCTGGGCGGAGTCAGCATGATCGCCGACGATCTTGTTACGTTTCTCAAAAACGACCTGAAATTTTTCGGTTCCGGCGTACTGCTGTTTCTGATCGTTACGCTCTGGATCATTTTCAAACAGATTCGCTGGATTCTTTTTCCCATCCTCTGCTGCGCGTTTTCCGTCGTCGCCACATCGGGAATACTGGGACTGTTCGGTTGGGAGGTAACGGTGATCTCCTCCAATTTCATCTCCATCCAGATCATCATCACCATGGCGATTACAATCCACCTGATTGTGCGCTACCGCGAACTGTGCGCCAAATGCCCGGAAGCCGACCAGCGCCAGCTTGTATTGGAATCCGTCCTCTCCATGGCAAGACCCTGTCTGTACGCCACTTTGACGACCGTCGCCGGTTTTTCGTCGCTGGTTCTCTGCGATATCCTGCCGGTCATCAATTTCGGCTGGATGATGAGCGCCGGAATCGGCATTTCCCTAGTTCTCGCGTTTCTTCTTTTCCCTTCCGTTATGATGCTGGCGGAAAAGCTTCCGCCCGACACCTCCTTTGAAAAAAACTTCGCCCTGACGAGAGTTTTGGCCCGTATTACCGAATCGCACGGAAGAACCATTCTCCTTCTCGGCACGTTGGCCCTGCTCTTCAGCGTTTGGGGTGCCGCCAGGTTGAAGGTGGAAAACAGTTTTATCGACTACTTCAAGAAATCGACGGAAATATACAAGGGCATGGAGGTAATCGACAGGCAACTGGGCGGAACCACGCCTTTGGACGTCATTATCGATTTTGAGGGAGAGGAGGCTGCGGAAGAGGCCGCAAAAGAGGAGGAGGGCGGCGAGATGGCGGACGAGGAGGATTTCGACGCGTTCGGCGATCTGGACGAAGAGTTCGAGCAGGCGAAAAACGAGGCTCAATACTGGTTTACGGCGGACAAAATGGAGATCGTGGAAAAGGCGCACGACTACCTGGAAACGATACCGGAAATAGGCAAGGTGGTTTCCTTGGGAACCATGCTGAAGGTCGGCCGCACGATGAACGACGGCAAACCCCTCGACAACTTCATGTTGGCCCTAGTCTACAACGAATTGCCGGAGCGGTTCAGAAAAATCATCCTTCTGCCCTACGTTTCGGTGGAAAACAACCAGGTGCGGTTTTCGGCGCGCGTGGTCGATTCGGATCCGAACCTGAGAAGAAACGAGCTGCTGCAACGGGTAAAAAGGGAGCTGCCGGAAAAATTGGCAATGGAAAAGGAAAACGTAAGACTGGCAAGTCTCATGGTGATGTACAACAATATGCTGCAAAGCCTGTTCGATTCGCAAATCAAAACGCTTGGCGCCGTGATTGCCGCTTTGATGCTGATGTTTCTCATACTGTTCCGCTCCCTGAAAATTGCCGTGATCGCTATTTTCCCCAATATCCTGTCGGTAGGATTCGTGCTGGGATTTATGGGATGGATGGGAATTCCGCTCGACATGATGACGATTACGATCGCTTCGATCAGCGTCGGCATCGCAGTGGACGATACGATCCACTATATTCATCGCTTCATCGACGAGTTCCCCAAGGATAGAAGCTATATCGCTACGATGCATCGGTGTCACGACAGCATCGGCTATGCGATGTACTATACCTCCGTGACAATCATCATCGGATTTTCGATTCTCATCATCTCCAACTTCATTCCCAGCATCTATTTCGGACTATTGACGGGACTGGCGATGGCAATTGCATTGATAGCCGCGCTCAGTCTTCTGCCTCGGTTGATGATTCTCATAAAACCGCTGGGTCCAGAAGGAGAGGTGAAGACATGATGCGACTGGTATTGACTGTAGCTGTCCTTTGGTGTCTTGCGGTCCCCACCGGCATATATGCGCAGGACTCGCAAGAGCCTATTGCGGACAAAACGGCCGCAGCGGAAACGTCGGCGACCGACCCGGAAACCGACGAAAGAGAAACAACCGGCGGCGACTGGTATTGGGAGCTGGATGTCGGCATTCCGCTCCTGCTGTTTCCCCATAACGGCTATTTCGGCAGATACAAGGATGCGGACAACAACCTGGGAGTGCGAGTTGCCGCAAGCCTATCCTACGCACGGTTCCGTTTCGAGACGGGGTATCTGATGCGGTCGACAAACAGGGGAGAGCACGACATCTCCTACCGAAACAATGCCGCCGTCGGCGAATCGACCAGCGAGTCCGACCTGGTGCAAACCGAAATCCTCTTCTACTGGCTCAGAAACGATCCGCACCGCATATCGTACATCGGCGGTGGACCGATTCGAGTGAAGGTCGAGGAGGAATTTTCCTTCGAAACGGCAACGGGAACCAAAAAGGAGGAGCAGACGACGGAGGGAAGCGGCTGGAAACTGGTGGTGGGGGGAAAGGACAGGGGAAGCCGTTTGAAAGCCTATTTCAGCTACTCCTTCACCAAGATCGAACCTAAAATCGGTGCGGACTACTATATCGGCGGATACTCCTTCGGCTTTGATCTGTCCTTTGGCGGGCCATAGAAAGAGCTTCCACATCGGACAGAGACAGGATACCGATCCCTCCCTGTTTCCCGCCTGCTATTCCATGTAGTCGATCGGATTGCGGGTGACGTGATTGAGCGTCACTTCGTAGTAAAGACGGGGACCAATGGACTCCTCCGTACCCTCCATTCGAGCTATGACATCGCCCTTTTTCACCAACTCCCCCTCCTCGACCCCGATGTTTCCAACGTAACCGTAGCGGGTAATGTATCCGTTTCCATGGTCCAGCGTTAATAGATTGTCGAAATCGTTGTCCTTCCCCGCATATAAAACCAAACCGCTCGCGGTCGAACGGACTGCGGCATCGTTCGATGTGGCAATACTGATCCCATGATTCGAGACAATCTGGGTGGTAATCGGATCCGCGTGCACTCCGTACTCGCTCATCAGCAGCCCCTTGACCGGCCAACCGCGAGGAACGCGGTTTAAGGGACACTCGTTTGCCGAGAAGAACTCGGTAAGATTGCCGAACCTGATCCTCTCTCCGCTCAGATCGGCATTCAACTCTTCGGCATTGGACGAAATAACGGCCAAAATTCCTTTGGAGTCCACCAGCTTTTTTTGGGCCGCTCTCTCCTCTTCCGTGACGGCGCCCCGCCTGTTCCCCCTGTCGCCCTCCGGACTGGTAAACAGCCTCAACTTGTAGTTGAGCGATTGCAAATGCTCGAAATGCATCTGGATCGATTCGTACCTTTTCGTAAACTCCTCGATCTGTCTCCTCTCCTCCTCGAAGGAGGATTCGGCCTGTTCGATGCCGATCAACTGCGACCGAATCGAAAAATAGTCGTATACCATCCAGGACCACGCAACAATCAGCCCCAGAATCGTCAAAACCCCGACAATCATCCCAACAATCGGAATGCGTATCTTTCTGATCGCAGAGGTCTTCCGAGGAATTATTACAATCGTGTAGAACTTTTCAAACATGGTCCGTTTCCAAAACAGGGGTAGAGAGACGAAACGATCCGTCGGGTCAGACGACGGTTTTCGTGTAGAGCTTGATGAGAATGACGGCACATCCGACGACGCCTTCCACGACGGCAAGCTTCTTGACGTTCAATTGCGGAAAGACCTTATGCAGAAACGATTCCACCCTGTCTAGGTTCAATAGCGTAAACAGGGAGTCGGCGATCATCAGGAAGCCGACTATCGTTATCGCAATATTCATGTCCGCTACCGAAAGTCGACGGATCGAACCGCTACAGGCCCGACCTGTCGTTCGCCGAACGAGCTGCGCTCCATCGAACGATCGTTGAAAAAGAGACCGATTTCGCTACTTGAGGGCAAAAACCGGCCATGTGCAGATATCAATCGACCGGGCACGCCTTCACCTTCCATATTTCGTCCGCATACTGCCGAATAACGCGGTCCGACGAAAACTTCCCCATTCTGGCTACGTTCAAAATGGCCATCCGATGCCACGCCTTTTGATCCCGAAAGGCTTTCGATACCCGATGCTGGCACTCGACGTAAAGCGGAAAGTCGGCAAGCGTAAAATAGTGGTCGCCATGATGTACCAGGCTGTCGAAAATATGGGAGAACAGAGTCGCGTTGGAGGGAGAGAAGAATCCGTCTCTAAGCTGATCCAGAACGGTGCGGAGGTCCTCGTTGCTTTCGTACAGCTCTCCGGGGTTGTATCCGGTCCGCTTCATTTCCGCGATTTCCGCAACGGTATGCCCGAAAATAAAGATGTTTTCCCTTTTCACCTCCTCCATGATTTCGATGTTGGCTCCGTCGAGCGTTCCGATGGTCAAGGCGCCGTTAAGGGAAAATTTCATGTTTCCGGTGCCGGAAGCCTCCATTCCGGCGGTGGAAATCTGCTCCGACAGGTCGGCCGCCGGTATGACGGTCGTCGCGATCGGCACGTTGTAGTTGGGAACAAAAACCACCTTCAGCATATTTCCGATCTTCGGATCGTTGTTGACGATATGGGCGACCGAATTGATCAAAAAGATGATATCCTTCGCCATCTTGTAGCCGGGTGCCGCCTTTCCTCCAAACAGCACCGTTCTGGGCGAGAACCCCTCCAGTCGGCCGGATCGGATTCGATTGTACAGATAGACGACATGCAAAATGTTGAGCAGCTGTCGTTTGTACTCGTGAATGCGCTTGACCTGGACGTCGAACAGGGAGTTCGGGTCTATCTCCATCTTGCAGACATCCGCTATGTAGCGCGCTAGTTTCCGCTTGTTTTCCCTTTTGATATCCATCCAGCGGGAAACGAACTCTTCGTCGTTTCGATAGGCCTCGATGCCGTTTATCTGCGGAAGGTCCTTGATCCAGCTATCGCCGATTTTTTCCGTAATCAGCCGGGACAACTCCGGGTTGGCCCTCTTCAGCCACCTGCGCGGCGTAATGCCGTTGGTTTTATTGTTGAACTTTTCGGGATAGAGCCGGTAGAAATCTCCGAAGATCCCCTCCTTCAGCAGTTTGCTGTGAATCTCCGCCACCCCGTTGACGGAAAAGCTGCCGACGATCGCCAGGTGAGACATTCTCACGTTGCTCGGCTCCCCCTCCTCGATAATGGAGATTCGGTTTCTCAACTCGAAATCGCCGGGAAACGTGGCGGCCACCCTGTCCAGAAATTTTTGGTTGATTTTAAAAATGAGCTGCATATGTCGGGGCAGGACCTTCTCCATCATGTCGACCGGCCATTTTTCCAACGCTTCCGGCAGAACCGTATGATTGGTGTAGGCAAAGACCTTCGTGACGATTCCCCACGCTTCGTCCCAGCCGAACCGATGGGTATCCAGCAGTATTCTCATCAATTCGACTATGGCAATAGAGGGATGGGTGTCGTTTAGCTGTATGACGATCCTATCCGGCAGGCTGGCCATTTCATGGCCGCTTTCCGCCATCCGATTCAAGATATCCTGCAAAGAGGCCGAAACCATAAAATACTGCTGTTTTAGCCTCAGCTCCTTGCCTTTGTAGTTGTTGTCGTTCGGATAGAGAATCTTGGAGATCGATTCGGAATGGCTCTTATCGATCATGGCGCCGATATAGTCGCCGGAATTGAACGTATGGAGATTGAACTCGGAGGAGGATCTGGCGGACCAGAGCTTCAAGGTGTTTACCGTATTGTTTCTATATCCGGGAACCGGGACAATAAAACCGACGGCATTTACCGTCTCGGTATCGACCCAATTGTTGTGGGACTTTCCGTTGTGATCGGTGTAATTGACGATTCTACCCATAAAGTGCACCTTGTACTCGAACTCGGTCCGCGCAATTTCCCACGGATTTCCGTACCGGAGCCAGTTGTCGGGCTTCTCCTGCTGGCGCATCTCCTCTATGGTCTGCTTGAACATCCCAAATTCGTACCGAATGCCGTATCCGTAGGCAGGCAGCTCGAGGGTCGCCATCGAATCCAGAAAACATGCGGCCAAACGCCCCAACCCGCCGTTTCCCAAACCGGCGTCGGTCTCGACATCGGCCAACTCCTCCAACGAGTAGCCCAAGCTTTCCAGCGCATCCCGCACCGTTTCGGTCATGTCCAAGTTGATCAAGGCGTTGCCGAGCGTGCGGCCGATCAAAAACTCCAACGAAAAGTAGTAGACGTGCTTTGCCTCCCCCTCGCGGTAGGCTCTTCTGGTGCGAAGCCATTTTTTGATCAGTTCGTCCCTCACGGCAAACGCCAAAGCCCTGAATTTATCCAGCTTGCTGGAGGAATCCAGGTCGTGGCCAATGGAAAGCGCCATTCTTTGTTCGAACGATCTGCGAAAGGCGTCGATCCGCCGGGAAACTTCGGCGGAACCGGCAACGGAGTTGTGCTCCTTCATACATGCTCCTCAACGAAAACGCGGACGGACGGCCGAAAAGTCGGTGCCGTTTGAAATAAATGACGAAGCGGTAAAAATCCCAGAACCGTCATTCCCGCACGTTTCGTCATTCCCGCAAAGGCGGGAATCCGAGCA
>CAZLTI010000016.1:13696-23624 GCA_964562335.1 uncultured Pseudomonadota bacterium | reverse complement strand
CGCTTTGGTGGCCGGTTGCGGACTCGGTCGCGACGAAAAGGTCTGGAAGCCGCTGGTAGGTCTTATAGACGAATCGAATCTACCTACTGTGCTGGACGCGGACGCTTTTTACGGCATATCGCATTGGAAACGCCTAAATCCGAAAAGGCTGGTCCTCACTCCTCATCCGGGAGAATTTTCCGTGCTGTCCGGTTTCGACAAGCCAAAAAGCAATCGGGAGAGGATTCGGCAGGGAGAGGAGTTCATCGCGAAATTTCCGGCCACTTTGGTCATGAAGGGCGCTCCAACCATTGTATTTACGAGCGACGGGAGAATCTGCATCAACGAGACAGGGAATGCCGGAATGGCTACGGCGGGAAGCGGGGACGTTTTGGCCGGAATGATAGGCGGTTTCCTTGCGCAAGGAGTGGCACCGGACCGGGCAGCTCTGCTCGCTACTTGGCTGCACGGCAAAAGTGGCGATCTGTACCGCGACAGGAACTGCGAAGAGTCTCTGACCGCCACGAATTTAATCGAGTTTTTCGACCGTGCGATTCGGTCGCTTTACGACGGATCCGATTCCTCTTGTTCTTGATCCTCCTCCTCTTCCTCTTCCTCGGCGACGGAATCGGTCTCGGCTTCCGCCTGCTTTCTGACAATCAACTCGTCCAGCTTGTCCTTTTGAGCGAGCAAGTCGTCCAACGAAGCGTTGGGATTGAATTTGAGAGGATGCGGTAGATTTCTGACCAGCTCCAGCATCTGCTCGTGATTCTTGGCTATCATCATCTGTGCCGCCACTCCGGCAGCGAGACCTGCGGTCAGTCCATAAAGAAATCCTTTCATTTTTACTCCTGTAACTCTTTAACGTAATGCTGTTCGTTCGATGAAACGACGAAACAATTTCAGCGGGAATATTCGGCTGCCTACGGCAAAATACCGAACTCGAAAACGATAGAGGATACCTATTGTCGATCCTTTTTAACAATAGAAACTTCCGAAAAAATTCGACATTTTGCCGTGCAGTTGCCAATTTGCAGGTTTCGTTTCGGAAAAGTCGGAAGCCGCATCGAGTGGGAGCGGCATCTGCGGATTGGCGGAAAAGGTCCTTGAAGTTCAAGGCGTTATGTCCATTTTTGTTGACGGGCGCGGCGGACTGGCCTATCGTCGGCCGTAGACTTTGATCGAACCAGCGTTTGACGTTCCGAAATCGCCGCAACCGAAAACCGGGGAAGTGTCTCAAAAGCGGCAAGTCGGGCATTGGCTCCCGCTTCGGCAACTTCCCGCCAACTGCAAAAAATACCATGGAAAATCTGCTTGAGGATACCCGCAGCAAGATGGACAAGGCAATCGAAGCTTTGGAGAGACAGTTCCGCAAGGTGAGAACCGGACGTGCCAACCCCGCAATGCTCGATGGAATTTGCGTAGAGTACTACGGCACGAAAACTCCGCTTTCCCAAGTGAGCAATATCGCGGTTCCCGATCCGCAAATGATCGTTATAACGCCGTGGGAAAAGAAGATTCTGAAGGAGATCGAAAGGGAACTGCTGAAAACCGACTTGGGAATCACTCCGCAGAACGACGGAAATATTATCAGGCTGCCCATCCCGCCGCTGACGGAGGAGAGAAGAAAGGAGATGGTAAAGAAAATTAAAAAAATGGGAGAGGATGCCAAGGTGTCCGTGAGAAACGTCAGAAGGGAGGCAAACGACATATTGAAGAAGGGAAAGGAGATCGCTCAGGACGAGTCGAAGCACCTAATGGGCGAGGTTCAAAAGAGCACGGACGACCATATCAAATCGATCGACGCTTCCGTCGCTGCCAAAGAGAAGGAGTTGCTGAAGGTGTAGCGCCTTTTTTTCGCGGATGCGGCAGCTACCGGGAGATGTCGGGAGTATCCGCCTTGAGGTCCCCTTTTTCGGCCCTGTCCGGACAGGGTTTGAAAATTGCCGCCTTTCCGTGTTTGCCGTCGATCTTGACTATAAGGGGATTTTCGAATCGCAGATGCCGAAAATAGGCATCCTCGTAAACTGCCTCGCGTTGCGAAAGATAGGCCAGGTCGTAGTGCCCATCCTTTTGAAATGGGCGTATGGTGAAGTAGGCCACCCGAAAGGAGGTCAGGTTTTGAAAAAAATGCGATCCCTGGCTCGGTTCCACGAAGAAGCTTTCCGTTCCCGCCTCTATGATCACTTTAGCGCCTGAAATCTGACTCCATTGAACGGGCACTCCAAGAAATTGGTCTCTCGACCCCCATCTTCCCGGACCGCACAAAATATAGCGCCGCTCCTCCAGTTTCAGCCGTTCGTTTAGCTTCTGTATCGAGGATGCCATTTCCCGCGTTTTTGTGGTCTGGAAACTCTCCGGTTTGATGTAGACAAAATCGTACAGATCGTCGATGTATCCGTTTCCTAGGGAGGAATTCGACATCACGATCGAATTTTCCTCGTTCGCCTCCGAAACGTCGACATCCTCGTTTTCCAGTCCGGCCACGATGGGTCGCACTTGCAGCATATGAAACGTCTTCCTCTCCTCTCCCGTATCCAAATTGACCGCAAACTCGATTTCCACCGGTTTGTTCATGGATTCCTCGATGATTTCCAGCACGGTTCTCAGAATGGCCGCCAGAGGAAAAGCCTTTCCCTTCAGAATGGGTGCGAATGTAACGATCTTTCCGCCCGGAAGTTCGGCGTTATCGCGAATAACGTTGTTTTGGCGGTCGTAGGTCGACATGATTGCATGAAACGATCCGCTTTCGGCTGCATCCTGGGTGCGAAGCTTCAGCAGATTGCAGCAGTCGTCGACAGAGGGTTTGAAGCTGCCCTCCGTCATGTCCAGAGCGTAGAATCTCGATTGAGTGCAATGCAAAGCGGAATCTATCGTCGATAGCTGCATGACGTTTTCGGGATACTTCGGCGAGAAGCGCAGGGCGGTCTCCCCTTCTACGATCGTCTTTCCCAGGCCCGCTGCGGCATTGACGATACCGTCGCGAATCTGCTCTTTACCGACGGGATAGTAGTTGATCGACCGGGCAACGCCCGAAAAGGTTGGATAGTATTTCCCGTCATACTCCTTTCCCGTCACCTCCTGCAGAATGACGGCCATTTTTTCTTCGTCGATCAAATTGTTCGTAACCTGCATATAGGCCCTGCTGCATTTGAAGAAGGTGGAGGCGTACACGCATTTAATGGCCTGGCAAAGCTCGACTAAACGCAGCTCTTCATCGGCGCTGTTGTTCGAGATCATATAGGTCGAATAGACGCCGGCAAACGGCTGGTAGTGGGAATCCTCCAACAAACTGGAGGAGCGGATGGCTATCGGTTTCCTGAAAACCTTCAACAGGACCCTCAGATTGTCGATCAGCTCCTTCGGTAGCTTCGCCCGTATGAATTCGGCAAGTATGGTCTTGTCGTCGGCATCCGACAGGTCGGCTCGGTGCAGATTGTTGTTCTGCATGAAGCTGCTGAAGATATCGGTAGTCAAAACTACGGTCTGCGGAATCGAAATGACGATACCGCCGAACTCGTAGTTGATTCTGCGCTTCTTCAGGATATGGTTGATGAAGGCAAGACCTCTGGCCTTGCCGCCCAACGATCCCTCCCCGATTCTGGAAAAGCTGGTCAACTCGTCATGCTTTTCCCTATTGAAAACGGCAATGATTCCGCGGCTTTCGGTTCTTCTGAAATGTTTGATATTTTCAATCAAATACCTCCTTACTTTATTTACGGAAATTTCTGTGCTCCGAACGGGCTGAAAAAGATCGGCCAACGGGAAGAGAGCACGGTTTCTCAGCCAGGTCGAGATATGATTCTTGGAGCCGTGATAGAGCAGCGAGGCGTCCGGCACTCTTTTTAGTGCTCGCTGCAAAGCCCTCAGATTGTCGGCCCTGCCTACCTCCTCCATCGTTTCGGGATTTCTGAAGACAAAATCGCCGAAACCGAAGTTTTCAATGATGTACTTTCTCAGCTCGTTGAGAAGATTGGCGGAGTTTTTGTACAGAAATCCGATGTTGCGCTCCTCCGATTGCTTCCTATGCTCGATGTTGGACGACTGCAGCAAAATCGGCACGTCTTTATCGATCGTCCGAATATAGGAGCAGAGAGACAGACCTGCAGTTCGATCCTCGGAGCCGTTTTTCTTGTAGGTGATATCGGAGATGATACCCTGTACATTTTGTCTGTATCTGTCGTATAGCTCGACCGCCTCTTCGTAGCTGCTGGCCAGAAGGATTTTGGGCCTGCCTCTCATCCTTGCAATCTTTTGATGTTCGTTGAGTCCCTCGTCCATGAGCCCCCTGGCCTGCTGAATGAGAATCGTATACAGGGTGGGCAGGTAGCTGGAGTAGTACCGAATCGAATCCTCCACCAGAATGATGACCTGTACTCCGACCTCCTTTACGTCTTTATCGACATTGAGCCTATCTTCGATCAATTTGATGATGGCAAGCAGAATGTTGGCATTTCCCAGCCAGGAAAAGACATAGTCGATGGAACTTAGGTCCTCCGAGCGGAGTTTGAGGGAAACTTTGCGGGAGAAGTGGGTCAGAACGACGATCGGTTTGTTTGGGTACTGTTCTTTGATTTTCTGTGCCAGCCCAAAAGCATCGCTGTCTCCGATATCCAGCATTGTGATCACCAAATCAAAATAGTCGCTGTTCAGCAGTTCGAAGGCCTTCTCCGCAGTGGAGGCCTTGGTGATCAGGGGCGGATAGCGAAGATGCAACTGCGAATACTCGTTAAACAGCTGCTCGTCGATTCTGCCGTCCTCATCCAGCATAAAGGAGTCGTACAGACTGCAAACCAGCAGTATGTTCATCAATCGGTTTCTCATCAGCAGATGAAACGGAACTTCCGAAAAATGATGCCCGGTGGAAAATGCCAATTTGTCCGTTTCTGTCGTTGCCATGCCGCGCTATATAATTGGGTCCTAAGAGGTATCGATATAAGAGGGATTTACGAGCGCATCCCGGCGACAGCTGCCGAAAACTGGCCATATGCCGGTCCGGGATTGGATGCGACTATACCGACAAAAAGTCAGTTTGGCAAAATGGGAGCGTCGGCATCCAAGAACGAGAAGAAATTTGATGCTGCTATATTGTTTTTTGGCGCCAATTTGGTCAGACTGAGAGGAACAGGTTGGTTAAACATCGCCGTCCAAAAAACACAAAAGATCAAAGTGGAGAGATGAACAGTTTCGATCGCATTGTTGCGGGCTCCATCGAACTGGCGCAATCGGAGGCCCTCAAACGAAAAAACAACGAATTGACGGAATTTCACCTGCTCTGGGGACTTCTGAACAATCCCGCTACCGTGGCATCCAAACGGCTCAAAGAGGAAAAAAAGGTCGTCAAGGGGTTGCTGGATCGACTGCCGACGGTAAAGGAGATCGCTCTGGCCGAAATGCGCACCTCCGCCAAACTGTCCGAATGGTTTACTTTGGCCTCTTCGGAGGCGATACAGGCGGGCCGCGAAGATATTTCCGAATCCGATCTGCTGAAGTTTGTAGCCAGGTTCTTCCCCCAACTGAATATCGAAGTTCCCGAAACCGGAGAGGGAAGAGAGAAGCCGGACTTTCTGGAAGACTTGAACGCACTGGCCGAAACCGGAAAGTTGGATCCCGTGATCGGTCGATCCGTGGAAATCAGGCGGGTACAGGAGATCCTGTGCCGACGCACGAAAAACAATCCCGTTTTGATCGGCCCCCCAGGCGTAGGAAAAACCGCGATCGTCGAAGGTCTTGCCGGTCTGATTCAGAGCAACCGGGTTCCCGATATTATTCAGGGAAAGACCCTCTTTTCTCTCAATATCGGCTCCCTCATGGCCGGTACGAAATATCGGGGGGAGTTCGAGCAGCGTATCGAATCCCTCATTCGATTCATAAAGGATCAAGGCAGGGAGGCGATAGTATTCATAGACGAAATACACCTCATCATCGGCGCCGGAAAGACCGAAGGAGCAATGGATGCCGCCAACCTGCTAAAGCCGGCATTGGCCAAGGGAGAACTCAACTGCATCGGCGCTACGACCGTCGAGGAGTATAAAAAGTACATCGAGTCCGACAGCGCTTTGGAGCGAAGATTCCATCAGGTGAAAATAGACGAACCGACCAAAGAGGATACGATCCAGATCCTCGTGGGTCTAAGAGAGAAGCTGGAGATTCATCACGGTGTCGAAATAACCGAGGAGGCGATCGTCTCCGCCGTCTATCTCTCGGATCAGTACATCTCCGACCGATATCTGCCGGACAAGGCCATCGACATCATCGACGAGGCTGCGGCGGCTCTCAAGCTCAGCGCCGACTCGATGCCGCCCGAACTGGCGGAATTGGAAGCGTTGATGAGGAGCAAAAAAATCCTGGCGAAAGCCAACCCCCGTCAAAAGAGCCTAAAGAGCGAAATAGCGGACCTGGAAAGAGAGTTCGATCAAAACAGGCGCATCTGGGAAAAGAAAGTTTTGGATTTGAAACGGGTTTCGCAATTGAAGCAGCAGCTGGACAAAAGCAATTTTCTCCTTCGGAAAGCGGAAACCGAAGGGGACTACGAACTGGCTTCGAAACTCAAGTACGGCGACATTCCAAAACTCAATGAGGAGTTGGCAGGCTTCGAGGTTTCCTGGAAACTGCTCCGCCGAAACATCGGGGAGGTCGTCGCCAAAGCGACCGGAGTACCGGTGGAAAGGGTTCTAAGAAGCAACCAGGAGAACCTGCTGGAGCTGGAAGGCTACCTGCAACATCGCGTATTGGGTCAAGGTGCGGCCCTCAAGGAGATTGCCGATACGCTGATTGCGGCGCATGCCGGCCTGTCCGATCAGTCCCGACCGCTCGGCAGTTTTCTGCTGATGGGTCCTTCCGGGGTTGGAAAAACGGAGACGGCCAAAGCGTTGGCCGCTTTTCTGTTCGGTGCGGAAAAGCATCTGATCCGCATCGACTTGAGCGAATACAGCGAACAGCACTCCGTAGCCAAGCTGATCGGGGCTCCGCCCGGATACATCGGCTACGAAAAGGGCGGAATCCTGACGGAGGCGGTTCGGAGGAGTCCATACAGCGTGATTTTATTCGACGAGATCGAAAAGGCGCATCGCGATTTCAGCGACATCATGCTGCAAATCCTGGACGACGGCCGGTTGACCGATACGCAGGGACGAGTGGTCAATTTCAAAAACTGCGTCGTTTTCGCCACCTCGAATCTGCCAAACCACGACGGTTTCTTCAAAAATGAGATGATTGGACGGCTGGACGACATCCTTTACTACGAGCACCTGAACGACGATACGATTTTTGCCCTATTGGATCGGGAGGTGGAGCAGCTCAACGAAAAACTTTCGGGAAAGGAGATTGCACTCTCTCTCTCCGAGGATTTTAAAATCCGGATCAAGAATTCGGGATTCGACGAGAAATATGGGGCTAGGCCGTTGAAAAATGCTTTCAACAGGATGGTGATCAAACCGCTGTCGAAAATTCTGCTGAAAAGCCCCGAATTGACAGGTCAATTCGAACTTGAAAGAGGCGAAGGCGGTCGGTTGGAGCTGAAGGGCAGGAGACAGGAGTGACAAATGCGGCAAAACAGGACTCGCCTACCCAACGCCAATGCGGTCCATAAAAGGCAGCATGATTTGTTTTGTTGCATGATATTAGATGGTTGTCTCCCGGTTGTCGAGAACTCGATTGAAATGCTTTGACCTGGAAAGCCATACGTGAGAGCGTTTCGATTCATGATCGCACAAGGTCGATCGCTCTCTTTTTCATCATTTCCTAGATGAATTGCCGGACTTGCAGAAACGAACCGTATGCCCGTCTATCGATAGTTTGTCCGAGGCCGTTCGCCCGACTTGCGGCGACGAACCCGGATCAGCAATCGATCGTCGCGGCAGGAATCCAATTCGTTCCTGCAAGCATCGCAAGCTCAATATGGAAATGAATTTTCGGAGCAGTTCCGAACTTCTTGAACGATATCGTACGACGGCCTCCTTTGAAGGGAATTCCCTTATTGGAGGCTTCGCGACCGGAAGGAAGCGACCGAACTGTACAAAACGGAACCATCTGGGGGGTACTATGCGGCTTTTCGGACCATTTTTTTTCATCCTGTTGTTGACCATTGCTTCGGCAGTTCCAGTAGTTCAAGCCACCCATCACGAAAGCAAAACGCCGGGAACCGTCTACGTAAACTCGGACGGCAGAATCTACGTAAAGAGCGGTCAGCCGATCTATCTGCGGTTGGCGGTCTCTCCCGACGAAGATGCAAACAGCTACCTATTGAGAAACGACGCCAGCAGAAATGTCGGCAAACCCGCCGCTCCCCTCTATTTTGAGGGTCACGGCCTGCACACGTTGGTTCATCCGGAAGATCACAAAAACGTTCAAAAGAGAAAGGGAGCACACCTTTTTAGAGTGTATGACGACGGTCTCCCCCCAAAAACCAAAATCGACATCACCAAGGCGCCCAGAGCTACCGTCGGCAAAACGGTCGTATTCGGCAAACAGGTAACGTTGACTTTGGTTTTTACGGACAGGGATTCGGGTCTGTTCGCCTCCTATTTTTCCATAGACAATTTCGGATTCGACGAATACATGACGCCATTGCAGTTCTCTATGGAAAAGGACTACGTGCTGAAGTTTTACGCTTTGGACAACGTAGGAAACAGAACCAAAGTGAAGACTCGCCACTACGCACTGGATTTCACGCCGCCCAAAACGGGCCATGAGGTCAAAGGCCCGCATATCGGCAACATTCTTTCTCCAAAAGCGACAATCCATCTGAGTAGTTTCGACGCCAAAGCCGGAGTCAAGACAATTCAATATCGGTTCAAGGGGGTAAACGGAGTCTATAAGCATGCGCCCCTCAAAATGTCCGGTCTGGAGGACGGCCAGCAGCAACTGAAATATTCGGCAGTCGACCGTGTAGATAATAGGGAAGAGAGCTTCGAATACTCCTTCTATCTCGACAAAATTCCGCCGATGGTTCTCCATCGCATTTCAGGCGACAAGCACAGAAACCAAAACGTTCTTTATGTTTCCGCGAGATCGCTTGTCCATCTGAACGCGACGGACAACAAGGCAGGCGTCCGGCGCATTCGATACTATGTGGCGAAGGATCGCAGGGGTACGATATTTGCGGAGCCGTTTTCCCTGCCTCCCAAAAACGGACCTACGACCTTTTCCTATGCCGCTAGCGACAATGTGATCAACATCAGCAAAAAAACCACGAAGAAAGTGACTGTCGACGTCAGTGCTCCCAAGATCAAACCCGTTTTCAGGGGCGAACACTACTTTAGCCGAAAGAAGCACTACATCAGAAGAGCGACAAAAATTTCGTTTTCGGCAAAGGACAATCTATCCGGCGTTCAGAGCATAAGCTACGTACTTGATCAGAATCTGCCGGTCGGGGAGAATAGAGAGTTCACGGTAGAAACCGAAGGGTTGCATCGGGTCGACTACTCTGCGACGGACAACGTGAACAACGAAACGGAAATAAAGAGCATGAATCTGTTCGTGGACGAAGTTTCGCCGGAGGTTTTTCATCATTTCAGCATCGAAAGAAACGTTCCGGACCAGGAAATATATCCCCCGAAAACGCTGCTGTTTCTCGCTTCGACGGATCAGCAATCCGGAATTCGAAGCATCACCTACAGCATAAACGACGGCACGAAAAGAAAATACGTCTCCGCGCTGCCGTTTGCGAAAACAGGGAATTATACGGTCGATGTGGAAACCGTGGACCATGTCGGAAACGTATCGTCAAAATCGATCAGTTTTCAGATCAGGAAGTTCTAGCCGCAAAGATTCCTCCCGGCCTACGACGGTTTGACCGGGAGGAATCTCCAGCCCCTCGAATCCGAATTCGAGTCTGCTCCATTCGATACGATCTTTTTCCCATGCCGCTTCGCAGGAATTTACCGCGCCTGGACAACGTCAAAATATTGGTGCTGGACAACGACATCTCGAACCTGAGGAGTCTAAA
>CAZLTI010000016.1:0-13686 GCA_964562335.1 uncultured Pseudomonadota bacterium | reverse complement strand
AGCAGATGTCCTGCTTGCCGGCAACATTGCCGAAGCCTACAAACTCATCAACCGGGAGTCGCTCCATGCGGTCTTGGTCGAAATGGGCCTGAAACAGGGGAACGCCTTCGACCTGGTTGGACGGTTTGCCCAAAAAAATCCCTCCGGGTTGCGCCTGTTTATGTCGGCTGAACTGACGGAGCAGACGAAAGAAGCGATTCGGCAGAAAAAAATCGACTGTCATTTTTCCAAGCCGATCGATATTTTCGAATTGGCCGAAAAACTCAAGATGGATTCCGACAATCGCTTTTCGTCGGTGAGCACGCTGGATCCGTTGACCGCCGCGCTGCGTCCCTATCTTGTCTTTCGTTCGCATACGATGCGACAGAGGCTGATGGCCGTTCCGAAGATTGCGGCCAGCTCCCACAGCGTTTTGGTAACGGGAGAGACCGGAACGGGAAAAGAGCTGGTGGCAAGAGCAATTCACGGACTCAGCCGATTCTCCAACGGCCCGTTCGTTGCCGTAAACTGCGGAGCGATACCGGAGAATCTGATCGAAGGGGAGCTTTTCGGACATGAAAAGGGAGCGTTTACGGGTGCCCAGAATCTGCGAAGGGGAAAGTTCGAGCTGGCGCAGGACGGAACCCTTCTCCTGGACGAACTGGGAGAAATGCCGTTGGCATTGCAGGCAAGACTGCTAAGGGCTTTGGAGGAGCGCCGTTTTTTTCGCGTGGGGGGGGAAAGGCCCGTCGAGGTCAATATCCGTATCGTCGCGGCAACGCAGATAGACCTGGAAAAGGCGGTCGAGGACGGTCTGTTTCGAGAGGACCTGTACTATCGGCTAAATATTCTGCGCGTACATATCCCGCCCCTGCGAAGGCGACCGGAGGATATTCCCCTTCTTGCATGGCATTTTCTGGAGCGTGCGTTTTCGGAAGTCGCCAGACGCAAACCCTATCCCACCCTTGCCGACGAAACAATTGAGATACTAAAACAGATGTCGTGGAAAGGGAACGTTCGGGAGCTGCGCAATATGCTGACTCGACTGGCGGTTTTGCTGCCGGCCGATACGGACCGGATCGTCCCGGAATTTCTCATCGCCTACTTTCCGGAAAAGGTGATTCCCAGGGAGCGTGTCTCCCCGCAAAAGGCCAACGAACCCGATATCGTGGATCCGGAAAGCGATATCGTGAATCCGGAAAGCGATGTAATCGAAGTGGACAGCTTTTCGCACGAAGAGGGGATTTTTGTTCCGGTCGGCATTACTATGAAGGATGTGGAAAACCGGGTTCTCCAAGCCACCTTGAAGCATACCGGCGGAAATCGTACCAAAGCGGCCAAAATATTGGGGCTGGGGTTGAGAACCGTAAGAAGGAAATTGAACCGGGCGGGCGACCTGGACATGGGGAAACAGGAACGGTAGGGGACTGCGAAACATTCGATACTCCGCCCCTCACTCCTTGTGCTTTCCATAGTGCCGAAACAGTGCGAGCAGTTCGACCTGGTTGGCTATTAGGACAACGCGGTCGTCTTTCCGAAAGCAGTAGTTCGGCCCCGGATTCGTAATCACCTCCCCATTGGCTTTCTCGACGGCGATAATGATCACGTTAAATTGATCCCGAATCATGCATTCGCGAACGGTCGTGCCTACTAGAGGATTCTCTTCGTCGATATCCAGCTCTTCGATGCTTAGTTGGAAGTCTCCCTTTTGATAGGCGACATCGAGGATTTTGCTGATGGTAGGTTTGATGATGATCTGGGAAATCTTCTCGCCGCCGATATGGTACGGATTGATGGTGTGGTCTGCTCCCGCGTGCTTCAGCTTGCGCTTTGTGCTTTCCGATTCGAAACGCGCGATGATAAACAGATCCGGATTCAGTTCCCTTGCCGACAGGGTAATAAAAACGTTTCCGGCATCCGAATTTACGATGGAGACCAGTCCTTTCGCCTTTTTGATCCCCGCTTTGATCAATATTTCCTCCTGCGCGGCATCGCCTTGGACAAAGGGGATATCGCCGAACGACATAGCATCCGAAGGGCGGCTGTCGACAACGACTATCTCTTTGCCCACCTTGATCAAATTGTCGCGGACCTCCCTGCCGATTCGTCCCAATCCGCAGATGATGTAGTGGTCCGTCATGGCTTGCAGCTTTTTCTCCATTTTTTTCTCTTTGATTGTCGATGAAAAAAAGGGGCTGATCAATTCGAGCGAGAAATTTCTTATTACGATGGCGACGTTGCCGATCCCGGAGAGAATCAAAACCATCGTAAACAGCTTTCCCGGTTGAGAGAGTTCGTGCGTTTCGCCGTAACCCACCGTTGTCAGCGAAATGATCGTCATGTAAAGCGAATCGAAAAGCGACCACCCTTCAATCACCGCATATCCAACCGTACCTGCAAATACGATCACAAAAAGGGGCAATATGGTTTTGCTGAGCTGCCAGATCATTCTGTCCGATGGGGAAGGCAGGGGTTTGCGCCGTCCACATGCGTGCCGCCGGGATGCTCCCGCAGGCGAACCGCGAGTTAGCTGTTGAAAAAAGGGGAGCAATTCCCTATCATCGCCGGATATGTCAATCTCCTCCGCGACCGACGCGTCGCCACACAATGGGAAACATTTCGGCAACGTACAATATACCCCCTTGATTGAAAAGTGTTTTTCGGGATTGCCCCCGATCCTGCAGATTCGTTTTCGATTTGGCAGCCGTCGAAATGAACAGGAGACGAACCCGTTACTGCCCGGATCAATAGTATGAGTAGGAGAATTGTCGATTTAATCTATATCGAGCCCGAAAAGGACGAGAAATCGAGCATTGACGATATCGCGGCAAAGATAGACTACTGGAACGACAGTCTACAAGCTCTGCAGAAGAGATATGCCGACCGTCGCACCGAAACCCGTTCCCGGGAGGAGCTGGAAGTTCGAAGCATGCGGGAGTTCCTGAAGAAATTTCTATATCAACGGGTTGCGTGGATAAGGGAGCAGGTGACGGACTCCAGTTTGAGAAGGGAATATTGGAAGGTCCTTCCTCCCTTCAATCAAAAAGGCGGAATCAAATCCCTGCTGCTGCATTTTTTTCAGGTCGGAGAGAGTGAGGACAGGATGGGGCTGGCATATCGGGCCCGAAACAGGGAAGATCGGGAACTGCGGATTCTCTGGGACATTTACAAACTTCGAAAAACGATAGAATCGATCAATACCATCCATCGCGCTTTGAAAAGGCCGCCCTGTTTTCCTTCGGTTTTTTCCGCTACCGAGCGCGAACGATGTCTCGACTCCCTGCGTTCCGTCTTCAATTTGCTGTTTCAAATGTGCATCCGGAAAAGGCATCGAAAGGAGCTGTATGCAGAGCTTTCGGGTAGGTACATGAAAGCCGAAGCCATTCTCGAACGGTCGAAACTGAACGTTACCTACGTGTATCCCCATGTCGTGGAAAAATTCGACTACCGGAATCTTTTCTTCTACGTCTACTTCCAATCCGGAATGCGAGCGAAAGTCGGGCAGGAAATCGAAGAGTTCCGCTACAACTATCTGGATTTTGAAATCGTCAAACAGGAGTTTTTGATCGATTGGTTGAATCGAAAGCTGGAGGGGAATTCCCGCAAAATGGCAATATACGGGAAATATGCCATCGGCGGCAAAACTCTGGCGGAAATCGTCGCCGAAAAACCGAACAAAGAGATAGATCTGCTAAAGCGGCTGCCCCTGAATATCTTTAACGACATCACCGCCGAGATCAACCAGGAGGCGGGAGCCGAACTGAAAACGACGGTAAACTCCTTTTCCGAAGAGTACGGCGAAGTTGCCGAAGTGAAACGGCATTACGATTTTGCCAGTAAGCTCGTCCAATTCTCGATAGACAAACTGAGATCGCTGCTTTCGAGCCACAAGGAGGAGATACGGCCGGTAAAATCCGAACAACCGGTGGAAGATTCGGCATCCCAAGAAAAGGAGAGGCCGAAATTCGATATAGCGAGGGTGAAAAAAAACCAGATCGGCTACCCCTACTTCCACATGGAAACGAGTGCATACAAACAGAAGTTGGCTCTACTTCGTCTAAAGATGGAGGATAGGTTCGCCTCCTTTAACGGCAAACTGAGCAAGTTTTTGGGAAACGTGAACGAATCCTTCGTTCTTTCCAGGCGGACGCCGAAATTCGAGTGGTCCATCCCCTACTACATCAAGGAGAGCTGCGGCGACTCGGTGAAACACCATCTGCTGATCTTAGGTGCGGAGGTAAAGGCAAAGCCGCTAAGCATGGGGTATGGCGACCAGGCGAACCGGAACGCCCACGCATACACCTGCTATTTCGTCTATGCCTGCAGCGAAACGGAGCAAACGTTGGGAAACATCGTCGGGAAACGGATTGCCAGAGGCCTTGAATTCAACGAGTATGACTCTGCCAGCAAAGAGGTGCAGAAAAGGGCACTACAGCTATTCGACATGGTTTTGAAAAAAGAGGGAGTGTAGAAAGGAAAGCGGACCTCCGCGTAACAATCCGAAAGGGAGCTTACAGTGGAAAATCTACGCAGCAGCATTACCAAAAAGGGAAGAACGATGGCGGGGGCTCGTGCACTGTGGCGGGCGACAGGCATGAAAGAGGAGGATTTTGCCAAACCGATCGTTGCGATCGTCAATTCTTTCACCCAATTCGTTCCCGGTCACGTTCATCTGCATGAAGTGGGACAAAAGGTAAAGGAGGTGATCGACGGCTGCGGCGGATTTGGAGTGGAGTTCAACACGATCGCCATCGACGACGGAATTGCCATGGGACATAGCGGCATGCTCTATTCGCTGCCGAGCCGGGATCTGATTGCCGATTCCGTCGAATACATGATCAATGCCCATATGGCGGATGCGATGATCTGCATAAGCAACTGCGATAAAATCACGCCGGGCATGATGATGGCGGCCGTGCGATTGAATATCCCGGCGATTTTCGTTTCGGGCGGACCCATGGAAGCGGGAAGAGCGGGAGAGACCAAGCTGGATCTGATCGACGCGATGCTAGCCGGAGGAGACGACTCCCTTTGCGAAGCGGAAATAGCGGAACTCGAACGTGCCGCCTGCCCGACATGCGGCTCCTGCTCCGGCCTGTTTACCGCAAACAGCATGAACTGCCTGAACGAAGCTCTCGGTCTGGCTTTGCCGGGGAACGGTACCCTGGTCGCCACCCATCGAAATAGATGGCGTTTGTTCGACACCGCCGCCAAGCGTATCGTCGCAATGGCCGAGGAGTACTATTGCAAGAAAAACCGGGATGTTCTGCCGCGCAGCATCTGTAGGCGGGAAAGCTTTATCAACGCTATGGCTCTCGACATCGCCATGGGAGGTTCCACCAACACCGTTTTGCACCTGCTGGCTATCGCATACGAGGCCGAGGTCGATTTTACGATGAAGGACATCGACCGGATATCCGGCAGGATACCGACACTTTGCAAAGTGGCGCCCTCCTCTCCATTTCATGTCGAGGATGTGCATCGTGCCGGCGGCATAAACAGAATATTGGAGGAATTGAACCGCAAGGGTTTGCTCCATGGGCGTTCCCTCACGGTTTCGGGAAAGTCGCTGGAGGAGCAAATCGAATCCCTTAGCGTGTTGAACGAAAGCAATCCAGTTGCCGAAGAGCTGTATCTGTGCGCTCCCGGAGGCCGAAAAACGATATTGGGATTTAACGGGAGCGAACGGTACGACTCGTTGGATTTGGATGGCAAAAACGGCTGTATCCGTTCGGTGGATCACTCCTATAGCGCGGACGGAGGATTGTGCGTGCTGTACGGCAACATTGCCGAAGAGGGATGCATCGTAAAGACGGCCGGAGTGGACGAAGAGAGTTGGAAATTCGAAGGATACGCCAGAATATTTCATTCGCAGGAATCGGCCTGCCAAGCAATTTTGAACGACACGATTCGTGCCGGAGACATTGTGCTGATTCTCTACGAAGGTCCGAAAGGAGGACCCGGAATGCAGGAAATGCTGTATCCGACCACCTACCTGAAGTCGAAAAAACTGGGGAAAAGCTGCGCTTTGATTACGGATGGCCGATTTAGCGGCGGGACCTCCGGCCTGAGCGTCGGACACGTCTCCCCGGAAGCGGCGGAAGGCGGTGCGATAGCGTTGGTCGAAGAGGGAGACAGGATTCTGATCGATATTCCCCGCCGCACGATTCGGCTGGAGGTAACGGACGATATTCTGAAGATGCGCAGGAAACGGATGATGGCAAAGGGAAGCGAGGCATGGATGCCCGTAGGGAGAGATCGAGTCGTTCCGAAATCGCTACAGGCCTATGCATCCATGGTAACCAGTGCCTCGAGAGGTGCGGTGCGGGATTTGAAATGAATATCTATCGCGGTATCGGGGTCTCGGACGGAATAGTAGTCGGCAAGGCGCTAACCATCTATTCCGCATTTATCAACTATCCCCGTATCCAACTGGAAAGCGACCGGCAGGTCGCACATGAAATGGACCGGATACGGAAGGCGAAGGCGGATACGGAGGAGCAAATCGACGCGATCGTGGACAACGCCACCGACGTCATTACCGACGAGTTCCAACTTGTTCTTGCCGGCTACAAACTGTTTCTTAACGATAAACGTTTTTTTCCCGCCATAGAAAAGATCATCGAAACTCGGAAAATAAATGCCGAGTGGGCGTTGATCAACGTGCTGGCGGATCTGCAGCTCCAGTTCTCCAAGATTCCGGATCCCTACATTCGTTCCAGGTTCGACGAAGTGCGGCAGCTGGGCGAACGGACGATGAACAATCTGCTGCAAAAGCCCCATTTCGACCTGTCCAATCTGAAGGAGCCGGTGATACTGATAAGCCACGATATTTCGCCTGCCGATGCGCTTCATATTGACGGAACCAACATTTTGGGCTTCGTCACCGAACTTGGCGGTGCGACCTCCCATCTGGCGATCCTGGCCAGCGCCATGAACATTCCGTCGGTCGTCGGCGTGCAGAACGTCACCGCGCGAATTCAGGACGGCGAAACGGTCATCCTGGATGGCAGCAGCGGCGAAGTGATTTGTCGTCCCGACAAGGAGATGCTTGAAGACAAACTCTCCAAGCGGGAACGCCTGGTCTTTTACCAAAAGCAGCTTCAGGAGCTGGCAAGTTCCGAATGCGAACTGGCGGACGGGGTGAAGGTCGACATCGCGGCAAATTTGGACTTTCCGGAGGAGTTGGACCAGATCGACGGTATGAACATCAATTCCATCGGTTTGATCCGGACCGAGTTCATGTTCCCCCTCAATGAGGGTTTCCCCGACGAGGAGGAGCAAACCAGGCTGTATCGGGATATCGTCGAAAAATTCAAGCGCAAATCGATTACATTGAGAACATGGGACCTGGGAGGGGACAAGACTTCCGATCTCTTCCCCGAGCTGACGCACGAGACAAACCCGGCTCTCGGTATGAGGGCCATCCGTATCTGCCTGAAGCACCGGAATTTTTTCCGCACGCAGATTCGGGCTATTCTGAAGGCTTCCGGGGACAGCGACATTCGACTGATGATCCCCATGGTGACTCGGTTGGAGGAGGTGATCAGCTCCAAGGAGATAATAGAAGAGGAGGGCGAAAACCTGCATGTCGATCCGAGAAACGTCAAAGTCGGTTGCATGATCGAAACCCCCGGCTCGGTGTTTATCATCGAAGAGCTGCTGGATCTGGTCGATTTTATCAGTATCGGTTCCAACGACCTGATTCAATATGCTCTTGCCGTCGATCGGATGAACGAAAACGTGGCAAGCTTCTATACGCCCTTCCATCCATCCATCCTGAAAATGATCGAACGCATTGTCGTGGCGGCAAATCGCAGAAACAAGGAGGTATCGATATGCGGCGAGATAGCCGCCGACCCGATTATGCAGATGTTTTTACTGGGAACCGGCAAAATAACCTTCTCCATGAGTCCCAGCCACGTTCTGCGTACAAAAAGGATTCTGAAAAAGGTGGATGCCAACACGTGCAAAAAAATCGCCTTCCAATTCGTCAGCAAGCACTCTCTGCACGAGAGCGACTCTTTCGTGCGAAAACTTCGAAACGAGTATATGGAAAATATCGAACCGTCTTAGGGGGTTCGAGGGGATTACCGACTCCAATTTCGAAAAATCGAGCAGGCCATATCATAATCGAGGAGATCCGTTCAAATGGCGGCAGAACCCGTCTCGACACTTTTTGCGGAAGTTTTCGAAAACGCGATCACCTATTGCGAGCAGCATCCGACCGTCTCGAAAGAGCTTATACGGGCGAAAGAGGAGTTCTTCGCCCGAACGGGAAAGCTGAAGGAGGATAGTCGGGAATTCGAAAACCGAATCAACGCCTATCTGTTGTGGTTTTTATTTGACAGGCGATTTCGCGACAGTTTCCGCTCCCCCCTGTTCTACTACAAGAATCATTTGGAAAAGAGGGAGAAGCGAAGGGAGATCGAACTATTGAATGAAATGGTCTATCATATCCATTCGTTGTTCGAATTCATCCATATCAAAAACGGCCAGTCGCTCATCAAAGATGTGGTAACTCGGAAAAAATACGCGATTACGGACGAAAACTCTCTTTTTGGCTTCGCAAGAGGACTCTGTTTTGAGACGAGACTGTTCTCGTTTCGGGGCGACCTATGTTTGGCAAACTACTCGATCCGCCATCCGATGGCCGTGAAAACGGAAATCGGGAAACAACTAAAAACGATCAAGGGCGACCGGAAGGCGCTGAAAGATTTCCTCCTGGAGCTGCACTCCTTCCATACGAAATGGATCAGCTACAGAAATATCGACATCAAAAACATCTACCGTATCCGCCGGACGACGTAAGGAACCGAAGATTTCGGACAGTGTCTGCATCCGTTTCAGGCGAAGGAGGGAGGAGCACTACGGGTCGACTCGCTGAAACAGAGAGCCTGCCTTGCCGACGACCAATCCCTTTATCTCCATCGTGGTAAGTATCGCCAGCAGTTTCCGAACCGGCATATCCAGCTCTGCGGCCAAAGCGTCCCTGTGTAGGCATTTGTCTTCCAATTTGTTAAGAATCGCCATTTCATCCGCCGTCGGATCCTTGGCGGAAGGGGACTCCCTTTTCGTCTGCTTTTTCTTTTCGGCAACCAAAACCGGCTGTAGCTCTTCGAGAACATCCTCCGCCTCCAGAACCAATTTGGCCTGTCCCCTTTGGATCAGTCTGTTCGTCCCCCTATAGTATCTGGAGTCCGCTTGACCGGGTACGGCAAACAGCTCCCGGTTTTGTTCCAAAGCGTATCCTGCGGTAATTAGCGCGCCGCTGCGCTCTCCCGCTTCGATCACGATCACACCCTGCGACATGCCGCTGATAATCCGGTTTCTCAGCGGGAAATTGCCTGGCGCAGGTTTCGTCTCGATCGGAAACTCGGTAGTCAAGGCTCCGTTTTCCGTTATGCTCCGACTGAGTTCCAGGTGCTGCGAGGGATAGATGCGGGAGAGCCCGCCGGCCAGTACGGCGACGGTTTTCAGTCCGTTTTCCAGCGCCGATCTGTGGGCGACCCCATCGATCCCCAATGCCAGACCGCTGACAATGGTGATCTCGGAACTGAATCGTGCGAGACCACGAATGAGCTTTTTGCAGAAGCACTTTCCGGTATAGGAGGCTTTTCGCGATCCGACCACGCCGATGAACACTCCTCGATTGAAGTCGATATCTCCCTTTACGTACAGAATCGGCGGACTGGTGTAGATTTCCCGGAGCAGCTTGGGGTAGCGGGCATCGAGAAAATTCAGCACCGTTATCCGGTATTTCTCGATGAGGCGGCACTCCTGAATGAAGAGGGGGGACTCTCTTGCGGATTGAATCAAAGCGGAAAGCCTGGAAGAGATACCTTCCACTCGGGTCAGTTCGGCAGCGGATGCGCCGAATACGCCTCCGCTATCGCCGAATTGCCGCAGCAGACTGCCGATCCGGTGAGGTCCCAATCCTGGAATGAGCCAAAGCGCAACGATTTCGGATGTCTGTTTTGAAATTCCCATAGTCAAAAGGAATTCATGGCCTGAATCTCCCTACGCGCCTTGCCGGCGGACTGAGAATCCGGGAAATTGGCCAATATATGCTCGAAATAGCTCCTTGCTTTGATCGGTTTGTCTCTTTTCAAATAGATACGGCCCAGCATCAGGACCGCGTCCGGAGTTTTGTATCCCCTTACGGTATCCCCATGCGCATAGTTTTTCAGCACTTTGCGAAAGGCGCGTTCCGCTTCGAGGAAGTTTCCAGTGCGGTAGAGGCATTGGCCGATCCAAAATTGGGAATTGTCGGCATCCTGATCGTTCGGGAATCGCCGAATAAACTGCTCGAACTCCTGTGCCGCACTCAGGTAGCTCTTTTTCGTAAAGCTCTTGAACGCATTTTGGTAGTGTCTTTTGGCACCGGGCATTACGGTCAGCCTGATCGGCGACAGCGGTGGGGTCAGATCCGGATCTTCCCAGGATTCCTCTCCCTCTTTCTCCGTCGAAGGCAACGGTTTCGTTTCCTGCGGCCCGGCAGCTTTGCCATTTTCGGCATTGTTTTTCTGTCCGGTCTCCTTCCCCGAAGGAATCAAAGATACGGTCTCTATGGCTTTCGACTTTTCGGGAGTCTCGATCTCTTTGATGATTCCGGTCGATATGGGTTTCGATCCGTTCCCGTCGGTCTCAATCGGACTTCGCGGAAGCGGTGATTCGACCTCGGCCGGGCTCTGCGAAGAAGGCGGCGCTTCCACCTTCGGTTTTCCTTCGGAGGGGAGAGGCGATTCGGCAGGTACGGCGGTTTCCAGCTTCTGCTTAATGTCGATGATATTTCTTTCCAACAGAGCGATGGTTTTTTCCAGCGATTCCACTCTCCCGCTGCCGGAATTGCTTTGGGCTTGCTGCTCCTCCAGCTTGGCTACGGTCTCCTTCAGCTCTCTGTTTTCCGCCTGCAGTTCCGCGATCTGACTTTTCAGCAGCTGGCCAAGCGTTTGCTTCTTTTTGACCGGAGCTTCCTTGGAGTTTTCTTTCGGGACCGGGGATGGTGCCAAACTGCAACCCAACCCGAAAACCCCAAAAAACATCATTAGGATCGTTACGGACCAACGAATTGGTTTATTCATATGTCGTTTCTTTTTTTGAAGATCGTGTGACAACCCTGACGAAGCGGCAAAAGTCGAAAATTGCACGAATTGTCATTCCCGTTCTTTGCTCAAAGTATCGCAAATTCAGTGCGGGAATGGCGGTTTTGGGATTTTTTACCGCTTTATCAACCCTCGTTCCCTTGAAAAAACGGTTTGGGGCGATAGCGAACCTGTCGTTTTTTTCGTTCAGCAGAGGCATCCTCTCGACGGAGGGCGGTCTACATAGGCTTGCCAATGGCGCTTTCCATCTCCTCGGCCAATTCCGGCTGCTGATTCAACCTGTAGGTGTCGATCAATTTCCTTACGACGCGGTCTCTCTTTTTGAAATTGGGGTAGGTACCGAGTATATAGGAGTATCTAGCGATGGCGGCGGTGTACAGCAGATGGTCGTAGTACCAGTCTCCAATGATCAATTCATGCTCCGCAAGCGCTTCGACCGACAGGTCCAGATATTTTTGGGAGTCCTTCAGATAGAGGCTGTGCGGATACATCAGATAGAACCGCTGATATTCGGCAATGACCTTTTTAAACCGTTCGGGATCTCTTGCGAAATTATACTGGCTGCCGAACAGAAGACTTCTCTCTTTGCGATAGTTAAGTTCGATAAGCCTGGTGAGTACATACGGAATAAGGTGACTGTGCGTGCTGTAGTTGAGAAAAATCCGATAGTTGGTTTCGGCTTCGTCGAATTTGCTGCCGCCCTCCATCAGTGCGTCGCCCTTTTTCAAATAGGAGTAAATCGCATAACGCGTTCCCGGAGACTCCTGGATAATCTGATCCAGCAGCGGAATGGCCACGCTATAGTTGCCCTTGTCCATCTGTTGGATTGCCACATCGTATTTTTGTTCGACGCTCTTGGGCTCTATGGGCGCACAGCCGGAAGCCAGATAGAGCAAACATGCTACGGAGAGAAGTATTGCCGAGCCTTTCATCGATTTCAGATCAAATAAGAATACCGCAGATACGCGCACCCGAATCGAACGATTTTCCTGCGTCCGTTTTTCGCCGGGTTTTTCGGTTCGATACCGGAACGACCGGAATCTGAGGATATAGAGGATTCTTTGGATTTCATCGTAAATTTCATGACACACCGAGCGGATTTTGTGAAGCCGAAAATTGTGCGGATTGTCATTCCCGCAAAGGCGGGAATCTAATAAAACGAGTTGACTACAGATTCCCGTTCTTTGCTCAAAGTATCGCAAATTCAGTGTGGGAATGACAATCCGCGCAATTTTCGACTTTTTGCCAGTCATCATACTTTGGGAAAAATTTCCACCGTGCGAAAGAAC
Organism: uncultured Pseudomonadota bacterium; assembly: GCA_964562335.1. Taxonomy (GTDB): domain Bacteria; phylum SAR324; class SAR324; order XYD2-FULL-50-16; family XYD2-FULL-50-16; genus CAZJUM01. The sequence goes on along the minus strand of CAZLTI010000016.1, from coordinate 1,313 downwards.
TGTAGCTTTTTTTTAAGAAGACTGATATCATATATAAGGTTAATTTGAAGAAATCTCCGCAGCGGCTTGCAATTTTTGCGGCAATGCCAAAACGTGCTGCCTAACCGGAAGGTTTCTCAATTATCTCCCCAGATTTCAAACCGTATAATGAAGAGTCTTACATGGGATATCTATTTACATCGGAATCCGTTTCCGAAGGACATCCGGATAAAATCGCGGATCAAATTTCCGACGCTCTGCTTGACGAATTTCTAAAACGCGATCCGAACTCGAAAGTAGCCTGCGAAACTTTCCTGACGACAGGTCTTGTGGTGTTGGGCGGCGAAGTCAAAACCAAAGGATATATCGACGTTCAAAAAGTGGCCCGCAGAGTTATCAAACGAATCGGCTATACCAGCGCGGACTATAAGTTCGACGCGGAATCCTGCGGTATCGTCTCCACCATTCACGAGCAGTCTCCCGATATCCGTCAAGGGGTAGATCGGGGAGATGAAGAGGAGCAGGGTGCCGGAGACCAGGGAATGATGTTCGGCTATGCCTGCAAGGATACGGACGACTATATGCCTCTGCCGATCAGCCTGTCGCACATCCTGCTGCAGGAGCTTACTGCCTTGAGACGCGAGGGTAGGGAGATGCCCTACCTGCGGCCGGATTCGAAATCTCAGGTAACCATCGAATACGACGACCGAAATCTTCCGCTGAAGATCCATACCATTGTACTCTCCACTCAGCACGATCCGTTCGACAAGGAACAGGCAATGCTGGAACGGATCCGGCAGGACGTGAAGCAGATATTGATTCCGAGGGCGGTCGAGCGGTTGCCGGAAAGGGTGCGGAGACTGTTCGGCAATGATATCGTTCTTCATGTCAATCCCACCGGTAAATTCGTAATCGGCGGTCCTCACGGGGATACCGGCCTCACGGGAAGAAAAATCATAGTGGATACCTATGGCGGCAAGGGCGCCCATGGCGGCGGATGCTTTTCCGGCAAAGACTCCTCAAAGGTGGACCGCTCCGGAGCCTATGCCGCGAGGCACATCGCAAAAAATCTTGTCGCTGCCGGCGTTGCGGAGGAGGTGCTGGTTCAAGTGGCCTACGCAATCGGCGTGGTCCAGCCCGTAAGCGTCTACGTCAATACCTACCGATCGGCCAACGTAGCTCTGACCGACGGAGAAATTGCGCGGAAAGTCGAACAGATCTTCGATCTTCGCCCGATTGCCATCGTCAAGCGGTTCGGTCTGAGAAATCCGATTTTCGAACCTGCCGCCGCGTACGGTCACATGGGACGAACGCCCTATCGTAAGGAGGTCGCT
>CAZLTI010000015.1:0-23633 GCA_964562335.1 uncultured Pseudomonadota bacterium | reverse complement strand
ACTGAATTTGCGATACTTTGAGCAAAGAACGGGAATGACGGTTCTGGGACTTTTTACCGCTTCATCATATCTAAAGAGCCATGAATACCGAAGAGAAACCGATCAACGTTGCCAATCTCTCCTCCGACTTCCCGATTTGGGTGTCCGGGAGGGAGTACGAGAAACTGAAGGGCGAAAAGCGTCAGGGGTGGTCCCAATGCCGAACGCAAAAGGAGTGGATGGTAAAGCTGCACTATCTGCGAAGGGGGTACAGAGAGGGCAAAATCGGCAGGGAGGATTTTCTTCGAAGAGAGAAGGAATTGGTTTTGAACTGGTGGCGGAAATGGGCCTAAGGGTGGACTATGGTGGAGTTTGCGAAGGGATCGAAACGAGAAGTCGCCGAGGTCAAGTTTCTCATTCACGACCTGCGCGTGGAGAAATTCGTAAACGATATTATCCACTTTCACGTCACATTGAACACCGACCTGGAGATTTACAACGCCGACCGGGTGCGGTCGACTCATAGCGAAGACCTGCGGAAACTGCGCTCCCTGGCCAACGAGAAGAGAAAGGCCCTGCGAAAATATTCGCATGCCGTAAGAGGGTTCCTGCCGGATCGAACGGTCATTCAGTCAGGGATGGCCTACATCGATAAAATTCGGGAAATTTGCGAGCTGGTGCTCGATCCCCTATGGGGGAGATTCGACAAGGTCGTCCCCTTTCTGCCGGAGGAGTCCAGATCCGTTCGCTCCCGCAGCCACTATCGCAACTGCGTGCGATGGATTTGCGGCGTATCCCATCGCATCGAGTATTTTCTGCAGGAGCGCGAAAACCGACAGACGTACGAAGAATTCGACGTTGCACGGGACATCTACGACTTTACGAACAATATCGTTCTCGGTTACGTAACGGAAAAAAGCGCATCGAAAGTCGACATTCAATTCGAAAAGGAGGGAGCTGCCGTCGTCGGAGGAAACAGGGGCCGCTTTCGACGCATGTACTTCAACTTGGTGATGAATGCCGTTGACGCCATGCAGGAGAACATCGTCGGCTTTCTGAAGGTGCGGATTCGCAAAAGCGGGAGATTCCTTCTCCTGGTGGTAGAGGACAACGGCATCGGAATGGCTCCCGACAAAATCGAACGTCTCCTTTCCGAGAAAAAAAACCTGGACGGGGAGCTTCACTCCTTGGGATTCGTCTTCGTGCGACAGACCATTCGGGAGTTCGACGGCTCTTTGTCCATCGAAAGCGCGGCGGGCAAGGGCACCAAAATAACCGTCTCGATTCCCTACCTGCCCGGGAAAACTCCAAAGAAGGACGCCGCATCGAAAAAGGGGGAATATCCGACAAACGGCCCGTCCGATTCGACCCGAACGAAAAGACTGGAAGAATTGTACGCCGATGCGGGCGGCAGCCTGTCCGATGTCCGCGCATTAACGGCGGACCCCGCCCCGAAGTCGGTCGACGCTTTCGAAAAAGAGCGAGAGAGGAGAAAGCCGAATCGGAACAAAAACTGCGGCAGGATCATCTGGAACGACTATCGGGCTTCGAAGGCCCAATATCCCGGCTGCATTTTTTCGCTATCCGTCAACGCCCGGATGGAGTTGGATTTTTTTATCCACAAGCCCTACGAAAAGTATTGGAACATCAGTCACGAGGACCTCAGTCCCATGTTTTTCGAATCGACGGTTCGGGGACGATTGGAAGAGAATGCGGAAAAAAGGCCCGAACTGATATTGAAAACTCCCCATAACGCAAAGGAGTTTCTGGACCTGAAGAAACTGCCGGAAAGCCGAAGAACCCCCGACCTCTTTATCCAAACGATGCACGACGAATATATTTTGATAACCAGGAAGCTTGTCGCTACGGGCTTGCCGAACGACATCAACGTGCATGCCACGAATATCGGAAAATATTTCAGGCGCTATCCCCGTTTCTTCGAATCGGAACCCATTCCGATTCTCCGCATTGCCGCCCAGCCCCTAAGCAGCGAACTGGCGGAAGACCGCTAAACAGCCGACCGGCCGGTTAGGATTCGATTCCCGCTATCTCTTCCAACATACTGGTCGTGAGGGATTTCGGCCGCTCGATAGGATAGCCCAAAGCGCGGTCCCAAACGAGATTGGCACAGACGCCCAGCGCCCTCCCGACACTGAACAGCACCGTATAGAAGTCGTACTCCTTCAATCCGTAGTGCCACTGAATAACGCCCGACTGGGCGTCCACGTTGGGCCACGGATTCCTGGCCTTCCCCTGCTCCTCCAGTATCGCCGGCACGACCCGGTAGAGCAGGTCCACATATTTGAAGAGCAGGTCGTTCGGAAGATGCTTTTGACAGAACTCTCTCTGGGCCTGATATCTAGGATCGGTCTTGCGCAAGACGGCATGCCCGAATCCCGGAATCACCTGCCCTCCATTCAGCGTATCCCAGACAAACTCTTCCATCTCCTTTGCCGAAGGAACGCGGCTGCCCATTTTTTCCACGACACCTTGAATCCAGCGGAGCACCTCCTGATTGGCCAGTCCGTGCAGCGGTCCGGCAAGTCCGTTGATCATCGCCGAAATCGAATAGTAGACATCCGACAGAGCGCTGCCGACAAGGTGGCCCGTATGAGCGCTGACATTCCCGCTTTCGTGGTCGCTATGGAGGATAAAATAGAGCCTGGAAACGTCGTCGTAGGGTTTGCCGATACCCATCATGTGCGCGAAATTGCCGCCCAAATCGAGCTCCGGATTCGACCGGATGATCTTGCCGCCCCTATATTTCAGGCGATAGATAAAAGCCGCAATCTGGGGCATTTTGGCCAGCAGGTTCATGGAATCCTCGTAGGTGGGAGACCAATAGTCCAACTTCCCGATGCCGTCGTGATACTCCCTGACGAATTCGGACTCCCTCTGCATGGCGACAATGGCCGTCGAAAGCATAGTCATGGGATGCGTATCGCCCGGCATGGTTCGCAGAATGTCGAATACGTAACCGGGAACGTGGCTGCGCCGACAGAACTCCCGGATGATCTCCCCAATCTCGGAATCGGTCGGCATGTCGCCCGTCAGCAGCAGGAAAAACAGACCCTCGACATAGGGCATGTCGCATCCCGGCGGCTTCGGAAGCTTCTCCAGCGTTTCGGGAATCGTGTATCCTCTGAAACGGATGCCTTCGACCGAATCGAGATAGGAGATGTCCGTCGTCAGCGCCTTGACGCCTCTCATGCCGCCAATAGCCTGCGCTATCGTCACCTCTCCGATTTTCACATCTCCGTACTCCCGTACCAGGCGCATCGTCCGTGGCCGCCATCCCTCTATCTTTCCTAACAGTTTCTCTTTTATAGTTGCCATTGCAAGTCTCCTAAACTATCGTACGGTGTCGTTGAAGCCTCGTATCCCTGTTCCGAACTGCCGGACCGATCTGCAAATGAAACGGCATTGCCGATAGACATACTGTCCAGCAAATATCGGGAAAATGCAACCGGACGATGCCTCTCTCCGATTTGTTGCCGCATCCGGAAATTCGAGGCGCAGCGAAAAGCACCGCATATTGCAGCCTTTTTTGCGCATATAACAGCCTGTTGAAAAATCCCCTTGCCGCTTCTTCCGAATCGAAACCGACGTTGCATACGAAACCGGCGTAGCCCGTACAGACCGGCAAACGGGCGGGCAGAGGGGAGGAGTCGGCGATGAAGATTGATTCCAACACCTATCGATATCTGCAATATAGCGCCATCGGCATCGAAATGGCCGCCTCCGTCGTCGTGGGCGGTCTGATCGGATACTGGCTGGACGGCTATTTCGGCACCGAACCGTGGCTGCTGCTTTTCTGGCTGACCTGCGGCGTGATCGCCGGATTCCGTTCGCTGTACCGTCTCGCCAAAAGAGTAAACAGAGATCAGCAAGATGGGAAAAATGAGGGACCCGACAGAACGTAGGCGGGTGGGCGTTTTGAATCTTACCCTGCTGACGATGTTCGCCCTGCTTCCGACCGGCGGATATCTGGCGATAGGGGTTGACTTCGCCAAAGCGACCTTGGTAGGTTGCCTTGTGGTTGCGATCAACTTTTTTGTGTCGCAACGGCTACTTGCAAGAGTTCTGCGGGAAGGAAAAGTTCAGATAGCGCTGTTGGCGCTCTATTTGGGAAAGCTTGGAATTTCAGCGACCATCATCTATTTCGCCATCGAATACGGGATGAATCCCTGGGGGCTGATGTTGGGCCTCTCTTCCATTTTTCTGGCGGTCTTGATCTCGGCCTCGATGGGGGGAGGAGCGACGGCGAAAAAGAGCAAAAAGGGGTGAATCCATAACTTCCATCACACCAACTTTCAAAAGACCATGGCTGCCGGAAACGCATTTACCTGGGGTTCGCTGGCAACTCCCCTGAACGACGCCATGCACTCCATCGGAGTGGATGCCCACACCGGATTCGACGTTCTGGTCAGTTCCGGAGTACTGATCGTACTGGCCTATTTCGGCGGACGGAAGTATCGAAGGGCGGAGGCGGTCGAACCGACGGGGAGGTTGGACTTCGCCACTTTTTTCGAAATCGTCGTGGGGGGCGTCTACGGATTTTTCAGGGACTTTCTGCACGAAAAGGCGAAGCCCCTCTTCTTCCTGCTGGGAAGCATAGCGTTCTTTATTTTGTTCAACAACCTGATCGGATCGATTCCCGGATTCAATCCTCCCACGGATCAGTTCAACACTACCATTGTTTTGGGACTGGTTGTCTTTGTCGCCACGCATGTTTTGGGAATTGCCGTCCACGGAGGAGCCTATATCAAACAGTTTACAGGTCCTCTTTGGTGGCTCTCCTGGCTGATATTCCCGATCGAGATAATCAGTCATCTTGTAAGGCCGCTCTCATTGGCTTTACGTCTGTTCGGAAACATAACCGGAGACCACAAGGTCGGTGCCGTCTTTTTCGGTTTGATTCCGCTGTTGGTTCCTCTGCCCTTTTTGGGTCTGGGAATCTTTGTAGCTTTTGTGCAGACCTTTGTATTTATTCTGCTTTCGCTGGTGTATCTACAAATGGCAATGTCGCACGATCACTAAAACGCCCTGTTTGCTTTCAAAACCTTTTTATGGAAGAGAAAAAAATGAAACATAACATCGTAAAAATCGGGTTGGCGATTATCGCCCTTCTGGTTCCCGTCGCCGCCTTTGCGGAAGGCGCTGCCGCAGCGGGTGCGGACGCCTATAAAAATTTCGGACTCGCCATCGGCGCGGGACTGGCGATCGGCATTGCAGTCGTCGGCGGCGCTTCCAGTCAGGGTCGTGCGGTCACCGCCGCATTGGAAGGAATCGGCAGAAATCCCGGCTCGTCCGAAAAGATCTTCGTTCCGATGATTATCGGTCTGGCTCTGATCGAGTCTCTGGTAATATATGCCCTGTTGATCGCCTTTATGCTTTACGGAAAGATCACATAGGCTACCCGACGGAACCCCCTCTTAAAAACCGCTTCCGTCTATTACGGAGCGGTTTTTTTTTGCCCTTTCGACCGGCTCCAACCCGCAGAGAAACGAACGTCCGACAGTAGTGCACTCGCAAAAGAGGATTCCGGCAGAGCAAACTACCCTTTGGAGCGAAACGGAAGGGACGGGAAGGGACGGCAAAAAAGTGAATTCGGAGTCAACTTGGTCAGACCTATCAAAAGACGGCCGGCGGGAATCGCAGTGCTTTCGATGATCCTGGTCGCTTTGCTGAGCAGCTGGATTGCTATCCCACCCCTGTTCGGCGCCAAGTACGGATATACCTATCGGGTGATGGAGCGCCGCCAAAAGGCGAGGATAAAAAAATGGCAACGGGATACCGTCGGTTCTCAAACGTATCGACGGTGGGTAGAGGGATTTTCCACCAGAATCAAGTGTCTCTCCAGCCCCGAAGCGAAAGATCCGCAGTTCCAACTTCGCTGCCTGCGGAAATTGCCGACAACAAAAACGGCCGACACACCTCAACAGCAGACCGGATCTACCTCTCCTGCCCCATAAGGCGGCGAATCTCCCCCTCGACCTTTTGCAGCAGCTGCCCTCTGGTATCGACCGTATATAACGAAGCGTCTACCGGCCGGCCGACATGGACTTCGATATGCCGACCGATACGGAAGTCCAAAGACTTCGCCGGAAGGATTTCGTTTGCTCCCCGAATGCCGACGGGAATGATGATCAATTCCGTATCGATGGCCAGACGAAACGCCCCGCTTTTGAAGGGCAGCAGTTTCCCATCCTTCGAGCGCGTTCCCTCGGGAGAGATCCACAGGATGATGCCGTCCTTCATGGCCTTCCTGGCCCTGTCCAGGTCTTCAAACGCCTGCTGCCGATTCTGCCGATCGATGGAGATAAATTCGCAGGAGCGCATTGCCCTGCCCCAAACGGGAATCCTCATCAGCTCCTTTTTAACCAGCATCCGAATGCTCCCGGGCAAACTTACCAGCAAGATCGGAATGTCGTAGAGACTGGAATGGTTGCTCATAATGGCATAGGGCCTATCTTCGAGAATTTCGAAGTGATGATGCCGAAATACGGAATAGGTGATCCGTACCTGGTTGAGCAGAAAGGCAGACCAGGATCTAAGGCGTCTGTCGACGGAACTTCTCCCGTTTTTGTCGAACAGCGCGACGATCAGGGAATGGATCGATACGTAGAGGGTGATGCCGACGGAAAGCAGAACGATTCGCGTCTTGCGGAAGAATGGGATCATGGGACGAAGCAACAAAAAAGTCGTCGAAAAACAAAAACCATATCAGGAGACATTCCTGAACCGGTTTTGGAGTATGGGAGCCATTTTTTCGAAATTGTCGGCGGGCTTGCAATGGATGGGACCGAATGCCGTCATCTGGTGCAGCGTGATCATCATCAGTTTTGCCAGCTCCAAAATCGCGATAAACGAAATCACGACCTCCCATCGGCCGAAACGGCTGTCGAACAGACGGTGAAACGGAAGCATCCGACCCGATTTGAAACTGTCCATCAGCTCGACGATCTTCCTTTCGATAGGGTACGCCTCTCCCGAAACGGCATGCGGCCTTCGATACGCCTCCTTCCCCACGGACCTTCCGTACGCCTTCAACAGCCCGTAAACGGAGAGATCCTGGATCTGCAGGGGGAGATCCTCCCCGAGACCGTCGCTTTCCTGAAGGTCGGGCCGGGAAAAGGTGTCGCGACCCAAAATCTCCCTTTGGCCGAAATATTCCGAGATCCGTCTGTAGCGTTGGTATTCGATCAGCTTGGCGCGAAGCTGCTCCTCGGTATCCAAACCCTCCTCCTCATCGACTCTCTCCGGTTTCGGCAGCAGCGTGCGGGATTTGATCAGGATCAGCGTGGAGGCAATGTCCAAAAACTCGGTCGCAATATCCATATCGAACTCCTGCAAAAGCTCCAGGTGCTCCAGATAGGGCGTACAGATTTCGGCCAGCGAAATATCTCCGATATCCATCTTCCGCTTTCGAATCAGCTCCAATAGAAGATCGAGAGGCCCCTCGAAGCTCTCCAGACTGACCTTCAAAAGATCGAACATCCTCAACCGCCCCTGCTTGTTTCACGAGTCGGAACCGGTCGGTAGGGCAACGGCTCTCAAATTCGGCGCGAGTTTTACTTTTTGCAAGCGATACGCTACGTTGAATGCTTTGTCTCCGAAACAAACCACCGATTTTGGAAAATCTCGATCTATGGGCGATACGGCAGCATATTCGCAAGGATTCCCCAAAAAGGAGGGACTATACGACCCTTCGCTCGAAAGAGACTCCTGCGGAGTCGGTTTCATCGTAAACATCCAGGGGGAAAAATCCCATAAAATCGTCAAGAATGGAATCCATATTTTAAAAAACATGGAGCACCGCGGCGCCGCCGGAGCGGACCCGAATGTCGGAGACGGCGCCGGAATCCTGTCCCAGATTCCCCACGAACTGTTTGCGGCGGAGATGCGCAAACGCTCCCTGCGGCTTCCCAACGAGAGAGAATACGGGGTCGGCATGCTGTTCCTGCCGCAGGACAGGAAAGCTGCGGAGCGCTGCCGGGAACTCTACGAGCAGATCGTAACGGACGAAAAGCAGGAGGTGATCGGATGGCGGAAGGTTCCGACCGACAACTCCTGTCTCTCGCAATCGATGCTCGGACAGGAGCCGGCCGTCTACCAGGCATTCGTCAAAAACTGCCTCGGCGATCTCCAGGACGACGGCCGCGATTTCGAACGAAGGCTCTACATCATCCGACGATTGGTGGAAAAGAGGGTGAGGGAATCGGACATTCCGGGAAAGCAGTCCTTCTACATCTGCAGCCAATCCTCCGCAACGATCGTATACAAGGGCATGTTTCTGGCCTGGCAACTGGAGCGGTACTATCTCGACCTGAAGAGTCCGAAATTTTCAAGTGCCATGGCTTTGGTGCACCAAAGATTTTCCACGAATACTTTCCCCACATGGGGATTGGCGCAGCCGTTTCGATACGCGGCCCACAACGGCGAGATCAATACGCTGCGCGGAAACCGCAATTGGTCGCGCTCCCGCGAGTCCTCTCTAAAGTCGGACTATTTCGGCGAGGATATCAAAAAGCTGTTCCCCGTAATTGTGGAAGACGGCAGCGATTCCGCCAGCTTCGACAACTTTTTCGAACTGCTGCTGGCCTCCGGACGCAGCATGGAACACGCCTTTTTGATGATGATCCCGGAGGCCTGGCAAAACCAGAAGGGAATGACTCCCGAACTGAAGGGTTTCTACGAGTACCATTCCGCTTTGATGGAACCTTGGGACGGACCCGCCGCAATCATGTTTGCCGACGGCAAAAAAATCGGCGGCGGTTTGGACCGAAACGGCCTGCGTCCGGTGCGATACCTGGAAACGCGCGACGGCCATTTCGTCATGGCATCGGAAAGCGGAGTGCTGGAGGTTCCGGTCGAAAACGTAAGACGCAAGGGTCGGCTGGCACCGGGGAACATATTGGTAGTCGATACGGAAGCGGGAGTCGTACTGTACGACGACGACGTCAAAAAACAGGTGAGCACCAAAAAGCCGTATGCCCGATGGATCGACGACATCAGGATCAAAATGTCCGCTCTTCCCTCCCCGGCAACGTTCAGCCAACCGGATTTCTACAAACTCCGCGAGCTGCAAAACGTCTTTTTGTACTCCAGAGAGGATGTCTACCAGCTGATCAAACCGATGGCCGAGAAGGGACAGGAAACCACCTATTCCATGGGGAGCGATACGCCGCTGGCCGTACTGTCGGAGCAGCCGAAGCTGCTGTTTAACTATTTCAAGCAGCATTTCGCGCAGGTTACCAATCCCGCCATCGACTCCATTCGGGAGGAGCTGGTGATGTCCCTGCAGATAAAAGTGGGAGGAAGCTTCAACATTCTCAGCGACGCTCCGGGAGATTCCGTCAAGCTGGAGCTCGACACGCCGATTCTTACCAATTCCAGCCTGGAACAGGTGCGCTATGCCGACTCCAAGTCGTTGCGCTCCCGCACTATCGACATCAGCTACGCGTTTCAGCACCAAAAGCTGGAACGGGCGCTGGACCAACTCCGCAAGACGGCGGAAAAGGCGGTGGACCTGGGATACCGCCTGCTGATACTGAGCGACAGGAAGGTCTCCGAAAGACGGGCGCCGATTCCTTCTCTTTTGGCCGTTTCCGCAGTCCATCACTACCTGATCCGACAGAAAAAGCGGGGAAAGGCCTCCATAGTTTTGGAAAGCGGAGAGGTGCGCGAAGTCCATCACTTCGCCATTCTGCTGGCTTACGGCGCCAGCGCCATAAACCCCTATCTTGCGATCGAATCCATCACGCAGCTGGAAATTACCGGAGAGCTGGCCGATAGTCTCGATTCCAAAAATGCCATCGCCAACTACATCAACGCCGTCTGCAAGGGGTTGAAAAAAATCTTCGCCAAAATGGGAATTTCGACTCTTGCCAGCTACCACGGAGCCCAGATTTTCGAGGCGGTGGGATTGAGCTCCTCCCTTATCGACAGATACTTCACCGGAACCTATTCGGTGGTCGGAGGAATCGGTCTGGAGGAACTGGAGCGGGAGATCGGGATGCGCCACGTCAAGGCCTACGCCACGGAGGCGATCGCCTTCAACCGGCTGCATTCCATAGGGGAGTACAATTGGAGACGGCAAGGGGAGTACCATGCCTACAATCCGGAAAGCATCTCCAAACTCCAGCAGTCGACGCGCAAGAACTCCTACGAGATGTTCAAGGAGTACACATCCCTGGTAAACGAACAGAGCAGAAACCTACAGACGCTGCGCGGATTGTTCGACTTCAACTACGAAATCGCGAAGCCGGTCCCGATGAACGAAGTCACTTCCGTAGCCGAAATCTGCAAGCGCTTTGTCACCGGCGCCATGTCCATCGGCTCCATCTCGCGGGAGGCGCACGAGACCATTGCCATCGCCATGAACCGCATCGGCGGAAAAAGCAATTCGGGAGAGGGCGGCGAGGATGCCTCCCGGTTTCGGCAGGAAAAAAACGGCGATTGGAAACGCAGCGCCATCAAGCAGGTCGCTTCCGGACGCTTCGGCGTCACGAGCCACTACCTGCTCAATGCCGACGAATTGCAGATCAAGGTGGCGCAGGGCGCCAAACCGGGAGAAGGGGGCCAACTGCCCGGATTCAAAGTAACGGAGTATATCGGAAAAATCAGACACACGATCCCCGGCGTAACGCTGATCTCCCCGCCTCCGCATCACGACATCTATTCCATCGAGGACCTGGCCCAGCTGATCTTCGATCTGAAAAACGCCAACTCCAGAGCCAAGATCAACGTCAAACTTGTGGCCGAAACGGGCGTAGGAACCATCGCCGCAGGCGTCGCCAAGGCCCTGGCGGATATCGTGACCATATCCGGGTACGACGGCGGAACCGGAGCCTCCCCGGCCACGTCGATCAAACATGCCGGACTGCCGTGGGAAATAGGACTGTCGGAAACGCAGCAGGTGCTGGTGAAAAACAATCTGCGCGGACAGATACGGGTCCAGGTGGACGGCCAGCTGAAGAGCGGCAGGGACATCGTAATCGCGGCACTGCTCGGTGCGGAGGAGTTCGGCTTCGCCACCTCGGCGCTGCTCGTCTTGGGATGCATCATGATGCGGAAATGCCACCTGAACTCATGTCCCGTGGGCGTCGCGACGCAAGATCCGGAACTGCGAAAGAACTTTGCGGGAAAGGCCGAGTATCTGATCAACTTCTTCCACTTTTTGGCTCGCGAGGTGCGGGAAATCATGTCGAAACTCGGCATTCGCCGTTTTGAGGACCTAATCGGACAGGTGCGCTACCTGAAGACCCGCAAGGCCGTCAGTCACTGGAAGGCCAAAGGACTCGACTTTTCGAAGATCCTCTTCAAACAGAGATCCGACGAAGGAATCCTGCGAGCGGTGCGCGGACCGCAGCACAAGCTTCGCGACATTCTAGACCGGCATTTGATCGCAAGCTCGGCGGAGGCGCTCGAGAAGGGACGCGCAGTGCATCTCTCCGAGAAGATAAAAAATCGCGACCGCGCAGTCGGAACGATGCTGGGAAGCAAAATTACCGAAGTTTTTGGCGCGGAAGGTCTTCCGGACGATACCATCACAATCGACCTGAGCGGTACGGCCGGTCAGAGTTTCGGCGCCTTCGTCCCCAAGGGTCTTACACTGGTCCTGTCGGGAGATGCCAACGACTACGTCGGCAAGGGACTGTCCGGCGGCCGGATCGTCATCAAACCGCCAAGAGGCGCCCGATGGAAAGCTTTCGACAATATGATCGTCGGTAATACCGCGCTTTACGGGGCAACTTCGGGGCAAGCCTATTTTTCCGGTCTCGGAGGCGAACGGTTCGCCGTCCGCAATAGCGGCGCAACGGCGGTCGTCGAAGGCGTCGGAGACCATGGATGCGAATACATGACGGGCGGTGCCGTCGCCGTGCTGGGAAAAACGGGGAAAAATTTTGCCGCCGGTATGAGCGGCGGAGTGGCTTACGTCTATGACAGGCACAAAGAGTTTGCCAAGAACTGCAACCAGTCGATGGTCGATATCGAACGGTTGAACGATTCCGGGCATATCGAGATACTGAACCGGCTGATCATGGAGCACTACAAGGCCACAGGCAGCAAACGAGCCGCCGACATTCTGAAAAACTGGGAAAAAAGTGCGACGCACTTCGTCATCGTCATACCGTTCGAATACCGAAAGATCATGATCAGCCGGTTTATGCCGAACTGACGCAACCGCAACCCTGACGAACCGAGAATGCGTACATTCGAAAAGAGCGACAGATGGGAAAGACGACAGGATTTTTAGACTATCCCCGAGAGGATCTGCAAAAAGAGCCGGTAGAGCAGCGCATCAAGCATAGCAGGGAGTTCTTTCTGCCACTGTCCGATAGGCGACTGAGAACCCAAACGGGACGGTGCATGAACTGCGGCGTACCGTTTTGCAACGGCTCCTGCACGATCAGCAATCTCATTCCGGAATTTAACGAATTTGTGTATCGCAATCAGTGGAGGGAGGCCTACGAGGTACTGCAAAGTACCAACAACTTCCCGGAAATTACCGGACGCGTCTGTCCGGCGCTGTGCGAGCCCGCTTGCTGCGCGGGGATCGTAACCGATCCGGTTTCGATCAAAACCATCGAGCTGATGATCGTCGAACACGCGTTCGAGCAGGGATGGGTAAGGCCCCAAGAGGTTCCGATACGCAACGATATCAAAGTCGCCGTCGTCGGCTCCGGACCTGCGGGACTGGCGGCAGCCCAACAATTGAACCTGGCCGGATACAACGTTACCGTTTTCGAAAAGAACGAAGTGATCGGCGGCATTCCGGTTTTGGGGATTCCCGACTTCAAACTTGAAAAACACATCGTTCAAAGACGAGTCGACATCCTCGGGCAGGAGGGAATCGAATTCAAAACCGGCTGTTACGTCGGAAGAGACTATCCGACGGATCGTCTAAGGCAAAACTTCGACTATATCTGCCTGGCGGGAGGTTCCGAGCAGCCTAGGGATATGATCTGCGAGGGAAGGGAGCTGGATGGAATCCATTTTGCTATGGATTTTTTGAAGCAGCGAAATCGCATAGTAGGCAACCGAAAAGTCGACGGAGAGGAAATTACCGCCAGAAATAGGCATGTCGTCGTCATCGGCGGCGGAGATACCGGTTCGGATTGCGTGGGTACGAGCGTCCGCCAGCACGCGGCATCCGTCACGCAGATCGAAATCATGCCGGAGCCGCCGACAGGCCGCCTGGCGGACAATCCCTGGCCGGAGTGGCCGCAGATTCGGCGCACCTCGACTTCGCACGAGGAGGGATGCGAACGGAAATTTGCCCTGATCACGAAAAAGTTCGTCGGTTGCGGAAGAGTGGAGTCGCTCGTCTGCGCAAAAGCGCTTTGGACGGAGCCCGACACATTCGGAAGAAGAACGTTCCGCGAAGATACGGGATCCGATTTCGAGATAAAGGCCGACCTGGTCCTCCTGGCAATGGGCTTTTTGCACCCGGTAAAGGAGGGACTGCTGGAGTCTCTCGGCGTGGATCTGGACAAGTTCGGCAACGTGAAGGCGAAAGACTACCGCACCTCCGAAGAGAATATCTTCGCCGCAGGCGATATGGTGACCGGACAGTCGCTGGTCGTGAGAGCGATTCACAGCGGAAGAGAGATGGCCAAAGCGCTGGACAGGGCCGTAAAGGGATATACGCATCTTCATTGAAAAACCCGTCCGCCCGACCTCTTCCTACGGCATCGGGAACGCAAGCCATATCGAAACCCGGAGAGACAATTGGGATTTGAAACATTTATTTTTCTGCGCTACCTCAGGAGTCCCAGAAAAGAGCGTTCCATCTCTCTCATCACCGTCATATCGGTGGTCGGAGTTGCCGTCGGCGTCACGGCCCTGATCGTCTCCCTTTCCGTCATGAACGGTTTCGAAAAGGATTTGAGGGAGTCGCTGCAGGGCGTCAACGGGCATATTCTGGTACACAGCCTCACTCCTTCCGGCCTACGGGGGGAGGAAAAAAAAACGTTGGAACAAAGGATCGGCAAGTTGGTCGACATCGAAGCGCTTGCTCCGTTTACGCAGAACCAAGCTCTCATTATGGGACGCCATAAACCGATGGGAACACTGGTCAAGGGAATCGATCCCTCGGCCGAATCCGCCGTTTCCCCCCTGCACCACATGATTCGAACGGAATCTTTCGAGGTGGAGAGGAAAAGGGAGGCCGACGAAGCGGATGCCGCAGAAAAGACCGCCAAGATTCTTTCCGCACTCCTACCCCGTATGGAACGCGTTGTGGAGAAGGACGGCAGCGTCCGCAACGCGAAGGTGTCGGGCATCGTTGTCGGTTCCCAGCTTGCCAAGAATTTGGGCGTCAAAGTCGGCGACTGGGTACGTCTTATATCTCCCGAAGAGCGCATCACGCCGATGGGAAACATGCCCAGGGCAAAAAGGTTCAAAGTGATCGCCTTCTTCGAGTCCGGCATCATGGGATACGACGAGGTGTATTCGATCGTCCACCTCGATATGGCCCAAAAGATCTATCGCCTGGGAGACCGCGTCGCGGGTATTACCATCAAGATCAAGGAGGCTGCCAAAGCGCAGGAGTACAAGGAGAAGCTGCAACGGGAGATATCGCTTCCCTACCTTTTCAGCAGTTGGCAGGAACGGAACAAAAACCTGTTTGCGGTGATCAAACTGGAAAAGCTGGGTCTGGCCGTCATCCTGTATTGCATTATCCTGATAGCGGGCGTGAGCATTATCAGTTCGCTGATCATACTTGTGATCGAAAAGGGCAGGGACATCGCCATATTGAAAGCCATGGGGGCCACGAACGCCTCGATTCTGAAAATATTCGTCATGCAGGGCACCGCCATTGGAGTGCTGGGCACCGCCATCGGCGTAGCAACGGGGCTTCTTGCCTGCTTTGCCATTGCACGATTCGACATCGTAGACATTCCTCCCGGAGTGTATGCCGGCAACCGCATACCGATGCACGTCGAGTCCTGGCAGGTTGCGACGATCTCCCTCGTCTCCATCGCCATCTGCTTTCTGGTGACGATCCCGCCGTCTCGAAAGGCCGCCAAAACGGATCCTGTGATCGGATTGAAAAATGACTGACTTCATCGAAGTTAAAAATCTAAAAAAGAACTATACCGACGGCAGCGGAAACAGACTGCGGATTTTAAGGGGAATCGACATAAGCTTTCCGAAGAATCAGACTGTCTCGGTTTCCGGGGCTTCCGGAAGCGGAAAAAGTACGCTGCTCCACCTGTTGGGAGGGCTGGACAGGCCGAGCGAAGGGGAGATTCTGTTCCAAAACGAGAACATCTTTCGTTTCGATACGAACGCTCTGGCCAACTGGCGGAACCGAAAGATCGGATTCGTTTTTCAGGCGAACTATCTTCTGCCGGACTTTACGGCATTGGAGAACGTCCTAATGCCGGCTTTGATTGCAAACCGACCGCGGAGGGAGGCGGCAAAACAGGCGGAAGATCTGCTGCTTTTCGTCGGCCTATCGAACCGTATGGAACACAAACCGCATCAAATGTCCGGAGGCGAGCAGCAGCGCGTCGCCATTGCCCGATCCCTCGTCAATCGGCCCGTTTTGATACTTGCCGACGAACCCACAGGAAATCTGGATGCGAAAACCGGCGAGACCGTCGGAAAGCTGCTGATGCGGATCGCCCGAGAACAGGATGCCGCACTGATCGTCGTCACCCACAACAGCGCTCTGGCATCCGAAATGGAGCGTCCATTAAAGTTGGACGGCGGCCGACTGACCCCCACTACCCCCTACCGGTAGCGGAGGGGAAAACGCTGCCTACTCGATCGCAAACTATGCGCATTCTCCGTTATATCGGCTATCGCCGCCTACTGTTTCTCTCCGTTATGCTGTTCGTCTCTCCCGCACTGCGCCAGACGGCTTTCGCAGACTCCTTCGAGCTTCTGAACCGGACGGGTATCGTGGACGAAGTGCGCACCGAAGGTCTCAAACTGATAGAGAAGGGGCTCGTACTATCGACGATCGAGACGGGCATCGGTGCCGAACTCTCGCCGAATACGATCGCAAGGGACATCAAGGCGCTGTACGAACTGGGATACTTTCAAAGCATATCGGTAGGATTGGAATCGGAAGATACCGACAAAACGGCGGTCGTTTTTCGGTTTGTCGAAAAACCGCGAATATCGGAAATCCGACTGGAAGGAAACCGGAAAATCGGGGAGAAGAAACTGAAGGAACTGCTGAAAGTGTTCCCCAACAATATGGTCGACATATCGAAAATCAAATCCGATGTACTGGCTTTGACGAACGAATACCACAAGGAGGGATATCTGCGGACCCAGGTGACCCACGAACTCGTCAAAACCGGACCGGATACTCTCGAACTCGTCTACCGCATCAAAGAGACCCCCAAGGTCTACCTGACCGAAATCAACTTCACCGGCACCCGATTTTTTCTCCCCATAGACCTGGAACGGCGTCTGCAATCGGCGGAAATCGATTGCTTCGCCTGGTTTTCCAGTTCGGGAGTATTTCAGAAGGATAAGGTCAATATCGATCTGCAGATCATTCTGCAGGCATATCTGCAGAACGGATTCATCAAGGTCAAAATCGAAAAGCCCAAAGTCGTCCTAATCCGGAACAGGGACTACTCGCGCGTTGTCATCGATATTCATATCGAGGAGGGCGAGCAGTATTATATGGGCGATTTCACTTTCGAATCCAAAGACGACAACGAACTGCTCTTCAGCAAGGAGGAGGCGACCGAAACATTCAGCCTAAAAACCGGCGAGGTCTACAATCCGTACAAAAGAAACAGAGACAAGTTTTTTCTGAACGACATCTATTCCGCCCAGGGGTATGCATTTGCCGAAATTCGGGCAGTCGAGAAAATCGACGAGAAAAGCAAGACGGTCGATGTGCTCTACGGGATCAAACGGGGCGAAAAGGCCTACATAGGCCGCGTGGACATTCTGGGAAACTACGATACCAGAGACGACGTAATTCGGCGGGAACTGGAAATATTCGACAACGAACTGTTCAACGGCATCAAAATCAGGGAGAGCAAAAAGAACATCGCCCGGCTGGGTTTCTTCCAACCCAATACGGGTATCGTTTTCACGAAAGCGCCCGGCGAAAACGAACAGACGCTGAACTACGACATCCGAGTGCAGGAGTCGCTCACCGGATCCTTCAACGGCGCCATATCCTATGCCGATAACACGGGAGGAATATTCACATTTTCCGTAGCCCAGAAAAACCTGTTCGGTACGGGGAAATCGGCCAAGATTTCGATCGAATACAGGGAAACCGGAGAAAATCGGTACAGCTTCTCCCTAACGACTCCCTATTGGTTCGACACGCTGTTCACCAACAGTTTCAGCATCTACTCCCAATACCATCCGGACGACGACTACGACACCAGAACGCGGGGAACGACCTTCGGCCTCAGCTATCCCGTATGGAAGGACTGGCAAGTCTCCTCCCGCTACTCTTGGAAGGAGGAGCGATACGAGGATATCAACGAAACGGGAGAGGATCTGCTGGAAGGCAGGGATTTCAATACCTACCGCAGCCTCCTGACGGGAATCTCCTACAGTACCGTCGACAACCCGATGTTTCCTTCCAACGGTTTCGAAACCTCGCTGTTCGCCGAGCAGTACGGAGGCTTTCTGGGAGGCAGCACGGAGTATCGGGAGTATACGTTTCGTCTGCGCTATTTCAAATCGCTAAACGAAAACAAGACGGTCGTTTTTGCCACAAAATACAATCAGGGACTTTTGCAAAAAACCAGCTCGGACCATGAGATCCCCAACAACAAAAGATACCGCCTGGGCGGCATAACTACCGTGCACGGCTTCAACTGGAGAGCGATAGAGGGACCCAGTTCCCATGTGGACATTACGGAACTCTACCCCTACCAGGGGGACTACGCCAACTGCGAAACCACCACTCTTCCGGACGGAACGAAATGTACCGATCTTCCGACCGAAAGGCCGGAATCCCGCGTCTACTTCAACCAGCATACCGGAGGCATCGAAAAGAAACTGATCAATGTCGAACTGCTGTTTCCTTTGACGCGGGAAGGACAGAATCTGCGCGGCGTCGTCTTTTTCGACGCCGGCAACGTATGGGCGGAGGACAGAATGTACGAGATCACCGGGAAGGAGAAGAACGAATGGGATCTCAGAAAAAGTACGGGCCTCGGCATACGGATCATCACCCCCATGGGAGTGCTGCGTTTCGAATGGGGGATGAAGCTGGATCAGAAAGAGGAGGAGTCGCCTACCAAAATGGATTTTACCATTTCGGGACTGTTCTGAAATCCCGATCGCTCGTCTCTTTCGGCCCCGGTCGAGCCGGGGGAAGGCCGCTTGGAATGCTTTGCTCGGGGGAGAGGTCGTTTCAGCGAGCATTTTCAATAGAAGTCCCTACAACATCAAGGCGAACCCCCAAGGCCGACATCAGTTTTCTTACCGTTTCGAACCGTGGTTGCGCTCCTGGTTTCAAAGCCTTATATAGGCTCTCTCTTCCAAGACCCGCCGTCTTTGCAACTCGGGAAATACCCTGCGCTTTCGCCACGTCGCGAACGGCCGTTAAAAAGGCGTCGGTATCGGGGTTTTCAAGAGCCGCCGCCAAGTATTCGGCTATTGTCTCTTCGCTGTCGAGATAGTCGCTCGCATCGAATGGCTCCAGCTTGATTCGACTGTCCGTTTCCATATTCCACCTCCTATCCTTAGATCGACCGTGCAAGTTTTTGAGCGTTTGCGACATCGCGTTTTTGGGATCCTTTCGAACCACCACCAAGCAGCACATAAACTACGTCATCCCTGATTCTCTCGACAATTCGAGCTTTGCCTTTTTTATCCTTCAGTTTTCGAATCCAAGAATCGAAGTTTTCCGTGCGCAGTATGCTATTCATGCGCTCAGGGTATCCTAACGGATACATAAACGCAACGATATTGAAATGACGATTCAATAGGACGTAGAATCCAGTTCTGGCGGGATCATCCGGAATATAACCCATTTGATTAAACTAGCATTAAACTTCTCGGATGCGGTGGGGTTCGTAAAGTGATATTTGAACTGGTCAAGACGAAAGCAATTTAGTATGACTGGCACCATGTTTTTTGATATAAAGCGGGACAGTTCCAACAACGGCCATCTTTAGATACAGTTCGGAATTGTCGAAACGGCTTTTCCTTTGTGGGACGAAACAGAGTGGAGAACATCATGGATATACTGAGTGTCGCGGTCGATATGGAGGATGAAGGAGCGAAATTTTATCGCAGTCTGGCGGAGAAAACGGATAGCAAGCCCTTTAAGGCGGTCTTGAATATGATGGCGGAAGACGAGGACAAGCACAAAAAGGTCTTCGAAGCCTGGAAAAAAAAGCAATCGATCCCTATGGAAGAATCCGAAGTGGTTGCGGAAGCAAATGCCATATTCAAGGATGCCCAAAAGGCGGACTTTATGGATGTCGGCACTCAGTTGGACCTCTACGTGAAGGCCCGCGATAGGGAGAAGGAGGCTGTCCGGCACTATTCCGAACTGAAAAACAGGCCCGAATATGCGGCGGACGGCGAACTGATCGATAAAATTATCAGGGAGGAGCAGAAACACGTAACACTGCTGACGGAATTGATCGAGTTCATCGCACAGCCGGAGCAGTGGGTGGAGAGCGCGGAGTTCGGAGTTCGGTCGCACTATTGACCAACTCAAAATAGCGGCACTCTACTTTGCGCATTTTCCGACCGATGGAGCTTGACAGACGTTTCCGTCGATCCAGACGGCATTCGTCAGGACTGCTCCCTGCAGAAGGGCATTGTCCAAGGTCGCATTTATTAAGCTGGCTCCCGCGAGATCGGCTCCCTTCAAGTTGGCTTTGGTCAAATTGGCATTTTTGAGATCGGCTCCCTGCATGTTGGCTCTCCTTAGGTCCGCAGCGATAAGGTTGCCTTGAGTTAAGGCGGCATAGCTCAAGTCGGCTTCCAAAAGGTAGGCTCCCGACAGGTCGACCATGACCATTTCGGCATTGGCCAAATCGGCATTCTTCAAGAAAGTGCCCCGCATATTGGCGTGGTTCAGATTGGCCCAGCTCAAATCGACCGATTCCAATATCGCTTCCTGCAGGTTCGCGTGGTTGAAATTCGACCAGCTCATCTGTGCGCCGGAAAACAGTGTCTGCCTGAAATTGCCTCCCGCCATATCGGCTTTTTTCAGATCCGCATTCATCAAATTGCATTTCGGACATTTTTTTGTATCGAAAGCCCGGCCCAACTCCTCCGGATGCCAGATGGGGCTTTTATACTCGGAGAAAGCCGTAGGGATGGCATGTATGGACAGGAGGAGCGCACACGCTCCAATCCAGAGGGTTTTGACCATCGACAGCTCCTGAATGTGCCAAGTCCGCTGAAAATCCGACAAACGGCAGTTACGACTGAAATTCTATCGGAAGATTGTTACCGGAACTTCTACCCTATAACGCTTTCAGTTTCAATCCGATTCTTGCCGGAAGCCGATCGCTGCGAATCCATCGAAATCGTTTTTCGGAGTCCGACTCCCGAATTGAGGATCGCTGCATAGCATGCCGTTTTCTTTTGCGAAAAAGCGATCGAATGCCGAATCGGCACCAAGTACAAGGCTTGTCAGGCCTTTACGCCGACATAGACGTTTTAACCCCTTTTTTCGGAGGCTGAGGTAGCCGAACTAAAACGGTTGCCGTTGGGAAGCAATGAACTCGTCGTTCCGCTATATCGAACCCAGTTTTTTTGCCGGATTGTTTGACGATCCTGTCTTGATACTCAAACTGAAACCCATTGGTCGAAGGTTTTTGGTGGACTGCGGCAATGTGGCGCATCTGGCGAAAAGGCTGTTCAAGTCCATCGATTCCATATTCGTTTCGCATGCGCATATGGATCATTTTGCCGGAATAGATACAGTTGTGCGTCATGTGTTGGTGTCCCGTAAGACGATCGATCTCTTCGGCCCTGCCGGGATCGCCGAACATTTGCATAACAAAATGCGCGGATACCGATGGAATTTGGTCGAGGCGTTCTATTGTCGCTTTAAAATCCATGAGATCTCGGATGGACGATCGAATACCTTTGTCCTATCCGGCCCCGATGGATTTTCGTTGGAGAGGGAGGGATCGACCGCACTTCGTTCCCATCTGATTTGCGAGAATCGATTCGTACGGACGGAGGCGGTCGTCTGCGATCATATAATTCCGAGCCTCGCTTTTGCGTTCAAGGAAAGGTCCAATTTTTCCGTCGACATCAAAAAAATAGAAACCGAGGGTCTTGTGCCGGGCAGATGGCTGGGCGACCTGAAGAATCGCCTGATGAGCGGAGGGAAGCCGAACTCGTCTCCTTTGCGGGTTCCCTTCGTTGCGGACGGAGGAGTAAAGGAAAGGGAGGTGCAGGACGAACTGTCGTTTTACGAATCGATAAAACTGGAGCGAAAGCTTTCAAGCGTCGGTTATGTTACGGATATCGGTTTTACGGCGGACAATTTCGAAAGGCTACGGGCAATTATGAGGGGAGTGACCCTACTGGTTTGCGAATGCACCTTCCTGAAAGAGCAGAAGAAAAAGGCACGGAAGTCCTATCATCTCTGTACGGACGACGTAAACGAATTGATGCGAACCGTCCGGCCTCGATTCCTGCTCCCCATACATTTGTCGAAATCCAACAAAGCCAAAACGGATCAACTGTATCGGGAGCTGCAGCCACCGCCCGGCTGTTCGGTCATACGCCTGCCGGGAAGAGTTTCGGCAGAGCCGCTAATGCATATTCGAAACTGACGCTCTCGCAGCGAGCGCTTTTCCGGCAACGTCGCGGATGCGGATTCCAGGCGGCGGAACTCGGCAATTCTACGTACCGTCCTCTTTTTTTCGTCTTCACAACTTTCCCATAATTACTTCAAATTTCCCACACAATTGGGTTTTACCTTGAAGTCAAGTCAAGGGAATCACTCTTGACGGTTTTTTCCCAATCAAACTCATTCAACCTGAGATATGGAGGAACCAATGAATTGGCAGAAGAAAATGAAATATGCTGGCCTTGCGATTTTGATCGTCGGAACCGTTTGCTACGCGTTTGGTACGGCTTTGGCGCACGGAAGGGGCGGCGGTCCCGGAAAGGGAAGCAGAGGCGGATGGGGCCAACAGAGAGGCCCAGGCTACGGCGCCTTTATGCGCGACGAGATGGCAACCGCAAGCATCGAAACGTTGGTCGAGCTCTCCGGCAAATCCAAGGAGACGATCGAAGAGAAGCTGGAGTACAAGCCGATGTGGGCCGTTTTGGACGAATACGGAGTCGATTTTAAAACCTTCCGAAGCAAAATGCAGAAAAGGGCAGAGGGTATACTCGACAAGGCGGTCGCCGACGGCAAAATTAGCGATGCCCAAAAGAGTGCCATGCTGGAAAGGATGGAAAACGCTCCCGGCAGGAAATTCGGCGGACAGGGCGGCCGAAGACAGGGAAACGGCAAGGGACCCGGTTTTGCCGACGGCCTATGTTGGTAGAAAAGGGGGATGCAACGCGGTCCCTCCGGTGGATCGCGCTGCAGTGGATCGCCCGCCAAAATAGGGTTTCGGGGACAATGCCGATTTCCCCGAAATCGAATAATTCGAGCAGGCGTTTCCGACATGGACCGAACGCGTTGGAGCTGCTACCGTGAAAAAACGTACCGTCACGTAAAACCTCAATTTATGGCGAACGATGAAGCGACCTCAAAAAAGAGATATCAACTATAGAGGATTGACGTCGTTTTTTACGACATTCGGTTTTTTGATTCTGGCAATCACCGGCCTTGTGCTGTACATCGTTCCGGCCGGTCGTATCGCCTACTGGGTGGAATGGAGCCTTTTGGGACTCGGCAAAGAGCAGTGGGGGCAAATTCATGTTTTATCCTGCCTGCTGTTCCTGGTCGCCGGTGGTTTCCACATTTACTTCAACTGGAAACCGCTGCTTCGATATTTCGTAGATAAAGCCCGCGGAGGGATCAATCTCAAAAGGGAGCTGACGATCGCATCGCTTGCGACATTGCTGATCGTCGTAGCGGCGATCGGCAGCATGCCCCCCTTCCACTACGTGTTCGAATTCGGCGATTTCATCAAAAGCACTTGGGTCGTCAGCGAAGAGTATGAACCGCCCTTCGGACATGCGGAACTGACCTCGTTGAAAACGTTTTCCAAAAAACAGAAAATCGACGTACAGAAGGCGACTCAACTGCTAAGGGAGAACAATGTCGCCATCGAAAGCGAGCAGGATTCGTTGGCGAAGATCGCCAAAAGAAACGAGATGTCCCCAATGCAGATCTACCGGATGATCAAACCTTTGGAAAAACCGGAAACCGGCAAAGAAGCGGATGAATTTACGGTAGAGACGGTCGAAAGCCTGTTGGAAGGAAAGGGAATCGGCAGAAGAAATGTCGAATACCTGGTGCGGGAATTCAAACTGGATATTGAAGATGTGAAGCGGAGGCTCAATAGCAACGACATCGAGTTCGAAAAGGACGAGGACTTTCACGATATCGCCGACCGCTACGGAACCAGTCCCATCGAAATAGTAAAAATCTTACTGGTGAAGGGCTATCGACTTTAGGGGGCCGGTGAATTTTGATGAACCGGTAAAAATTCGAAAATTGCACGAATTGTCATTCCCGTGAAGGCGGGAATCTAATAAAACCAGTT
>CAZLTI010000014.1:0-24135 GCA_964562335.1 uncultured Pseudomonadota bacterium | reverse complement strand
TATACGCAAAGAGTTTCAGTGCAGCAGGCAACGACGGCCTTTTTTTGTCTCTTGATTTTCCGGGAATCTCCCCATACCTTTTGACGAGACTGCCTCCCGTCGCAACAGTGCAGACTGCCGCCAACCGCCATGCAACTTCCCGATTCCCACGATTCGAAAGAGATCGAGGCGTTTTATAGCGCCCGACTATCGGCCGGGCGCCGCTTCGCTCGAAGCGCAGGGGAGCATGCGCTCGAAAAGGGCAAAATGGACTACCGCCGCCACTTTGCCGAACAGTTCGGGCGCTTCAAGCGGGAAATGGCGGAAGCATACTCCTCCGGTCAACCCCACCGACTGATTCTCAGCTGCCACACCGCCTGGATAAATGCTTGGATGCGTCTCACCTGGAAACGGGTACTGGCGGAAAGGGAGGAGATTCTAGTCGAATGCGAAAAAACCGGCCGGGAGCAGTTGCGGCATCATATCGGCGACATGGCGCGTAAGCGTACGAGAAGGAGCGAGATCGAACGTCTGGTGCGGCAGTTGAAGTTCGAAAAGAGGTTCGTCGACTCCGGCGAATCCGTCTACTACGAAAACTGCCTGGCAGAGATCGAACGCCAAATAGCCGAGACCGAAGAGGAGATTGCGATCCTGGAGGAGATACTGCCGACGATCGCAAAAACCGACTACCGAGAGTCCGATCTGCTTGGCGTGCTGACGATTTTCGCCAGAGGCAGCTATGCCCGCGGAGAGTTGACCTTTGCCTCCGACGTGGATATCGGATACTGCCTGCGGATGCGGGACGGCAGAAAGGATCTGCTGAGAACCGGACAGGAGCTGATAAAACGGTTCCAGGATCTGCTTTCCGGCCTTCCTATCGATTTGGCCAGCCAATATTTCGAATTGGACGAGGATCTCAGCCGGTTTGCCCAGACGAACAATCTGCATACGATCCCTTCGATTCTGGAAGCTCGGCCGATTTTGGGCAACTCTCGGCTACTGGCGGATTTAAAGTCCCAGTTTCTGGCAATTTGCCCGAAGGAGAAAATGATCCGCCACCTCAAAACGCAGTGCGATCGACTGCGGCAGACGCCCCACGACACCTTTTTCATCAAACTGGGGCACGGCGGAATCAGGCATCTGCAGCTGGCCTTATGGATGACGACGATCATTTTCGGGTTGAAGACAAGCGACACACGGGAAATTCTATCGTTTCTCCGGCAAAACGGTTGGATCTCCTCGGTCGACGTTCAATCCGCAGCGCAATCCCTGGCGTTCTATCTGGAGCTAAGAAATTTTCCCGAGCTGTACCGGGCCTCCCGCCGGGGAACTGCCAAAAACCGGCCAACCCTGCCCAAAGATCTTCTGAACGATGCGTTCTGCTCCGTTTTTATTCGATCGGGCAGAAGATTCGCCGATATCGACAGGATGGATCGATATCGGATGTACGCCATCGCTTCGGTCGCCAAAACCGCCAATGCCGTCGTCTGGCTGATCGATTCCCAAACGGTCCGCAAGCGGCTGTCCCGCCTGTACGTAACCAAGCAGCTGGGCACCAACCGGATCGTTCGGTTCGACAAAGCGACGGAAAAGCTCTCCTGGAATTTTCAACGCACCCGTCTGGAGTTCGACCCCAAAAAACGCATCGCGGAGGGTCGAGACGGTTCGGCCTTTTTTCTGAACCGCGAAAACCTGTTCGAGCTGTTTTTGTACATAGCCAAAACCGGATCGCTCCTGAGCCGGAAAATTCAGGACGAATTTTCGCTTCTTGTGCGCCGACTCGGCGATCTGGAATCGGAGACGGACAGGAGAGAATATCGGGAGTTCCTATTCCGTCTCCTCAATTGCGAACACGCATCGACCGCAATCCGGCAGATGTTCGACATCGCCGCTCCCCCTGATGCCGGCGGAGAGGTCAAAACCCTGCTGGGGGTCTTTCTGCCTCCGGCGAACGGCATGAGGTTCCTTTTGAGAAATGTGGAGGTCCATCAGCATCCGCTTTGCATTCACTCCGTCAAAGCTCTGGAGCAGGTGGAGCGGGAGATCGAACGAACCTCCGAAAGCGAACCGGAATTGTGGAAGTTTCAAAACGACAATACGCTGTTTGCGCTCAAGTGGGCGACCCTCTTTCACGATATCGGCAAGATCGATCCGAATGCGGACCATGAAAAGCTCGGACCAAAACTTTCCGGCCGTCTGCTGGAATCGTTAGGCTGGGAAAAATGTTCGGAAGTTCAGGAGGTCAGCCGCTTTCTCATCCGCAACCATCAGGCGGTGGTTCGCTACAGCCAATTGGCGGCCTTTCCCGACCAGGGGATCATCAAACTGTTCGAACTGGCTCAGCGCGATCCGGGCAGGGTGCTCCTGCTCTACCTGATCAATATCGCCGACTACAGGAGCGTCAACGACGAGCAAAAGCGCAATACGGCCAATCTGGAACGATTTTTCAAAAAGACGATCCAAATCTTCGATGCCTTTACGCGGGAGCGGAAGGGAAGGACACTGGATGCAGCAGTGGGGGACTTCCTCAACCAGAAGGTCGAAAAGACGAGATCCGCAGTATTGTACGAACTGCTCCTGCGCCAGTGCTGTCAGAAAAGCCTGGAGGATGTCGTTATCGCACCTTTGCGGAAAAGATCGCCGGAGGAGACCGAGAGGCTGACGGCCCTTCGTCCGAAACTGGAGCGGTCCGTAACGTTTCTCAAACGGGCGGAACTGGACGAATCCGCTCTTGCAAAACACCGGCAGCTCTTTTTTCAGTACGTGAAGGAGCTTTTTGCCGAGGAGCTGATTATCGGACTGGTATCGCCTTTGGGGGAAAACTGGAACTGGTTTTTCCGTGCGATTCCCAATCGATATCTACTCGGCTCCACCACCGAGATACTGACGGTCCATCTCCTTCAGCTCTCCCGTTTCAGGACGAAAAAAATCGCCTTTTCCTTTGTCAAAGGCAGTCGCGGCGAGTATGATACGATCCTATTTTGCTGCCTTGACGACATCTCCGCCCAAAAAAGGATCGCCTATGCATTGGGGCGGAGAGGGATCAGTATCGAAAACGGAAAAATCAATACGGTCCGCTATCTCGACGGCAAAACAGGCATTGTGGGATTTTTGCGGATATCCCACTCCTGCGGCAACGGAGAGCTGGCACATGCCGACCTGGAAGCGGAGGTGGAAAACCTACAAACTCCGAAACTCATTCTCCCGACCGAACCAAAAAAGGAACGCTCTCCGACGCAAATCCGCTTTTTCACCGAAAGCGAAAAGGGCTATCTGGTCCGGGAAACGGACGGAAATCGGTTCGAGCGCGTAAAAACCGAATTTGGCGGGGTACGGGTTTCCCTGACGGACAGGGCTTTCTGCTATTTCAAGCTGATGAGCGCGTTCGAAAGTCGGGGAACGGTTCCCGTACAGGTCGCGATTACAACGATCGGCGATCAAATTATCGACTATTTCTATCTCGAACCGAAAAAGCGGCACGCTCTGGAGCAAAACGGATTTGCCGAAACCGTCGGCAGTTTTATAGACTCGACGGTAGCAGTGTAGTGCGCAACATCAAAAACAGGAAGCGAACGTGGACAGACCCATCAATATCGGCCTCTGCGGTCTCGGAACCGTCGGCGGCGGCGTAGCCGATCTGTTGAGGAAAAACCGCAGACTGATCGAAGAGAGGATCGGCGGAAACATCCGGATCGCCAAAGTTTTGGAAAAGATACCGGAAAGGCTTGCGGACAGGGACTTCGAACCGAACCAAATTTCGACCTCGCCCGATTTCGTTTTAGACGATCCGAATATCGACATCGTGATCGAGCTGATTGGGGGCACCTCGCCGGCAAAAGAGATTATCCTGACCTCGCTGCAAAACGGAAAGTCCGTAGTAACCGCCAATAAAGCGCTTCTGGCGACGCATGCCGGCGAAATTTTTTCGGCAGCCTACCGGGCAAAGGGCCATTTCGGCTACGAAGCCAGCGTAGGGGGCGGCATTCCGGTAATCCGCAATCTGCGGGACGGATTCGCCGGAGACGATATCTCGGAAGTATCCGGAATCATCAACGGTACGGCCAACTACATTTTGTCCTCCATGGCAGAAAAGGGGGACACGTTCAAATCCGCTCTCCGGGAGGCCCAGGAACTGGGATATGCGGAAGCCGACCCGACCTTCGACATCGAAGGAACCGATACGGCCCACAAAGTAGCGATATTGCTGAGTTTGGCGTTCAACGGACTTTTCGATTTCAATCAAATCCATGTGGAGGGCATCACAAATATCGAACCGATCGATATCAAAATCGCCAAAGAGATGGGATTTGCCATCAAGCTCGTCGGAAAGGCGATTCGCAGCGAACGGGGATACGAGGGCCGAGTGCATCCGGCACTGATCGGAAACGACAACCTACTCGCATCGGTCGATGGCGCGTTCAACGCGCTGCTGATCAAGGGCAATTTCGTGGGTCCGACCATCAGCTACGGTGCCGGCGCGGGAGCACATCCGACAGCCTCCGCCGTGGTGGGCGACATTGTGGAGATCGGTCGATCGTTGGTTGCAAACGGAGGGCACAACGCCCATCCCCTGTCCTGCACGAACGAGACCCTGGTCGAAAAGGATCTGATTCCCATCGGTCAAATCCGATCGGAATACTATCTTAGGTTTTCGCTCCTCGACCGAGCGGGGGTGCTGGCCGAAATAACGAGAGTGCTCGGCAACAACGACATCAGTATTCGCTCCATGATTCAGCGGGCGGAAAACGGCAACTCCGGGCGACCGGTTCCCGTCGTTATTTTCACCCACGAGGCGGTGGAAAACAACGTGCGGAATGCATTGCGGGAGATCGACCGTATGCCGTTCGTGCTGCAGCCGACAAAAACCATTCGGATCGATTCCGTCTGCTAGTCCGTAGCGCGGCATCTGCTGCCGCCCGCGCCGAATGCGGGAACCCCGCTATTGACAAACGAAGTTTTTTGTTCGGAAGATAGAAGCCGTTAGGATACCTTGATTCCTTCAATACGGTATTTCGTCAAACGAACCGAATCGTACCAACCAATACTCCCTACTGAGAGGAGCCGGTTTGGCGAGCAAAAAAAAGCCCGATAAGAGGAAAAGACCCTCTCCTGTCGTCGATCCGGAAACCACGGACGAACTGCAGAAGACCGACGCCCTGGACGATTTTCTTTTCCACGCCACCAACTACGTCTATAAAAAGAGAAAGCTGTTTATCGCCCTGGGTATCGTTTTGGCGGCGTCTCTTTTGGGGGGCTACGGCATCGGTCGCTACATCGACTATCGGGACAATCTGAGAAACGAGGGTTTGTACCAAATCGAAAGGACCATCCGAGACGATCGGCAAGGCGAACGGCAGCAATATGAAAAGGCTCTCTCTCAAATAGACGATTTCCTGGCCGATTTTCCGGGCAGCAGACAGGCCGCAATTGCACTGTTCTACAGGAGCAGCCTCAACTTCCGGCAAGAGGGATATCGGGAGGCGGAAAAGGATCTGCGCCGCGTTATCGAACTGCTGGAGAAACCGTCCGAGTTCCATCTGCTGGCCAGCATCTATCTATCCAATATCTTGAGGGATCAGGGCAAGACCGACCAAGCCGTCGAAATTCTGCAGGCTGCCAAGTCGGAGATCATGACGGATATCGTAATGATGGAAATCGCGGAAACCCACATCGCCGCAGGCAACAGGACGGAGGCAAAAAGCCTGCTGGAGACGATCGTCAAGGACTATCCGCGCTCTTTGTATCGAAGTCGCATCGAACAGCTACTGGCGACAATGTAAAACTTCTTTCCGTTCATGGGGATAGAGCGCTATCCCATTCATACTTTTCAATTTTTCTTCAAACGGAGTTATGGACTATCTGGATCTAGTCGAGGAGTACGAAGACGGCAAACCGATCAACCAATTCGAAAAAGTGCGGGTGCTTGCCAGCCGCACGAGAGATTTGTATCAGGAGAAGGCCTGCAAGCTGCCCAACCTGGAAGACCGAAAGCCCACGACCAAAGCCCAATACGAACTGGCGAAAGAGCTCATTCGGCCCCACGTCTATTTGGAGGACGAAAGGGAAACCTATCAGGAAGAGTATTTAGAGGAGGAGGGCACAAACTGACCCCCTTCCCGACGGGAAAAGCGTACGAAAGTCGCCTGAACCGTTCCTTCCCTACATTGGCCTGCCGCGCAGCAAAACATCAATGGATCGACTTCTCTACCCACTTTCGCGCTACCGCCGGAAAACACGGACCGTGCGAGTCGGCGCTCTTCGGCTGGGCGGAGAGCATCCCGTCCGCATACAGTCGATGCTTTCGTGCGCTACTGCGGACGTCGCAGGCTGCATGAGAGAAATCCGCGCTCTGAACAGAGCGGGATGCGAAATGATTCGACTGACCCTTCCTGCCGGAAGGGACTTGGAGGCGGCCGAAGAGATCCGACGCCGTATGCGGGAGGAGGGAATCGCGACGCCCCTGATTGCCGACGTCCACTTCTCTCCCCGACTGGCGGTCGAAGCCTGCGAATTTTTCGAGAAGGTGCGCATCAATCCGGGCAACTACTCCGACATTTCCAAAAACTCGCATAGAACGGACCGCATCGGGCTGAAAGAGGGACGCGAACGGCTGAGGGAGGCGATCAAACCGCTGGTCGGGAACCTGAAAAAATATGGCCGTGCTTTGCGGATCGGCGTGAATCACGGTTCGCTGTCCCAACGAATTATCGAGCAATTCGGCGATTCCCCCGGAGGAATGGTGGAATCGGCACTCGAAATGGCTGCCCTGTTCGAGGAGCAGGGATTCGATCGGCTTGTCGTCTCGCTAAAATCCTCCAATCCCATCGTTGTGCAGAAGGCATACCGACTATTGGCGGCCAGACGGCCGGAAGGGGGAGCGATGCCTTTTCATCTGGGAGTTACCGAAGCGGGCAGCGGCATAATGGGACGCATCAAGGGACTCGTCGGCATCGGCGTTCTGCTGAGAGACGGCCTGGGAGACACAATCCGAATCTCGCTGACGGAAGAGGGAGTCAACGAGGTCTCCTACGCCCGCGAACTGCTGAAGTCTCTCGAAGGATTTTCAACCGACCCGGATCCAAACGGGGAGGCATGGTTTCGCAGCCTGGAGCACCAACGGGTTGCCAACCAAACGCTGCTTTGGAACGGCTGCCCGATAGGCGGAGCATCTTCCGTCAAAATTGGAGTTCCGCAAAAGGCGGAAGGCTTGCCCGTCGACACGGACCTCGATCCGGATTTTGCATACGAAACGAAAGAGGACGGGACGATATCGGGAGACTTATCGAAGCCTCTCCTCCTTCCCTCCCATATCGCGGAATCCGAGGGGGCGGATCTGTCTCGCTACTCCGCAATTCTGCTCAAAAACGATTTGCCGCTGGAGGAGCTGCGCCGCCACTGCAAAAAACGGGAAGGATCGGCTTCGCCCTCCCCGCCGGTGGGAGTTCGTCTCCCCTTGGCCAATAGCGGGGAGAGTGTCCTGCGTAGGGAAATCGATCTTGCGGCGGCACTCAGCGAAGGGTTGATCGATTTTTTGCTGATTTCCCGCTCGATGGCTCCCGCCCAATTGAAAAGACTGGTCTGCCTTCTGCAGGCCACTCGCTGCAAAGTTCTACTGCCGGACTACATCGCCTGCCCCTCCTGCGGCCGCACCCTGTTCGATCTGCAAAGTACGGTCGGCAGGATCAAGGCCGCCACAAGCCATCTGAAGGGAATCAAAATCGGCATCATGGGCTGTATCGTCAACGGTCCCGGCGAAATGGCCGATGCCGACTTCGGTTACGTCGGCAGCGGCTCCGGCAAAATCGATCTGTATATGGGAGGAAAACGGGTGGAACGGGGGGTGGAAGAGCATCGGGCGGTCGATGCCTTGATTCGGCTCGTCAAAAAGGCCGACCGCTGGATCGAACCGAACGGTCGAGGGGCCTCGCCTACCGCAGATACTTCTTGAGAATCTCCTTCATGGTACGAACGGTCAGCAGCGCATCGGCACCGCTGACACTCGCCATCGGCTCGAACCCTCCCGTGGCGACATCCTTCACCGTCATGATACCCCGGTTGACGACGGTGCGGGCCGCATTGTAGTACCAGACGCTTTCCCCTACGTCCGGAAACGGCGAAGGTTGGCCTATGTAGCGGGTCGCCAGCCCCGGATCGTGGGTTACTTTGAGCAGAATGTCCTGAATGGTCATAGCGAATTCGGCCCGCGTGATTTTTTTCTCCGGAAAAAACTTGTGTGCCGGATTCGGTTCCAATCCTTTGATTTTCAGCCGCATCACCTCCTTGATGGCACTCTCCATCGGATGTCCCCCTATGTCGGTCGCTTCGGGATAGCGCGCTATCGAATCGGCCTCCATCTTTTTCTGAGCAGCGGGTGCTTCGTATCCTGCATCCGACGATACGCTCCCCCGCTCCTCGTACAGTCTGTCCAGCCGCAATTCCGCTATAAACAGTGCGGCAACGTCCGCCCGCGTTATCTCTTTGATGTTGGCCACGCTCTTGCCGAACCGGCTTCCCGGCAGCGCTCTCTGCACTTTTTGAATGCGCTTCAGCTCCCTGTCGGCTTCCGCTTCGTACCGGCCCTCGAAACGCAAAACTTGGCGGAACAGACTGCCCGCCTTCTCGTAGTTTAGATTTTTGGATTCGGCCTGCCCCATGAAAAAGTAGGGAGTCGGGTCGTCGGGGGTCAATTCGACGGCCTCTTCGAAATGCTCCCGCACTTTGTCGTACCATCCCTCCGTCGGCATCTGCAGGACAAAATAGACCTGCATCGCCGAGTGATGAATTCCGGCAAGCGTTTTCCCGTCTTCGCTTTCGACGGTGCCGAGAGCCTTTTTTATGGCCTCTTCCGCCTGTTCCAGCGCCTGCCGTTTGCTCTCTGGAGAGATTCCCGGCCGGTCGATCAGGTAGACGTCCGCCAACGCCTTGCCAACCAATGCCGGCGCATGGCTCCGCTTAAGCTTCAGGGCATTTTGATAGGAGGTTCGCGCACTCCGGTGCTGCCCCTTCTCCATCGCGTCGTCTCCCCTGGAAACGTGGTATTCCGGCGTGTCCAGCCCACCTCTTCCCGTCCTGGCCTCCTTTGTTTGCGAACTCGAACTGCACCCCGCAAAAACGACTCCTATCAATGCAACCATGGCCAGAAGCAATCCGACCGCTTTGTTTGTCTGGAATTTCATCACTGTTTCCTCATGCGTATGGTTCCGTAGTCGGCGGAAGGCCGTCAGTCGATTACAATCATAACGCGCGCTTCTCTCAGAAAACTCTGGCTTTTGTCCAGTTGGGTCAAGAGGTTCGCGTCTTCGTCCGTTATTTGCAAATCGGAACGTCGACCGCCAAAAAGACCCTTTGCTTTCAAAAAGAGCACACTCCCACTCACCCGCTCATTGCTTTTGGCCTTTTCCGCCTCCTTCGCGTAACCGACTATGCCGAACTTCAAAGCGAAATCCCGATCGACCGCCGCCGAACCGTAGACCTCCCGACCGGATTCGTCGTATATTTTGGGGGCCAGTGCGGGAATCACCCCGGTTCCTCTCGCATCCAGCACCATACCGGTATAGATTTCGTCCGCGCTACCGCCGTAATGGATTTCATCGGAGTCGGCCGTTTCGGTCTCGCCGGCTTCCCTCCCCGCCTCCTCCCGCGATAGCCGATCCGTTTCCGGGGACGGTGCGGAGTCGGTATGCCAAGTGTCCGCACTCTCCTTCGCTTGACCTCCGTACAGCAGAATCGGCCGGATATCTTTCATAAACATTTTAACGGTCATCCATATCGATCCGTTACTCATGGTCTTCTGTCCGGCCTGGATCACGTTCTGCAGCTTCCCCCTGATTTGAGAGTCGATCGCATCGTTTTCGAGCATGCCCTCCCTAACGGTCGTAGAGGACGTAATATTCACCCCTTCCAGCATCTCCAGCAGATTTCGCATCCCTTCGACTTTGGCCGCTCTCAGCGTCATGGCCTCCCTTTGGGCGGGATCCTCGAACTTTTTGTTGGGCACGCCAAGGCCGACCGCATAAACGATTCCATTTGTCCAATCGATGCATCCTTTGCTTTTGTCGACGGTACAGCTCTCCTTGATTTCGCGGGGAATGCACGTCGCCTCAAAGCACTGGGCAAGCAGGTTCCCCACGCCGAACGCCAGGCAGATGAACAGTATTGTCAGCCGCTTCATATCAGCTCCCAATCTAAAGTTGATGACCCGGTAAAAAGTCGAAAAATTGCACGAATTGTCATTCCCGCACTGAATTTGCGATACTTTGAGCAAAGAACGGGAATCCAATAAAACCAGTTGATTTTCGTCAAAAATTAGCTTTTCAAAAAAAAGTCATACCCTTTTCCATTTCGACAGCTCTCCAACCATCTATGCAAAGAAAAAGCAAAAGTGGAAAAACCGGGCAAAAAAAAGGAGATTGGCGTTTAGCGTTTTGAAATAACAGCCAATATTTTTCGGTCGACAGCGGAAACGGAAAGCACTGCCGTCGGACGGGATACCCGCCCGACGAAGGCGCCTGAGAGGGTGGGAGTTCGGCCGCGAACAGGGCTCTAGTAGACCGTTAAACTCCAGCGGTTCATTTCGGCATCCAAGTGTCTGGCGTTCGGACAGATCCGGTTCAGGATTTTCCAGAAATCCGGACTGTGATTTTTGACAACCGTGTGGGCCAGTTCGTGAAGGATAATATAATCGGCCAAACGATCCGGCAGTCTCATCAAGTGGAGGGAGAGGTTGATATTGTTCCTGCAGGAGCAACTCCCCCACCGCGTTTTGCTGTTTTTGATATACACCCGATTGAACGACAGCCGATGGATGCGGGCGAACTCCTCTACGCGCCCGACGAGATGCCTTTTCGCCTCGATTCTCCATGCCTCTTCGATCCCGCACCTGATTGCCTCCTGCACTTCGGTGTCGTGTACAGCCATCCGGCGGGGATAGCGGACTTCGATCAAACCCGGAACAATCCTGATCGATATTCCTTCCGAACCGCGACACGACACATGCAGAGAGTGCTCCTTCGTATCGAATAGGGTGGATTCGTCGAAAACCGTACGCTGCCGTTCCAACTTTTCTATCAGGGGCAGACGCTCCTTTATCCACTTGCTCCTCTTCAGGACGATTCGTTCCGCCTCCCTATAGGAGACATGGCGGGGAACCGAAACCCGCACTCCCTCGAACGGCTTTAGCGTGATGCCCACGTACTTGGCGCGTTTGCTTCTCACCATACGGACATCCCCTATCTCCTTGAAGACCGAATCCCTCTGCTTCATATCAATTTGCTCCCACGGCTCTCCACCGGCAGCCGGTGCGGGGGGGTTGGCCTCCCTACGAAACGGACGGTCAAGGGGAGAGAATCAGCACGAAAATGTCGTAAAAGGCGTGGCTCAAACAGGTAATGGCAAATCCCCGCACGGCATATAGCGTGGTAAACCAGATACCGGCAAAAAACCGAAACGCGAAGGAGTAGAGCGTAAAGTCGTCGGCCATGTTGCCGACGTAGTGGGCCAGGGAAAACAGAAACGAGGCGATCAGTACCGAAAGAACGACCGAAGGTAGCGCACTGCGAAAAAGCCTTTTGAAGGTTTTCAGCAGAAAGGTCGTGAGCAGGACGCGAAAAAGAAGCTCTTCAAAAAGCCCGGCCCCGATCGCCAATCCCAGGTTGGCGGGGATCGAACCGGAAAATCCACCGGAAAACAGAGGCAGGCCGACGGTAAAAAACCGAATGGCGAATCCGGTAAAAAGTCCCCAAAAAACAGACTCCAAAAGCATGCCAAAAACAATCCCCCTGCTGAATCTCACCCCGGATCGGTAGAAAACCGGCAAGGCGATCAAGGCCCCCGTCATAAAGGCAAAACTGATGGTGTAGTGGGGTACCCCAACGAAGTGCAGGACATTGCGCATCCACGCTTCCGGCGCATTTCTCACCACCATTCCGGACGACGATCCGCCCAAAACCACGAGGATTTCGTACAGAAGCAGCATCACCAGAGCCACTAGAGCTCCGTAGAATCGATGGGAGGAGTACTTGAAATAGTCGGATGCCATGGGTTCAAGGGCGGGAACGCTCTGTGGAACGCCGCGTGCGGTTGGGGAGGGTTCTCCCCTTCCACAAATGCAGCCCCAAACCGGCAAACAGAAACAGCGCCAGCAGAGCGGCCGGAACGATCATCTTCCATTGAGGTTCGGGAAATCCGCTCAGCACCAACTCCATCGTTTTCCGTCCGCCCGGCAGGGAAATCGTTTTGGACAGATAAAGCCGATTGCCGAACTCCTTTGTCCGTTCCGCGATCTTCGTGTTGGAGCCACGTTCGAAATCCACCGTTATTCCGTCCTGCGGAACCAGCAGTTCCAGCGTCTCCAATTGGGGCGGCAGACTGTGGACAAACGTTATATCGGAACCATCCGTTGCAAAGTCGTATCCGAGAACGATTTGAAACTGGCCCGGCGGCAGCTTCGCTTTCAAACGAAGCTCGTTTTCCCCTTTTTCCACAGCGGCACGATCCGGGCTTTGGATCACGGTAACGTTTTTCGCCCGCAGGGGAGTTTTCACTACGATCGGAGACTCCGTAACGTCGATGACCGAATCGCTATCGTTGCCGAAGTGCACAATCTCCGTTACCCGCAAGACGTTCCTATCCTCCGGCTCGAACAGCAAAATGTCCTTTAGAAAGACGATTTTGCCGACATCGAACGAAATGGTCGGCAGCGTCAGTCGGATTTCCACTGCGGACTGCCCCTCTTTGCGCCGAAACGGATTAGATCCCGTCTCGCGGTCGCCCGCAACGGCCTTTACTCTGTAGAACGTCGTCTCGTCCGGCGGCGACACGACAAACGCCACTCGCCCCCGCTCGTCCGTTGTGCCCGATTCTATCAACTCGAGTCCCGGCCGGGGCGACATCCTAATCTGCAAAAGCTGTACGCCGATCCCCCGCACATCCTTCGAATCGACCGACTCCACCCTAACTTCGACCTGGTACGGCCTGCCGCCTGCAAAGGCAGCCACCGTCGAAAGAACGACGACAAGAACGGACGATAGGAGACGTTTGATCATCGGTATTTTTCGGAGGCTTTTGAGGGAAAATCGCAGTTTTGGCAAATGATAGACCGAACGCAGCGATTCGGCAAATGGATTTTGCGCGCATGATATTCATTCGCACAACCTTGCAAAATGGGGTCGTTAGGTGTATCTTGGTACTTCCGTACGCTTTTTAAAATCTCCGTCCGTATCGATTCCGATTTTTGCGAGACGGGATCAAAAGAGTAGATATTTCAATGAAAAATGCAGACAAATTGATTTCCCTCTGATAGAAACGGCACGGAAAATATATCTGTGGAATGGAGATTGCGGCAGGCATTTTCCCAAAGCGCCGAATTTGTTTAACATGAAAGGTCCCGCATGAATGGAACTATTTTAGTTTTGGAGGAAAGCGCACTCGTCCACACTCTATTCGACTCCGCTCTTCCCAAAGAAAACTGGATATGGGATGTGGCGCACGAATCCAATTCCAATAACTACGTATCCGTAGCGAGAAACCTGCGCCCCGATGTCATCTTCCTTAGCAATAGCGACCGGAAAAACGGCTACTCGGTCGTGAAACAAATCCGGGAAGACGAAACGATAGCGAACGTTCCCCTGGTTCTGATGACCAAGGCCAGAGAGACCCCCGACGAAAAGCAGCTACGATCGCTGAATGTGTTGGGCCATCTGAGAAAGCCATTCGATTCCGCCGCACTTCAGGAGTGGATCGCGGCGGCTTTCAAAAATCGGGAGGATCGTCCGAAAAAAGGCCGAAACAAAGAGCTGGACGGTCTCAACGTGTTCGATGAAGAGTTTCTGGATGTATTGTCCGACAAAAAGGATGCCAAAATAACAATGGGAGATTTGGAGAGCGAGCTGGATCCGATGTCGCAGCTTTTATCGGACGAGAATCCGCAAGGAGTCTCCTCCGAAAACGACAACGGCGAGACCGAACTGCTCGAACTGGAACCCATCGAGAAGGCAGACGAGGCTACGGAAACCGATCCGTCGGAGCAAAACCCTCTCGATGCCGATTTCGAGGAGTCCGACGAACTCGGAGATAGCCACGAGCTTGACGCGTACTCCGACGAACTGCCGGGTCCCGCAGAGGATGTGGATGGCGACCTGGATAGCTCGGCACTCGATTTCGAGGACGACTTTACCTTGGAATTCGAATCGGCCGACGATTCGGATAGACGAAATATCGTCGAGGTCGTGATGAGCGACGAGGTTTCACGGTTCGATTTGCAGAACGTATCGGAAACCGGGGACTACGGTATTCGAGAAATCGAAGTGGTGCCGGGCAATGCGATTTCGCACGCGGAAGCAGACGCTCCGAGAGAGAGCCAAGAGACGGGCAGTTTTGCCGGTGCGGCCTTTCAAAGGGAATCGGAGGAGAGGGAGGAGGATCCGTTGCCGGACGACGGATTCGAAGGGCAGCGGATGCCGGTCTTGAGGACGAGGATCCCTCCTTGCAGATTTCCGAATCGGATCTGGCAAA
Organism: uncultured Pseudomonadota bacterium; assembly: GCA_964562335.1. Lineage (GTDB taxonomy): Bacteria > SAR324 > SAR324 > XYD2-FULL-50-16 > XYD2-FULL-50-16 > CAZJUM01. The sequence goes on along the minus strand of CAZLTI010000014.1, from coordinate 9,645 downwards.
CTTGATGGACTTGTCTCCGGAAGAGGACACTCCGAACATCCGACAAATGATCAATCTGCGTCAGGTATCGAAGGCAAAATACGATCTGCCGCCAACGGAGAACGGACAATCTATCGAAAACCGGACGGCTTCGGACGAATCCGCCGATCTCGGCGGTTCCGGTGACGCAACTCCGACTGAGGAGGAAGAACCGATCGATGCCGATCTCTCCCAAGACGAAACAAACGGACAGTCCAAAGTCCCGGCGGATATGGCAAAGGATCGGACTCCCTCCCCGACCGAAAAGGAGGCGGCGTCCGTCGGCAACGAGGAGGATCTGATCTTGGAAGTCGGGGACGAGGAAAGCTACAGCGATCCAAGTCTGTTGCGCGTGGAAATTGACGATTCGGACAACGAAGAGGTTTCCATCTCGGATACCGAGGAGGAGCCACTCGTTCAAGACAAGGCCGGGGAGGTGGATCCGTCGATGGCCCAATTCGACGATTTCGACATCGATCTGGAGAATTTTGGGGAGTTGGATACCGACGGTTTAGAAAGCGACGGCGGGTTGCCCCAGGAAATCGATGACATCGATCTGGAAAATTTCGACATCGACCTGGAGAATTTTGGGGAATCGGAAGAAGCACAAAGCGACCAAACGAACCGGGAGGCCCTCTCCGAAAATCCGAACGGACCGGATGCGGAACCGCAAGCTGAAATTCGTACGGAGGAGTTGGACGAATTGGATCCAACCTCCGAACTATCTACGGAAACCGAAACCGAGGATATCCCGAACGATATCTTTTTGGCGGATGTCGAGTCGGATCGAAATCCGCAGGAAGAGGAGGCTTCGGATGCCGATGGCGCGATGTCCCTTTTCGAAGAGTTGGATTTGGTGGAAATTCCTCCCGATTCCGATCTCGAAGCCGACCGCTCCGACCGAAAGGACTCCGAGGCCGAAAGGGAATCGGGCGATGAAGAGATGGAGGTATCCAAAGACGTGTTCGAGATAGGCGATTTCAGGATGGAACATGTCGTATCGGCAGAGGAGATCGCAAACGGGAGCGACGCGGACAACGCCGACGACATTGCCCAGCATGCGGATCGGAAGCCCACAACGAAAGACGCGGCACCGGAATCGGAATCGCCCGACGAAGACTTTTCCCCAACCGAGCCGCCAAAGAGTTCGGCCGCCCGGAAATCGGAACTGGCCGGAAAACTGTCTCCGGGCAAAAAAGCCGAGCTCGATCGTTTGATCGAAGATATCGTATCGAACGCGATTCAGGATACGTTGAAGAGGGTGCTGCCGGAAGTCGTGCAAAAAATCATCCGGGAAGAGATCAAGGAATAAACGCCGCATAAACTATACAGATGAAGCGCCTCTTCCCTTCCACACACTCCGTTTCGATTCTTTTGATCCTGATTGCTTTGACCGGCATCGGTACGATCATGATCTACTCCTCCAGCACGATCTACGCAGAACGCTATCTGGGCAGCCGGTACTATTTTTTGAACAGGCAGTTGCTGCATCTTGCGATCGGTATGGTGCTGCTGGCGTTTGCAACTCGATATCCCTACGCCAACTATAGGAAGCTCATTCCCTTCCTGATGGTGGTTTCATTCCTATTGATGGTTCTTGTGCTGATACCCGGAATCGGCAAACAGGTCGGCAGTGCCCGACGCTGGATTCGTTTTTTCGGTATCGGAATTCAACCCTCGGAGTTGCTGAAGTTTACGCTGATCGTCTGGGTAGCCGGTTTTTTGGAAAGAAAACGGACCGTGCTTGGGCACTTTTCGCAGGGTTTGCTGCCGAGCTTGACGGTAATTTCACTCTTCTGCCTCCTGCTTCTGCTTCAGCCGGACTTCGGCACATCGGTTTTGATCGCGCTGACGCTGCTGACGATGATTTTCGTAGCGGGCGTGAAACCGTTCCATATGTTCGGAAGCGTCGTGGGGTTTCTGAGCGTAAGCATCCTATTGGTAGTATCCGAATCCTACCGTATGAAACGGATCTTCGGCTTTCTGGATCCGTGGGCGGATCCTTTGGACGCGGGGTTTCAACTGATCCAGTCTCTGGTTGCGGTTGCAACCGGCGGACTATTCGGCCGCGATCTGGGAAATTCGAGACAGAAGCTTTTCTTTCTGCCGGAAAGTCACACGGATTTCATCTTTTCCATATTGGCGGAAGAGGCCGGCTTTATAGGAGTCGTCATCGTGGTCGGACTGTTGATCTGCCTGATGATCAATGGATTTCAGGTCGCGCTGCACAGCCCCGACGACTTCGGGAGAAATCTGGCCTTCGGCATTACGATCATGATCGTTCTGCAGAGTTTTTTGAATATCGGCGTCGTTATCGGACTGCTGCCCACGAAAGGAGTTCCGCTGCCTTTCATCAGTTACGGCGGTAGCTCGCTAGTAACAAACATCTATATGGTCGGCGTACTGATCAATATATCGAAACACGCCAGAACACCCGTATGAAGTTCGGCAGCGGGTCTGCGGAGGGAGATGCGAAATTAGGCGACATGATACCAATTACCGAAGCTTCCGCCAATGACGATGCCCGAATGTACTCGTGCGGCCTGCAAATCAGAGTGAGGGGACATTGAATGTAAATTAAGAAACGAGATGATTCACTCGAAAACTTACAAAGCGATTAGTCTTTTCTCCGGTGCAGGCGGCATGGACTTAGGTGTGCAGGATGCGGGATTTGAAGTCCTTGCGCAAATTGAGATAGATGAGCATTGTTGCAATACGCTGCGTGCCGCAAAGGAACGGGGAAACAGCAAGACCACGATTATTGAAGAGGACATCCGCTCTGTCAATCCAGGCAGACTACTCGAAGAATTCGACCTGCAAAAGGGGGAACTTGATCTATTATTTGGCGGTCCGCCTTGCCAATCCTTTTCTATTGCAGGTAGACAGCTGGGGTTAAATGACGAGAGGGGGATGCTTTTGTTTGAGATTGTCCGTTTTGCGGAGGCGCTGCAACCAAAAGTTATTCTCCTCGAACAGGTAAAAGGACTTTTATCTTCGAAAGGTACGAATCAAGAGAAAGGGGAAGTTTTCGAGAAACTTCTAACATGCCTGGAGGATGCCGATTATACGCCAAAATGGAGAGTTATTCTTGCTGCGGATTACGGCGTGCCTCAGATGCGAGAGCGATTATTCGTAATTGCAACGAAACGCAAGAATGGATTTATTTTTCCCGATCAAACACATGCCCGGAAAGAAGAGTGTTATGGTTTTTTTCCGTGCAAACCACATATTGGAGTCGGTTCGGTGATCGAGGGACTTGACCTGCCTGCTACCAAAATAAAGGGAATAACATTTTACGATAGAGAGGATAGCCATGTTGATGTAACGCCTCCAAGAGATAGAGAGCGAATCAAGCAAGTGCCGGAAGGTTCCTATCTAGCAGCGCAAACACATTTGGGCAAAGAGTTGCGAAGGGGACTAAAGTCCAAGGATACCACAAAGTACCTAAGACTGCATCGAAAAAAACCTGCAAATACGTTACGCTGCGGTGAAATATTTTATCATCCTACGGAAGACCGTTATCTTACTCCAAGAGAGTACATGAGAATACATGGTTATCCCGACTCGTACATATTGAAAGGACCAATACGTAGCAGAACCGGTTCAGTCAAAAATCTTGATCAACACCGGCAGGTTGCGAACTCTGTCCCCCCACCATTGGCTCGGATGCTTACGGTTCGAATTCATGAGTATCTTGATAAAGGTCTTCGTGAGTAAAGTATTCGAAGTTTTTGGCTATCCCCTAAATTCGACCCACCCAAAGGCAAAAAAATGTCGCACTACCGCTTGGTGCCCATTTATGGGAAACGAATGCGATGGGGGTGGCAATCGCTATCTTGCGGCTTTAAACTTGTCGAAACATCCCGCATTGGCAGAAAAGTTCATTAAAAGTGGGAGCATTCATGCCGGTGTTTGTTCGTTGTCTATTCGTGAAAAGCCTTGGATAGTCTGTCCTAGACGACTATTGACGCTTGGGGGCGCGAATCTTTCCGAGCTTCAATCAAAAGTGAGAGATGCATTGGTTAGATATGGCGGTCTCTCTCCGGCTAATGAATATCGGATCTGGTCGGAAGTCAGGATGAGAGGATCCATTCAAACTAAAAATAGTGCGCAAAGGTTCTTCGATTATACGTTTGACTATATACTGGCAGGAAAATGTCATAAGCCGCTCTCTGAAATTTCATTGATAACCGGAAAAAGCGAACGTATTTGCGAGCGAATCGCCGTTGAAAACCACTTCACGCTGGCTAGACGTTCAGGCAAGTTATGGGTGGATGATTTTCCTGCCGATCCAATAGTAATTGTAGAAATTATGACCTCGTCGACATCGGGAGGAAACAAAGCAAAACGGACGAGAATAGGTATGGCATTTGAGGACGCCATTTTAAAAGGCGACGACCATAAAGCTCCAGGTATTAACTATCGACAGGTTTGGGCACGGATGGTCAGCCAACTATTGGCAAAATCCCAAGTTGGCTTAGCATGGGACGGAAAAACCATCTGGATACTACAAGACGTTTTAGCCGATTATATATCATCGTCTACTGGATTGAATCTACGACATTTTATAAGCGAAGCCGCTGACGAAGTGAATCTTCTGTCTTTTGGATACGGCGACAGTCCAAAACCAAACAGTATTTCAGGCGTTATTCAATTGAAAGATCCATGTTTTTATTCTGGCCCCATTGAGACGACGACAGAGGATCATGGAGGCAAAGGTAGCGGTTTTGTAGATATTGTTAAGGCCGGAACAATGCCGCCCAAAGAGCAACTATGGAGATCTCTATTTTTGAAATCATCGTGCGGCGTCATTAATTGACTCCCGATTTCCCGCACTCCATAGTCTTAAACTATCAATCTAGACGGTGTAACAACAGTTGCTATCATGTCGCCTACTTGAAGAAACTGCTTCGCCCATTCGCGAGCATTGTTCCGGCGAAGTCACGCTCTAGCATTAAGTCGGAACCATGCCTGCGAATAGGTTACGGAGCGGTTAATATCGAGTTCTTCAAAGATATCTTTGGTATGGAAAAGCAATGGAAGCCAAACAACTGCTCGAAAAGCTGATCGACGGACAGGATTTAAGCAGGGAACAGTCCGCCTCGATGATGCGGGGATTTATGGAGGGAGCCTACACCCCGACACAGACGGCCTCGATTCTCGTTGCACTGCGGATCAAATCCGAAGCGGTGGAGGAGATCTCCGCCTGTGCGCAGGTGATGCGGGAAAAATCCACAAAAATTCCGATAACGACGGATTCGCTGCTCGATACTTGCGGAACCGGAGGAGACGGTTCGGGATCGTTCAATATTTCCACGACCGTGGCACTCCTGCTGGCATCGGGAGGATACAAAGTCGCCAAACACGGCAATCGCTCCATGACCTCCAAAAGCGGAAGCGCCGATCTGCTGGAAGCTCTGGGCGTCAATCTGTCGCTTACTCCCGAACAGGTAGCGGCATGTATCGAAGAGGCGGGTTTTGGATTTCTGTACGCACCGGCGCTGCATCCGGCAATGAAAAACGTGGTTCCCATTCGCAGGGAAATCGCCATCCGCACCATCTTCAACATTCTGGGCCCTCTGACCAATCCGGCCGGAGCAAAAACGCAGATAATCGGTCTTTACTCCCCCTCGCTCGTATCGAAAGCAATCCGAGTGCTGAAGGAGCTGGGGACGCGCTCGGCCTACGTGTTTTCCGGTTTCAGCGGCCTCGACGAAGTGTGCATTGCAGGAGATACCCAAGTGGCACGCCTCGACGCAACGGGCAATATCCGTGAGTTCGTCTTCAACGCTGCGGGTTACGGATTTGCACGGAACAGCCTCGAGGCGATCAAGGGAGGCAGCCCGGCGGACAACGCAAGAATCACCAGGGAGATCCTGTCGGGCAGACTCAAAGGAGCGAAAAGGGATATCGTGATACTCAATGCGGGCTTTGCCATTTCCGCAATGGAAGGGACGACGCTCGCGGACGGGTTTGACAGAGCGGAAGCCCTGCTGGATCGGGGAGCAGGACCGGACGCCATAGAAAAACTGAAAACCGTTTCGTTTTCCTTTTGATTCGCGCATCCCGCTTTCGATAGGACCTCCACCTGGAAACGTATCGCGGCGCTTCGATTCGCGCATCTCGCCGGTTTGGCAAAGGCAGCGAAAAGAAAGGCATCGAACGGGAGGGCAGACGAGTGAATCTACTCGAAACGATAACGGCCGACAGGCAACGCCAAGTAGACCGGGAACTGGATCACATCGTCCCCGACGAAATCCGCAGAAAGCCGACCGACTTGCGCATCCCGCTGGATTTTACGAAAGCGCTCAAAGGGGAGGGCCTGTCCGTTATTGCGGAGGTAAAAAAGGCGTCGCCGTCTAAGGGCATCATTCGGCAGGACTTTCAGCCGACCGCCATCGCCCGCTCCTACGCAAGAAACGGAGCCGCCTGCATCAGCGTCCTGACGGAAACCAAGTACTTCCAGGGGGAAAACCTCTTCCTGCGCAATATCCGCCGGGCCGTGAAACTTCCCCTTTTGCGCAAGGATTTCATTGTCGACGAACGGCAGATTAGGGAGTCCTACGAACTGGGAGCCGATGCGATACTTCTCATCGTCGCATCTCTTTCGCGGGAGAAGTTGGAACACTTTCAAGATGTCGCGCATACGTTCGGCCTGGCATGCCTGGTGGAGGTGCATACGGAAAAGGAGCTCGACACCGCTTTGGACGGCGGCTGCCGTCTGATCGGCATCAACAATCGGGATCTGACCACATTTGCGACCAACCTCCGGCACTCCGTTAATCTCAGGCGCCACATCCCGGATCATGTCGTCTGCGTAAGCGAAAGCGGCATCCGTACGGCCGAAGAGTGTCGGATTCTGCTCGACAACCGATTCGACGCCATACTGGTCGGCGAAACTCTTCTGCGACAACCCGATCCCGGTCGGGCAATTGCCGGTTTGATCAATCCGTAGAAAGTCCCAAAACCGCCATTCCAGCCAAAGCGGGAGAAACAAGCGGACGGTTTCGGGCTTTTTGCCCAAATGCGAACCCGCCATCCAAAACCAATTCGTGCAGCGAGTAGCAATAAAGATCTGCGGCATCACGCAGATGGAGCAGGCGATCGAGATCGCCCGCCTTGGTGTGGATGCCATCGGATTTATTCTATATCCGCCATCGCCTCGGTTTATCGAACCGTCCAAAATAAAAGCCATCGTTTTGCGACTGCCTCCTTTGATCAAAACGGTTGGCGTGTTCGTCGACGAACCGATGGAAAGGCTGATCGATACCGTGCGCAATACCGGAATCGACCTCGCGCAGCTTCATGGGTCGGAAACGCCGGAATACTGCAGACGGCTCTCGGATAGCGGCATCCCCTGGATCAAGGCTTTCCGCATAAGGGATCGAATGGACATCGATCTTCTGCCCCGCTATCCGACGAAGAACTTTCTGCTCGATGCCTGGTCCGACAAAGCATACGGCGGGACGGGAAAGACCTTCGACTGGTCGCAGGCCAAAAAGGTATGCGCCGCCTACCGCATTATTTTGGCAGGCGGCCTCACCCCGGAAAACGTCTCCGAGGCAATCGGCATGTTGAACCCATACGGTCTCGACATTTCATCCGGGGTCGAAAAAGCACCCGGTATCAAATCCATTGATAAAGTGAAAACGCTGCTGAAAGCCGTTGAAAGTCCACTCCATAATCAAGCGGAAACGACAACCCCCATACAAAGAGGATAGGTGTAGGTTCCGAAATCGACTGCGCTCCCGATCACTTTTGCCCTTGATTTTTTCGGATGTCCCCTATACATTTTGCTCTTTCAAACCCCGCATCTCCCACCCGGAAAACCGAAAAGGAGCCCATGAAGATAGGCGTGCAAATTAAAGACGGACCCTACAACCATCAGGCTGCCGACACCGCATATCAATTTATCCAAGCAGCCAGAAAAAAGGGACACGAGGTCTTTGCCGTCTTTCTGTATCACGACGGCGTATACAACATCACAAAATTCTCCGAACCGCCGAACGACGACCGCCACATTGCCAAACGATGGTCCGAGCTGGGAGCGGAGGGCGTTACTGTCTATGCCTGCATCGCGGCCGCCAAGCGCAGGGGGATCACCAACTCCCAGGCCGGAGAGGAGCTGATCATGGAGAATACGGAAATCACCGGTTTGGGACAGTTGACCGACATGGCCATCGAAGCCGACCGGCTCGTAACTTTCGGAGATTAGGAGCAGACGATGACGGAAGAGATATACGACGACGAAATTGTCAAAAAGATCATGCACGTAGTTCGACGCGCTCCGCACGGAACCATCTACTCCTACGAAGGGCTGGAGACAGTGTTGATTATGGCTGCCTACGACCAGGATATCTCCATGGCCTTTATCGACGACGGCGTCTACACGCTGAAAAAGGACCAGGATACGTCCGATATCGGAATAAAGGGCTATATGAAAACGTTTACCGCCCTGGATGACTACGATGTGGAAAAACTCTATGTCGACAGACACTCCCTGGAGGAGCGGGGACTGACCGAGGAGGACCTCATTGTCGATGTAGAAGTGCTGGACTCAGCGGAGATCGGCAGATTGATGGGCGAGCAGGACGTAATTATTCCCAATTGATCCGACACATACGACAGACAAACCAATCAAAAAAGTGACCATGCTACATATGATCAACCAATCGCCTTTTCGGGCTCCGTCGCTGGAAACCGCGCTACGATTCGTCCAACCGGAAGATGCGCTCCTTCTGATCGAAGATGCCGTCTACGGTGCGCAAGACGGAACCGCCTTTTCCGAAAAGATAAAAAAAATCGCGGAATCCAATGACGTCTACGCCCTGCAACCGGATTTGAAGGCAAGAGGCATAGCGAAGATTCTCGACGGCATAAAAACGGTCGACTACGAAGGTTTCGTGGATCTCGTAGAGAAACACAATGTCAATACTTGGCTGTAGGCCTTGCCGAACCCCCACTGCCGCACGCTCTTTCGGTCGGCTCTTGCGAACATCAAACCGAACGGTTCCCTCCCGCTATCCTCCACATACCGCCCGATAGCGAAACAACAGAGGAGCTGCTAGGGGTTTGGGGCGCTTCACCCTATTGAAAGACGCTTGACGCCTTTTCCCAGACGCTATTTTTCCCCTATCAACCCCTCCATTGCACGTAAATCAACTAAGGGTATTTTGATTAATTTAATATTTTGTTAGTGAACTGTTTTCTTTGCAATTGCAAAAAAACCGGACTCATCGCCAAGATGAAAGAAAACCTTTCCTTGTAAACGTTTTCCATTAAATTGAGCCCAACCTCTACCACAAACTGGATCACCTTCATCTTCACCTTGGAAGGTGAACTCTATTTTTGGATTTTTTTCCTGATTTACTATCCGGCAATCTAAATCTGCACCTACACAACCAAAAAGCAATTCACCTCGTAAATAATTTTCAAATTTTATAAATCCTGCTTCAACAAGGTTGATAAAATCACGATCCCATTCATCCATTTCAGTTATCAACCACTTCCCCGAAAAGGGATTTTTGATTTTTCCCTTTTTCAATATATGGATTTCCATTGTTTGCTACAGTAGAAGTGAATTTATTTTCATTAGCGTTTGCATCAACAACAAGCCCCAGAGCGAGA
>CAZLTI010000013.1:0-24288 GCA_964562335.1 uncultured Pseudomonadota bacterium | reverse complement strand
GCCCTTCTGTTCAACCTGCGGAAAAAGGATTCCGACATCGTTCTGCCGAAGGCGCCTGCTCAAAAAACCGTTTCCCTTCCGAAAGACGCGGTATGACCGCACGGGTTACGGTCCGTATCTTGCGGACTGCGGCTCCCGCACAAAATCCGCTATGCTCCGTGCAAAGAGCTTCCAGCTTCCGCAGAAGCACGGATGCCCGAAACGGTCGGTTGCCTACGATTTGTGAAAAAGGGGAATTTGGAGAACCCTTCCCGCCTCCGAGAGGAAAGTTCTCCGATATCGGGGATCATGGATCGGGAAAGTGTTCGGCCATATAGTCCTTCAGCAGCTCCGTCGCCTTCTCTTCGCATCCTCCGCAACCGGTTCCGATTTTGGTCCTTTCCTGCAGGTCGAGGAAGGTGCGGGCTCCCTCCAGAACGGCCTCCTCGATTTCGTGGTCGGTCACGTCCAAACATTCGCAGACCACCTGAGCGTACTCCTCTCTGACCCTGTCCTCCAGACCGTTTTTTCTATAGTAGTCGTTGATGGCCATGCGTAGCGCCTTGTCTCCCAAAACGGAACAGTGCACCTTGTTGTCCGGCAATCCTCCCAGTTTTTTTGCGATATCTTTGGGAGAAAGCCTAAAAGCGTCGTCGAGGCTCATTCCCTTAACGAGTTCGGACATGACGGAGGTGCTGGCAATGGCGCTGGCGCAACCGTACGTCTGCCATCTGCAGTCGGTGATGATCTCCCTCTCCCGGTCCACGACGATATATACGATCATCTGATCGCCGCATTTTATATTGCCGGTTGTTCCCTTTCCATGCCATTCGAAATCCTGGTCGCTGCCCAAAAACAGGTTTTTCGGCTGCATAAAATGCTGCTTCACTATGTCCGAATACAGCCAGCTACTGTCAAAATTCATTTTCCCGCTCCTAATTGTTGTACACGGTAGACATGCCTCTTACCTTTTCGATTACCCGTTTTAACGTTTTCGTCACATGCCGGACATCGTCGATGGTGTTTTCCCGACCCATGCTGATTCTGATCGAACCGTGCGCAAGCTCGGTGGCAACTCCGGTTGCCAAAATGACGTGAGAGGGGTCCAGAGAGCCCGAAGCACAGGCCGAGCCGGTCGAAACCGCTATGCCCTCCAGGTCCAGATAGAGTAGAATCGCCTCGCCTTCGGCACCTGCAAACGAAACGTTCAAGGTACCGGGAATGGAATCCTCGGCGTGACCGATAAAGTATACGTCGGGGATGTTCTCTTCGATTTCCGCTCTCATGATCCCCTTCAGCTCCCTCAAGCGTACCGCTTCGCTTTCCATCTCCCGCTGCCGCATCTCCACCGCCTTTCCCAGGCCGATAATGCCCAGCGTATTTTCCGTTCCGGCTCTTCTCCCCTCCTCCTGGTGACCGCCGCGAATCAGCGGACAAAAGGAGACTCCCCGTTTTACATACATAACGCCAATTCCCTTCGGTCCATAGATTTTATGTCCGGAGAAGGAGAGAAAGTCGACGCCCAACTCCTTCACGTCGACGGGCGTCTTCCCCACTGCCTGAACCGCATCCGTATGGAACAGGGCTCCCGCATCGTGAACGATTTTGCAGACGGCTTCGATATCCTGATAGGTCCCGATTTCGTTGTTGGCCATCATCACCGAAACAAGGCGCGTCCTGTCGTTGATCAGCCGTTCGAGCTGTTCCAGATCGATTTTGCCGACAGCATCGACGCCGAGATATACCGTTGAAATCCCCTGATCCGCAAGACATTTTGCGCTTTCCAGTATGGCGGGATGTTCGATTTCGGTCGTAACGATCTGCGATCCTATCGGATTGGGGTCGAAGTCGCATTTCTTCGACGGGCAGGTAACGGAAGAAAGAATGGTGTTGCAAGCTTCCGAACCGCTTCCTACGAATATGATCTCGTCGGGCTCCGCTCCGATAAAGTCGGCAATGCGCGTGTGGAGGCTCGACGGATTGCCGTAAAACTCCAGGGCTTCCGTCATTCTTCTCTTCACTTCTGGATGAAGAGGGGTCGTCGCATTGTGATCCATATATACAATTCTATTTCCCAATTGTTTCTCCAGCTGTTTTTGTCTTCGTTGGGGAATCCGCCCGTCAAGCGGCCGAGTGGAGTTTCGCTCTCCGCTCCGTCCGTTCCTTCATTCGACTATTCCATCAATCGAAAAAAATGGACAGCCGGTTTTTTGCATTTTTTACAGGATAGCATATTTTCATGCTCCGCCAATTGTAAATAGGATAAAATTGATCATATTTGATATGAATCAGTCCGCAGCAGTATCGGAAAGGGGAGAATTCACCCAAGGAAGCTCGGTTCCTATCGGCTACGATGGGGATTGTTCGAAGCGGAGGACAGGGTGTGGAAGAGGATCGAACTTCTCGGAGGCTTTCTAAAGAGGGGTGGCAGGAGGAGCGGCGGAGAAATGCTCGGCACTCTCTTCGACGACCTCCTTACGCGAAAATTTCAGCAGAAGTTGAGGAATCTGTTCAAAAACCGACGTTCCGGGCTTTGCGGAGATTCGTACTTGTAGATATTGACGATGTATTTTTCCACAAACTCGGCATAGGACATGGGTTTCAGGCTGGTCTTCACCTTTTGGAAGTGCTTTTTGATAGTTGCGCTGTTTAGACAGCTGTTTCTCAGTGTATAGAGGTTGCGGGCACGCTCAAGTTCGAGTTTCATCCGTTCTCCTTTGCAATATGCAGATGCCAATAGGGTTCCAAAAATCAAAGCGGGGAAATCGGCCCGGCGAACTCCGATCTCTCCTTCACCGGTGTTTTCTCTATATTGTATCCCAAATAGCGCGAAAAACAAGATTGATTCGTTTCTCCTCCTTTGAAACGTAGCAAACGGATAGGCAAACGAAAGGCCGTGCCGATATAATATTCCATAAAATCAATCGGATATTATCTTCGTGCCTACAAGTCGCTCAAAAAAAATGTTGCCAACGGATAGGGAGTCTCCGAAAAATTCGCTATTCCGCGTGCCGTAGCCGATTTGGAAGCGGGTTGCGGAAAAGTCGGACGCCGGTTTCGAGTTGGAACCGTTTTGTCAAACGGGCGGTAGGCCCTCAAACGGATGTCTGCGTACCCGACGATATCGGGAGAAGGCTATTTTACGGACGGGCTTTTTGAATTGGAATGGGAGTCAAGGAGTGGAAACGGAGAGCGGCATGCGTGCGGCACGAAAGCTCTTCTTACAGGCAAAGGATGGAGCCCGATCGCATGGGGTTCGCCTACGGCCGTCGACTGCCGGTCATGTACTCTACGATCCTTTGGAACTGGTCGTTGATTGCGGAATAGTTGTACCTGCGCAATCCTCCTTCGTTCACCAGGCTTTGGATCGATTTCCTCTCCCGAAACATATCCTGCATCGCACGGCTTCGCTTCAACTCGAAGAGGGGATATTCGCCGCACTGCCGCATCGCGTCCCGAATCGACGAGAAATCGTTCCCCTGGGTTTTGTTGGCGATGACGACGATGCGACCGTTGATCTCCTTTACCGCCTGGATCGTACCCAGCGACACCCTTACGTCGATTCGGTCCGCCACGACCGGAATCAAAACGAAATCGGACTGCCTTACGGCAGGCACGATACGGAAGTCGATCTGGCCTCCGAAGTCGTAGACGATACTGTCCGTTCCCCGGTAGGGCGTCACCTCGTCTCCGGGTTCGAATATCTTGAACCGATCTTCCGGCAACACCTCCTCCAACGGGCAGTAGCAGTCGTTCGAAAATATCTTCCAGCCGAGGGTAAGGGAGAGATTGATGCTAATACTTGTCTTCCCGACCCCTCCCTTGAAATTGTATACCGTTACGATCATATCGATGTTTCCGATGAACCGGGGAAAGTCTCGCATCGGAGGCTCCCTGGATTTTTGACGCTCTTTATTGCCTGGGATCAAACAAATCGAGCCGATAATACATGCAGCGTCCCATTTCAACAACCGAGCTTCCCAGGAAATCCGTCAAGATTGACGAAGCGGCCCCATCTGCTTGCAGAAGCGACCGTATCCCGCGTCAACAAGGATAAATCGGGAAGAAGACCGGAAAACCGAACAAAAGATCATATCCAGGTACATATCCAAGTAGACAAATCCTGTTGATTCGATAGACTAATCCCAATCGACCGAGTACGCCAAATCCTACAACAAAGGCCGCAATGAAGACTCTGAATGTTCATGAAACCAAAACGAAACTCTCCTCCATTCTTTCCGAAATCGAAAAAAACGGCGAACGGTTTATCGTCTGTAGGAACGGGAAACCAATTGCGGACATCGTTCCCCATAAAAGGAAAAGCCGGTTGCAACCGAACGGCTTTCTCGGTCGAATTACAGTCAATTGCGATTTGACGAAACCGTTGACTGAGGAGGATTGGAGTGTATGAAAAGCTGATGCTGGACACCTGTGCCCTGATTTGGATTGCCATGGGCGGAGGAAACCTTACGCATTTTGCGCTGGATGCCATCGAAAAGGCAAAGCGGGTATACGTCTCCTCGATTTCCTCGTTTGAAATATCTTTAAAGCATCAAAAAGGTGGGATCGATGCCGTGCGACCCGGAGCGCTGGTATTCGGATATCCTGGAAATTCACGATATTCTTGAGCTGGCCATCGATGGCAGAATCGCCATTGCCGCAACCAAACTGCCTCCGGTTCACCGGGATCCGTGCGACCGCTTCATAATTGCCACCGCAAAGCTGCACAACCTGACAATTGTGACTGCCGACAAGATATTCCAAGACTACCCCATCAGCCTGATAAAATGATTTTGACAGGTACTTTCTACCGGTTGATCTTGTTTGACGAACCGGAAAAGGTCTGAAAAAGGCTAAGGGAAGAGGGTCAAGGCTGGCGCAGTTGCGGACGAAATAGAGCAATATAGCTCGGAACCAAAGGGGTTGATCGCTTATGGTTCGTTGCCTAAAACCTCCAATTTTCCTTTTTCATGAATTCTTCCAGATCGAGCCATGGAATTTTAAAATATTCGCATACGTTTGGAAGGTTCGGCGAGTTTTTTTTATAGCGTTCCTGGGTGACAACGCGACCTCGTGCAACTTTCGCTTTTGCAACTACAAACGGATCGGCAACGGGCCAACCCTGCAATCGCTCCTTTTTGCGAATCATCGCCTGAAAGTGGTTTACTCCGAAGATATCGGCGATAAACAGCAGTTCTTCCCGGACAGGTTCCGTAAAAAGAGAGCGATTGTTCTTTGCCCATTGAGCAAGCCTGTCTTCACCTCCAAATCTCTCGATCTCGTTGTATACTTCTCTCGTAGAGGTGATATTTCGACCTTTGACCAATCTTTCAAATTTCTTCCATAACGTTGGGAAACGTTCCGGATAGTAATGTCTAAAAAGTGTGATGAAGGGGCTGCTATCAAACACATAAATCATACAAACCCCTTTTTACACAATAGAGCTTCCATACCGGGAATATGTTTCACCTTAACATCGAGGTAGCCGGCCAATTGGTTTCTATCTATTCTTTTCCGATAGTAGCAGCCAAAAACCAACTCAAGGTATCGACCCCCTAAATAAACTCCCTTTGTAGCGTAGTAGTCCCCCCCCGACCCGGATGATCGAAATTGTTCTCCAACTCCCCAACTCTCGACCGCATTCGAATAATAAGCCGAATCGATCATTCGGCGGTCTAAAAACTTTCGTAAAATGACTTCACGACTGACCTTATATCTTTCTGCCAAGCTGAAGATCAATGTATCCGAGACGGTGTCCGACACTATTTGATCGTCAAAATCCGAATCGGGGGCCAGGAAAGCACCAGCAAAGCGATTGCACAGAACCTCGATTTTTCTATCCTTGCCCGCCAACCCTTTGATAAAAGTGTCTCTTCTGGCGTCTACGCCTCCGGTACCAAGCAGCAGATGTGCAAGTTCGTGAAAAACGGAAAAGATCTGTCTCGTCTTTGACTGGCTATTGTTGATGTAAATAAGGGGAAATTCGGTATCGTGGTAGCAAAAGCCTGAAAAATTGTCATCTTTAAAGGCTTCCTTGAAAATGAAGAGGCCTTTCGTTTCAAGACTGTGCCTCCATGCCTTCAATGCTTCGTCAGCATTGCTCCAGCCAAATTGAGTATCAAGATCTATCTTCAGATAGTCTCTCACCTTCCCGACCATCGTGGAAACGGAATCGTCCGGATCGAAATGTAGATCTCGGACAATATTTTTTTCAGCCGGATTTATACCAAAATTCAACTCCGCGAGATTGATTTGCATTGCACGCGCTTTTTTGAGCAAATATCGCATATGATACGACATCGTTTCAATTTCGTGCTCGGGCAGTGTCCTTAAGGACTGGGCTGGTGTCTCCTCTTCCGGAGGTTCGGGGAAGAAAAAAATAGCAAGAGGACGTTTGTAAACTTTGTATGCGAGGGTTTCGAGTTGAACATAGGTAGGGGACGCTTCGCCTTGTTCCCAAGCGACGATCGTCCTTTCGGGCTTTTTCATCTTCTTGGCAACTTCTACCGTGTGCAGTCCGGCAGATTTTCTAGCCCATTTCAACACTTTGGGATTAAAGGGGATATCAGCTTTCATCGAACGGTTTGGTGCCGAAGGTAAAATTTTTCCTCGAATCCTTTTCTCCGCTGTTGTTTTCGATCGGCATATCGGTCGAGAAATTCAAGGTTTATCGTCCCAGATCAACGGATTTTGTCGATCTTTCCCGTCTCTTTTTTGATTGAAAACTTTCGAAAAATCAATATGTTTCTTATCTCGCATCCAACAGTCAGGGCTACCGTTAAAACCCGCCCCGGAAACGGTAGGCCCGGCTTTATGTCGGCGCCTGCAGCATCGCCGTAGTGTTCTCTCCCCGTTTTCCATATCGTGCCTGGATATCGACCCTCTTCGCGGGAATGACCGTAACAGGCAAAATCAGGGCACAGGACTTGACAGAACGGCGTTTGGTCGCGTATTGCGGGCATGTACGCTAGAGTAACGTGCGACAAAAAAACGTTTTTCTCATAGGCCCATCCTCGATGCGGTATACGACAGCCGAAGGGGGAGGATTGGACACCATAAAAAATTTAGGAGGAAAGCAATGACACTACTATATCTGCAGTTTGGCCTTTACCTGATGCTGATGCTTGGTATCGGATATTACTCCATGAGGAGAACCAAAAACAACGAGGACTTCATCATCGGCGGCCGGACGTTGGGAGCAACCACTACCGCCATCAGCGCAGGCGCGTCGGATATGTCCAGTTGGCTGCTGCTTGGTCTGCCGGGCGCCGTTTTTGCCAGCGGTCTTGTGGAGGGTGTCTGGATCTCCCTCGGACTTATTCTTGGCGCGTACATAAACTGGCTGGTGGTCGCCGGCCGACTCAGAGCTATGACCGAAAATCTGAAGGCCGTCACCCTTCCCACCTACATTTCAAGGCGGTTCGACGACGATTCGGGCCTTTTAAAAACCGTATCGACACTGGTGATACTGATCTTTTTCACACTCTATGTCGCCTCCGGCCTCAAAGGCGGTACTCTGCTTTTTGCCCACAGCTTTGGCGCGTCCGAGCAGACGGCGCTTCTGGTAACCACCTTTGTCGTGGTCTCCTACACATTTCTGGGCGGATATATGGCCGTCTGCTGGACGGACCTGATCCAGGGTCTTCTGATGCTCTGCGCGCTCACTTTTTGTTCGTTGTTAGGCTATTTTGCCATTGCCGGGTCGGGCGTCGACATTAGCGCCATCAATCCCAAAGCCTTCCAGTTCACCACAACTCTGCTGACCGGAGCGTCCCTGATGGCCTGGGGATTCGGCTATTTCGGCCAACCGCACATCCTCGCACGCTTCATAGGTATCGAGAGCGTCGATAAAGTTCCCCAGGCAAGACGCATCGGCATAACCTGGATGGTCGTCTGCCTAATTCTGGCAACAGCGATCGGGCTGATCGGCATCGGCTATAACGGCATACTGCCGCTGGAGGGCGTAAGCGGTCCCGACGGCAACAAGGAACGGATCTTCCTTGCCCTGACGAGTGCGCTTTTTCATCCTCTATTTGGCGGAATTGTGCTGGCGGCGGTACTGGCGGCGGTGATGTCCACGGCGGATTCGCAACTGCTGGTATTGACATCGTCGCTCACTGAGGATCTCCCCTTCTTTCAGGGCATTGAGGAAAAAGCGAAGGCTTGGGTGAGCAGATTTGGCGTCGTTGGCTTTGCGCTGATAGCCTATTTTATCGCATCCAAAGATTCCGGCACAATATTGGCTATGGTCGGTTACGCCTGGGGAGGTTTTGGCGCGGCCTTCGGTCCTCTGGTCATTCTGTCATTGTGCTGGCGCGGAACGACAAAGTACGGTGCGCTTGCCGGCATGATCGTCGGTGCCTCGACTATTTTTATTGTCAAGAACTACATAAAAGTGGAAGGAGAATATTTCTACGAACTCCTTCCCGGATTTGTTCTGGCCTTTGCCGCCATAGTCGTCGTAAGCCTTGCAACCGGAAAGCCGTCGGACTCGACGCTGGAAAAGTTTGACGAAGCGCAGCCACAATAGACGAACAGTTAGCAAAAGCGGTACCGATGAAACGACCCGGACAGTTGCCGATCTTCCGGCGACTGTCCGGTCGGTGGTATCCGGTTCGTTTTCGCGGTATGCCTCCCTTGCCACCGGAAACGCCGACTCAGCCATAAACGGATCCGTTTCGTCCGTGGCGGATATCCATCTTCCTTTCGAAGGCGCCTAAACGCCGCATGCGGTAGATAGCCTCGATCTGCAACGTAGATCCGACCTGCCGAAAGAATGCTACTCGCCAGGAGTCGATCTTCCTCAGTGCCCTCAAGGGAAAAGCCTCCATTTGGCATACCGCCGCTGCTATCCAGCTTGCAGTCCACTTTTGATGTCCTGGATTTTTCCCGTGGTCCGGCCAATATATTGCAGGAACCGCATCGATCGGATGCCGACAATACAATCGACCTTCCTCAATTTTTACGTTTCAAGCGAGGGAACATGTTTACTAGACTTATTTCCAATATTTTGCCCTACATGCCCAAGAGGCTGGTTTGGCTCTTTTCCAAGGAGTATATAGCCGGAGAGACGATCGAAGAGGTGGTGGCTGCCGTGAAAAAACTCGACGAAGAGGGGATGACGACCACCATCGACCTGCTTGGGGAGTTCATCAACAGCCTAAACGAGGCCGAAGAGAACAAAAACGAATATCTCAGGGTAGTCGAGGCGGTGAAGCAGGCGAAAGTGGAGGGCAATTTCAGCCTCAAACCGACCTCCTTCGGTCTGCTGATCGACAAGGAGGCAACCTACCGGCACATCCGCGAGATCGTGGCCAAGGCCGCATCCTATAACAACTTTGTTCGTATCGACATGGAGGACTCTCCCTGTACCGACAGGGAGATCGAACTGTTCCGTCGACTGAAGGAGGAATTTCCCCGAAATGTCGGCCTGGTACTTCAGGCCTACCTGAAAAGAACCCACCGGGACATCAAGAATCTCAGGGATTTGCACACCAAGGAGTCTCCCCTGAATCTCCGCATCTGCAAAGGAATCTACGTCGAGCCGGCAGAAATATCATACAAAAAATATGAGGAGATCAATGAGCACTTTCTTGAAAATCTGGAACTGATGTTCGCAGAGGGCATGTATCCCGGAATTGCTACCCACGACAAATTCCTCGTCGAAGGTGCCTACAGGCTCATAAAAAAGTACAAGGTGCCAAAGGACAAATACGAATTCCAAATGCTCTACGGCGTGACACCGGCACTGCGAAGGTCCATTCTCGACAGGGGCCACAGAATGCGCGTCTATGTCCCCTTTGGAAAACAGTGGTTCGGCTATTCCACCAGAAGGTTGAAGGAGAATCCGGCACTGGCGGGTGTTATTGTCAAAGCGATATTTTACAAGGGATAGAGTAATTCAATCGACGGATTCCTGAACTTTCAGATCTTTTTTGCCGCAGTTTCCGCAACTGCCGTTTCCTTTATTCCGCATTATCGCATGCGCCTGCCCGCAGCCGCGCTTCAGGCTTTTTTTGGAAAGGATTAGCCCGATCGCCATTCCCGTCATAGCACATGCAAAAACAAGAAAGGCCGCTATAAATGTACTCATAGGTCAAGATTCCTCTTTTTTAGTTCGCCCCGAAAGGCCGCCTTTCATCTTTCGAAGGTCTATTCCGGTGCGGCCTTCGTCACTCCCGCGCCACCCCCTGCCGCAGGCCGCTTTTCGACATATCGTAAAAAACCGGGCGTTCCCCTGTCTTTCAAGTCGCTGCCGATCCGGTAGACAAAAAGGGCGGAGAGACCGTTGCGGACGGCCACCTCGTATCCCTTTTCCCAACCGAGGACCAACAGGGCGGTAGCCCAGGCATCGGCCGCCGCACACGAGGGGTGGATCACGGTGACGGAGCCCGTATCGTGTACGATGGGATATCCCGTTTTGGGATCCATCACATGGGAGTATCGTTTGCCGCCGACGGAAAAAAAATTGCGGTAGTCCCCGGAAGTTGCCATTCCGTTTCGGCCGATGCTAAGCGTCCGGTAGATTTCTCTTCTGTCCAAAACCGGTTTTTCGATGGCGATAATCCAAGGACGATTCCGCCGCTTTGTGCCCCTTGCTCTGATCTCGCCGCCCACTTCGGCCAGATAGTCGGCGAACCCGCGCTCCTCCAGCAGACGGGCCACGCTGTCGACGGCAAAACCTTTGGCGATGGCCGAAAGGTCCAGGGCTACATCCGGATTGCCTTTCTTCAGCAGATCTCTATTCTCGTGAACGGTCAGTTTGCCGTATCCGGTTTTCCGCAGAGCGGAGCGGATCGTTGCGGCGCTGGGGAGCCGGTCCTTGCG
This sequence comes from uncultured Pseudomonadota bacterium, assembly GCA_964562335.1. Lineage (GTDB taxonomy): Bacteria > SAR324 > SAR324 > XYD2-FULL-50-16 > XYD2-FULL-50-16 > CAZJUM01. The sequence goes on along the minus strand of CAZLTI010000013.1, from coordinate 13,482 downwards.
GGAGCCGCTGCCGAATCCCCACGCTTCGACCAAATTGCCGACCGTCGGATCGAACGCGCCGTCCGACTGCCGAGCCACCAGCAACGCCTGGCGGACCACCCGCATGGTCGGCGGAGAAAGAGCGAACCAATCCGTCCCGCGATGGGCGTTGAACAGGGATATTTCGGAAGAGGGCAGGTGACTCGACATCAGGCGCTCAATTTCGTCGAGCCTTTTTTGGATGTCCGTCCGAAGATCTTCGTAATCGACGGCCGAGGGAAGGGAGGAGAGCTTGATCGAATAGATCGTCCCCATTGTCGAACCGCTGAAAACGACGGTCTCCCCCGACCTCCCTTTCCAGCATCCGCCCAGAAGCAATATCCCCAGAAAAACGGCCGTTGCCCTGCGTTGGCGACCAAACCGGGCTCTATCCGCCAAAGTCGTCCAGAAGGATATTGTCATCTTCGACGCCCAGTTCGTGCAGCATGTGGATCACGGCACGGTTCATCATCGGAGGTCCGCACATGTAGTATTCGCAATCCTCCGGCGCGGGGTGGTCTTTCAGGTATTCGCGGAACAGCACCTGATGGATGAAACCCACGGATCCCGTCCAGTTGTCGTTCGGCTGCGGATCGGACAATGCGACGGTCCAGCTGAAATTCTCGTTCTCCCTTGCCAATCGGTCGAAATCCTCTTCGTAGAACATCTCCCGTTTGCTGCGCGCACCGTACCAGAAAGTTATCCTGCGTTTCGTTTTCAATCGGTTCAACTGGTCGAAAATATGGGAGCGCATGGGTGCCATTCCCGCGCCTCCGCCAACGAACACCATCTCATTGTCCGTATCGCGGGCGAAAAACTCGCCGAAGGGACCGGAAATTTTCACGCTGTCGCCCCTCTTCAGGTTGAAGATATAGGAGGACATTTTTCCCGGCGGTACGGAGGGAGGGGCATTTGGCGGCGGCGTTGCGATTCTGACGTTCAGTTTGACGATGCCCTTCTCCTCCGGATAGCTCGCCATGGAATAGGCGCGGGCCGTGGTCTCTCTCACATGGGACTCCAACCTAAACAGATTGAAGTTGTTCCAGTCCTCCCGATACTCTTCGGCGATGTCGAAATCGGCAAATTTCAGGCTGTGGGGCGGACATTCGATCTGGATATAGCCGCCCGCCCTGAACTTCACGTCCTCTCCTTCGGGCAGTCTCAAAGTGAGATCCTTGATAAAGGTGGCCACGTTGTCGTTGGATTCCACCGTGCAGATCCACTCCTTCACCGAGAAGACTTCGGCCGGAATCTCGACTTTCATATCGCGTTTCACCGCCACCTGGCAGGAGAGGCGCTCTCCCGCCGCCGCCTTTTTTTTGCTGATGTGCACGACCTCGGTAGGCAGTATGTCGCCGCCGCCCTCCAAGACCTTTACGTTGCACTGACCGCAGGTTCCCCCGCCGCCGCAGGCCGAAGGCAGAAAAATGCTTCGCCCCGCCAGAGTATTCAGCAGTTTGTCGCCGGCACCGACCTCCAACGAGTTCTCGGGATCTCCGTTTATTTCGATATGGACGGGACCGCTGGGCACTAGCCAAGACTTTGCCAGCAAAATGACCGTCACCAAACCGAGAACGATGGCCGTAAACATCGCTACGCCCAGATAAATCTCAATCATCCGTTGTACCCTTCACTTTGTATAATTTGGAGAGTGCCGTATCCGTTGCGCCTCCCCTCTTCGCCCTGCACGCTACGCCCGTTCCCGACTCCGTTGCCGCTTGGACTGCACAACTCCCCGACTAAAGCTAGATTCCGCCGAAGGACATAAACGCCATGGACATCAGTCCCACGGTGATGAAGGCAATGCCGAGTCCCTTCAGACCGTCGGGGACATCGCTGTATTTCATCTTCTCCCGAATTCCGGCCAGCAGAACGATCGCCAATGCCCAACCGGTTCCGCTCCCGACTCCGTAGACGACGCTTTCGGCAAGGTCGTAGTCCCGCTCCACCATAAAGAGCGATCCGGCCAGAATTGCGCAGTTTACGGTGATCAGCGGCAGAAACACGCCGAGGGCATTGTACAGCGCCGGCACGTATCGATCCAAAAACATCTCAAGGATCTGCACCATCGCCGCTATCACGCCGATATAGCTGATCAATCCCAGGAAGCCGAGATTGACGTGCGGCAAACCGGCCCACGCCAGGGCCCCCTCTCTCAGGACAAAGCGATAGATCAGATGGTTGGTGGGGACCGTAATCGTCTGCACGACAATCACGGCGATTCCCAACCCCAATGCCGTGTCGACCTTTTTGGAGACGGCCAGAAAGGTGCACATTCCCAAAAAGAAGGCCAGTGCCAAATTTTCGATGAAGACGGACTTGACAAACAGGTCCAGATACAACTCGAACATGCTCAGTTCTCCTCTTCGACTTGGTCCTTGTATTTGGTTCGTATCGCCCAGATGATCAGTCCGATCAGGAAAAAGGCGCTTGGCGCCAGCAGCATCAATCCGTTCGTCTGGTACCAGCCGCCCTCGGTTGTCGATTTGAAAACCGAGATTCCCATCAGCTTTCCCGATCCCAGCAGTTCGCGGACGACCCCGACGGCAACCAGTATGATGCTGTAGCCCAATCCGTTTCCGAAACCGTCCAGCAAACTCATGCCAAATCCGTTCTTCATCGCGTATGCTTCGGTTCTGCCCATAACGATGCAGTTGGTGATAATCAGACCGACAAAAACCGACAGCTGTTTGCTGATCTGGAACGCATACGCCTTCAGCACCTGATCCACAATGATCACCAGAGAGGCGATGATCGTCATCTGAACGATAATGCGGATGCTTCCCGGAACGTGATTGCGGATCAGGCTTACCGCGCCGTTGGCGCACGTGGTCACGAAGATGACGGCCAGCGACATCACGACGACCGTTTCCAGTTTGGTGGTGACCGCCAAAGCCGAACAGATTCCAAGAACCTGCAGTGCGATCGGATTGTTTTTAAACAGAGGATCGAACAGCACCTCTTTCGCCCTAGCCATCGCTTCCTCCTTTCGCTCTGAGCCTGGCCAGGAACGGTCCGAACCCATCCTCCCCCAACCAATACAGCATGAAATTTTCAATTCCCACCGTTGTCAGCGTGGCACCGGAAAGACCGTCCACCTGATGAACGGCTTCCGGTCTGGAAGGATCGACCCTACCCTTCAAGATATCTACGGAGAGGTTCCAGTTCTCGTCGAAGATGCGCTTTCCGACCCATTGTCCCTGCCAGGAGGGGTTGTCGACTTCGCCGCCCAAACCGGGAGTTTCGCCGTGCTCGTAGAAAGTATACCCCTTTACCGTATTCGCGTCTCCTCCCAGAGCCAGAAAGGCGCGCATCGTAGACCACAGTCCCTTCCCGTAGATCGGCAGGACGATCGTCTCGATTCCGTTTTGGCCCGCCACCAGGTAGACATTGGCCAGTTTCGCCCTCCGCTTGATTTTGCCAAGGTCCCTCTCTTTCGGAATGCGAATGCTGAGCGCCGGATCTTTGGATGCGGCCGTCTGATCGTAGCGTTCGTATTGCGGCCCGCTTTTTATCTCTCCGGTCTGCAGATCGACGACCCGCGTCTCAATTTCCCGAAAGGCCTCCTCTACCGTTATGCCCGGCTGCATCAATCCCGCAGCCTGCAGAATGTTCCTCTTCGTTTCCAATGCCTTGTTGAATTCCTGAACCGGCTTCAGGCCGACGGCGGCGGCGGAGACCAGCACGGAACAGACGATGCAGATCAACGCTGCTACCAAAAATGTCTTTCCCACCGAGTCATTTGACATTGCGTCTTATCCTTCTTTTTATGTTTGCCTTTACGACGTAGTGATCGATCGTCGGAGCGCACACGTTGCCGAAGAGAATCGCCAGCATCATCCCCTCCGGATAGGCAGGGTTTGCCACTCGGATCAGAACGACCAAAAAACCGATCAGCAGACCGTAGAGGTACTGGCCGATAGAGGTCATCGCCGCCGAAACCGGATCGGTAGCCATAAAAACCGTGCCGAATGCGAAACCTCCCAAAACCATATGCCATGCCGGCGTAACCGAAAACATCGGATTGGTGTCGCTGCCGACAATGTTGAACAGGCCCGACAGCACAACGGTTCCCGCCACGACGCTCAACATAATGCGCCAGGAGCCGACCCCCGTCATCACAAGAACGGCGGCACCGATCAGACAGGCCAGGGCCGAGGTCTCGCCCATGGAGCCGGGCAGCAGACCGACGAACGCATCGCACCAGTCCACCATTTTTTCGATCGCCTGCTGTCCGCCGGAAACCCCGACTCCAAGAGGCGTCGCTCCGCTGAAACCGTCCACCGGAACCCAGACGGCATCGCCCGAAATCTGCGCCGGATAGGCAAAAAACAGGAAGGCTCTTGCGGTCAGTGCAGGATTGAGAAAATTCTTGCCGACGCCGCCGAATATCTCCTTTCCGATGACCACGCCGAACGAAATTCCCGCTGCGGCCTGCCATAGGGGCAGCGTCGGCGGCAGAATGAGCGGGAACAGCAACCCCGTGACGAGAAAGCCTTCATTGATCTCGTGCCCCCTCACCATAGAGAACAGGGTCTCCCAAAATCCGCCGACCGCATAGCTGACCACAAGCAGGGGAACAAAATAGGTGGCGCCGTGCAGGATATTCGAAAACCAGCTCGAAGCGCTGCAACCGATACCCAACGCGGCAAGCAGACCTCCTCTCCAACCGGCGGCCGTCTTCAGGCCGATGCTTTCCAGTGCCAGGTTTGCCTGAAGACCGGTATTGTACATGGCAAAAAAAACGCACGGCAGTACCGCAACGGCAACCGTGATCATCATGCGCTTCAAATCCATACTGTCGCGCACGTGGGAAGCCTCTTCCGTCACCTCTCCGGGAGTGTACAAAAAGGTGTCCACCATTTCGTATACGGCAAACAGGCTGCTCAGCCTGCCCCTCTTTTCAAAATGGTGGCGATGGCGATCCAGGAAATTTCGTAGTGACTTCATTTACCCTTCCCTTTCAATTTTTGTCAGGTTTGCGCGCAGAATCGATCCGTAGTTGTACTTGCCGGGGCAGACGAAGGTGCAGAGACCCAAATCCTCCTCGTCCAGCTCCAGGCAGCCCAGGGCCTGCGCCTGGTCGGTATCGCCGACAATGAGGGATCGAAGCAGGAAGGTCGGCTGAATGTCCAGCGGCATCACCTTTTCGTACATCCCGATCGGCACCATTGCGCGCCTGCTGCCCTCCAGCGAAGTCGTAAAGCCGAACCGCCTTTTGGGAAACAGCTTCGACAGGTAGACGCTCTTCACGGAAAACTTGTCGAGTCCCATGCCGAGCCAACCGAGGAACTGCCGTCTGCGGCCCTCCTCCAGTACCGAGACCTGCTGATGGAACCGTCCCAAATAGGCAAAAGGCCCGTCCGCCTTAAAACCGGACAGCACCGACCCGGAGACGATCCGGTTTTCCTTGCGACTGATCTCGCCGCGAACCAAATCGTTCAAACAGGCTCCCAGCCGGGTTTTCACCAGTCTCGGCTTTTCCACTTCCGGGCCTGCCAGTGAAACGATGCGGTCGGTTTTGATTCTGCCCGTCGTAAACAGATGACCGACGGCAACGACATCCTGATAGTTGATCGTCCATACCGTCTTTTTGGCGTGAACCGGATCGACAAAATGGATGTGGGTGCCGCTGAGGCCCGCCGGATGTACGCCTTCGAACTCCTTTCTGACAACGAATCTCGAATCGATGCCCGGAACGTTGGCACCGGAAGCCGTGCAGAGGTAGATCCTTCCCTCCGTCAGTTTCGACAGAATCTTGATGCCGTTGGTAAACTCCGCCCGATACTCGTTCAAAACGACGGAAGGGTCGGCTGCCAGAGGATTCGTGTCCATGGCATTGACGAATATGGAGTGGGGAACCGCATCCGGCTCCGGAGTCTTGCTGAAGGGACGGGTGCGGAACGCAATCCAATGGCCGGACTTTACCATCGTCTCCCGAATTCTCTCTCCGGAAAGCTCCTCCAGCTTCGTCTCCTCGACGAATTCGAATCTCTCCTCCCCCTCTCCCTCCAACTCGATCACGACGGACTGCAAGGTGCGCTTTGCCCCCCTGTTGATGGCGGACACCCTTCCCGCTCCGGGAGAGCAAAATATCGCACCCGGATTTTTTTTGTCGGAGAACAGGGGCTGCCCCAACTTCACACGGTCGCCCATACCTACCAGCATCGTCGGTTTCATCCCCTTGTAGTCCGATCCGACTAACGCCACGGATCCGACCGAATTTCCCTCCGAGATCCGTTGGCGGGGCTCTCCTGCGATCGGGAGTTTCAGGCCCTTTTTGATCTTAATCATTTCTGTCCGCATCCGTTTTTTCGATGAGTTGTCCCTTTTGCTTCAAAATTTGCAAACTGGAAACAGATAGTACTTTTGAATTGAAACCGTCAAATCCGAAGAAGCGGTAAAAAGTCCCAGAACCGTCATTCCCGCACTGAATTTGCGAGATTCGCAGCAAAGAATGGGAGTCCGTAGTCAACTGGTTTTATTAGATTCCCGCCTTCACGGGAATGACAATCCGCGCAATTTTCGACTTTTTGTCAGTTCATCAAATCCTACTGCCGGACAAAGGCGTTTTTTGCGGCGGACGGTGCGGAGGGAATCGAAGCGGCCACGCATAGTGGTTTGGCTTGATATCGAATGCGATTCCATGTATGTAACGGACCCAACGCGCTACGCAGAGAAAAAAGCGACGACAAAACCCATTGCGAGAAGGAGATGACGATCGACGAAATAAAAAACAGATATCGGAAGCTGGAAAGAAGAGTCGAAACACTGCAAGGCTATCTTTGAGTGGGAGAAAAAGGAGGCGGAACTCGACCGGTTGGAGTCTCGAACCGCTCAGGATGAGTTTTGGAAGCTGCCCGGCGGGGAGCGCACTCCGATTCTGAAAAGAATCGCGGAGATCAAGTCCGTCGGCGAGCGCTGGGAAGTCATCACGACACTAAAGCAGGACGCCGAATCCGCCATCGAACTTCTGGAAGCGGAGGAGGACGAAGAACTCGGCAGGGAGGCGGTTTCGCTGCTGGCCAAAAACGAAAGGTGCGTCGAATCGTTCGAATTCGACCATCTGCTGGGCGGCTCCCAGGACAAATGCGCCGGAATTCTGACGATCAACTCCGGTGCGGGCGGCACGGAGTCCATGGATTGGGCGGAAATGCTGTACAGAATGTATCATCGGTGGGCCGAAACAAACGGAGCCAAAATCAAAGTTCTCGACTTTCAGGCGGGCGAAGAGGCGGGAATCAAGTCGGCAACGGCCAGCATCGAAGGACCGTACATATACGGAAAGCTGAAAACGGAGGTTGGGGTCCACCGGCTGGTGAGGATCTCCCCCTTCGATTCCAACAAACGGAGGCACACCTCGTTCGCTTCCGTTTTTGTCTATCCCGATATCGAGGACGATATCGACATCGAGATCAACGAAAGCGATCTTCGGATCGACACCTACCGTTCGAGCGGAGCGGGCGGACAGCACGTCAACGTGACGGACTCCGCAGTGCGGATCACGCATCTGCCGACGGGCATCGTGGTACAGTGTCAAAACGAGCGCTCGCAGCACAAAAACAAGGCAACGGCGCTGAAAATCCTGAAGGCCGCACTGTTCGAGCGCGAGGAGAAAAAGCGGCAGTCGGAGATGGATCAGGTACACAGTCAGAAAAAGGATATCGCCTGGGGCAGTCAGGTTCGGAGCTACACGCTGCATCCCTATCAACTGGTAAAGGACCACCGCACCAATGTGGAGACATCGAATGTCCATGCGGTTCTCGACGGCAACCTGGATATCTTCATCAAAGCGGTTCTCAGCCAAAATGCGTCGCGAAAGTCGAAATAGACCAACCGCACCCTCAACACCCGACAACGCCGGCGGCAGGAAGGTCCGCAGGCCCCGGCCCGTCTTTCTGCGCGGGCTCCGCCCGTCGGCGAAGAATTCGGCACTCCCTATGGGATTCGGACGATGAAACAGCAAGAAATCCAAAAATACATAGCGAACGACTGGCTGTCCCGCCACTGGGAGGAGTTCGTCGAAGTAAGCGAAAAGATCACCAAAACCATAATCATTTCGCGGGCGGTGGAGCTGAGGTGGAGCAAACCGATGAAAACGTTCGAGGACTACGAGGCCTTTATCGAAGCGGAGGCGGAAAGCAAAAACCTGACGGCGGACGAGGCGCGGCGCTACCTGCTGGACGCGGGGCGTTTGAAGGCAAGGAACCTGATTTTCGAAAAATACTGCGTTCCCCTTCTGCCGAAAAACGAGGAGGGAAAATGCGCCGCCTCGCGCGAGGAGCTACTGCGGTTCATCAACCGATCCACCAAAGGTAAGGCGCCTTCGAAAGGCTATCGATAGGGGTCGGGAACTCCCTCCGGTTGGACCTTCCACCGTTTGTGAATCCAAAACCACTGTTCGGGACGCTCCAAGATAATGCGCTGAACGGCGTCGGACTGCTTCTGCGTATTGATCGTCAACTCCCGCTCCGGGTCGGCATGCGGTTCGTAGGTCACCTCCTCCCGGCAGACCGCCTCGAACTCTTTCGGTCCATGCTGGAGCATGTACGCTACGACGACCGGCGCTCCGGTGGTTTTGGCAATGTAGGAGGCCGAACGGACGGAACAGGCGGGTCGCCCCATCCAATCGATAAACACGCCCTGCTTCGGCTGCATGCTCTGATCGAGAGCCATTGCGACGGCCTCTCCCCTGAGCAGACCCTCCTTGATGCGATCCATGGATTTCCTGTTCCGAATGCTGCCGGCATTCATGCGGCATCGCGTATCGATCGACCATTTGTCCAGAAACGAGTTCTTGATCCGTCTCGCCACAATGGAAAAGGGATATCCCGACATGCCGATCTTGCCGCCGACCAAATCCCACATCCCGATATGGCCGCCCAAAAGAACCACACCCTTTTTCCGGTTCATCAGGCGTCTCAGCAGGTCTTCGTTGGTGAACCTGACGCTTTCCCGCCAAAAGGATTCGCCTTTAAACGGCAGACGCAGCCAATTGACAATCACCCGGCCGAAATTGACGAGCGAATCGCGGTATATCTTCTCCTTTTCGGCAGCCGACTTGGTGTCTCCGAACGCGATATCCAAATTCGTCAAAGCGACGCGGCGGCGCAACCCCGCCCGGTAGAGGAGCAGTCCGACCCATTTGCCCAAACGATAGGCGCCGTCGAAGGTCAGCATCCTGGCAAGGAAGAGAAGCGGGAAAAAGAGAAGGCGGAAAAGGAGGTGTCCCCTTGCCTCGACATGTCTGCGATACCGGTCGGTGTAGGCTCTCACCCTTTCGACCGGAGCGGGAAAGGTATCGAAAGTCTCCTGCATCGAAGTCCGCTTGTCGTCCATCGGCAGTTTCGTCGCTCAACCGGAAACGCTGCTGCCCGTTTCGTCCGCGTAGGCGGCCTCGAACTGCCGGTCGAACTTTTTATAGGCGACGCTCCGCTTCAGTTTCAGCGTTTGGGTCAGCATCCCGTTTTCCAGAGAGAACTCCTCCCTTTGAAAAATGAACCTCCTCGGTATCTCGAAAGAGAGATACCTTCCCTCCAGCGACTTTGCGATGGAGTCGGAGATCATGGTCCGAACTTCCCGACTTTCGAAAAGTTCGTCCGGATCGTCCGGCAGATTCCTCTTTTTCGCGTAGAGGGAAAGCGCCTCGAAATCCGGCACGATGATACAGACGTTGAACGGCCGCCCCTCGCCGTAGATGATCGCATTGGTGACGTACGGATTCAGTTTGATATCCTCTTCGATACCCGCAGGGAAAACGTACATTCCGTTTTCCAGCTTATACTGCTCTTTGAATCTGCCGGTAATGTACAGGAATCCGTCCTCGTCGATCCTTCCGCAGTCGCCCGTCCTCAGCCAGCCATCCTTGGCCAATGCCGCCTTGGTGGCCGCTTCGTTGTTGTGATAGCCCTGCATCACGTTGGGGCCGTGGACCATCACCTCCCCCTCGTCCGACTCCTTTCCCTCCGGAGACTTGCGGATGGCCACCTTCACGTGCTCGATCGGCTTTCCTACGCTCCCCGGCCTGTTGGCGACCGGCGAGTTCATCGTCGCTCCCGGAGAGGTCTCGGTCAATCCCCAGCAGTCGTAAACCGGTATGCCGATGTCGGAGAAGAACCGGCCGATGCCGATGTTCATGGTGGCGCTCCCGGTTAACGAACCTCCGAGGCGTCCACCGAACAGGGCGCGGATCTTTTTGTAGACGATTTTGTCCGCCAGTTTGTACGTGATACCGTCCCAAAATCCCGATTTTCCCCCCATCTTCCGCTTTTTCTCCGCAGCTTCGAGTCCGGCGTAGAACAGCTTTTTTGCCAACCCGCCCTTTGCGTCGATTTTCGATACAATCCGGGCATGGATTTTATTGAACACCCTCGGTACGGCTATCAGAAATGTGGGCCTGACCTTTTTGACGTCTTCGGTAAAAGTGGCCACGCTCTCCGCAAATCCAATGGACCCCCCGACATGGATAAAATTGTACAGCTCGCCGGTTTGCCCGAAGGAGTGTGCCCACGGCAGAATCGATATGCTTCGGGCTTTCGATTTGAAGTGCTCGACAAACAGCTTGCCGGCGGAAAGGAAATTGCTCGTGAAATTGCCATGGGAGAGCAGTACGCCCTTCGGTTTTCCCGTGGTGCCCGACGTGTAGATCTGAACGGCGACATGGTTGGGACCGGGACGAATGGACGGAACCGGCTGCGCCTCTCCCCTGCTTTCCAAGTCCCGCATTGTCCCCGACCCCTCTCCCTCAATGAGGAATATATGTCTCAGCAACGGGATATCCCCTTTGAATTCCTGGATTTTCCGCTTTATATCCGCATTGGCGACGAACAGTACCTGTACGTTGCTGTCCTTCAGAATAAACTGCCACGTTTGGGCAAGCTCCTTTTCGTACATCGGGATAAACCGCCCCTCCAGACCGTAGGTGGCAAACGCGGCCACCGCCCATTCGATACGATTGTTGGCGATGATTCCCACCACGTCGTTTTTCCCGACGCCCAGAGTCGCCAGTCCGCCCCGCAGGTTCTCGACCCGTTTCCCCACTTGACCGTAGGTAACCCATTCGTATTCCCCGTTCCTGTTTTTCGTTCCGAACAGTGGCCTGTCGGAATGTTTCTCGACGCTATTCTCGATCACCTCTACCAGATTATCCGGCTTTTCGTGTACAAAAGACAAAGCACCTCCTTTTCGCAATTCTGCGTATTTCAGGTTGATTTCACGACGGAAGCCATGGCATCGATTTCAAAATTCGCCACCCGGCAACCATACCGGCGAAATGGCGTGTCGTCCTTTCGGTACCGCATATTCCGTGCGGGAACGATCGATCGAGACGGCAGCCACCGTGTGCTTCGATCCAATAGAGAACATAGACCCATGTTTTGACATTTGCAAAACTCCTTCGTATACTAACTATCGCAGTTTCGGCGGAACGTCAAAAATTTGTTGTACCACAGCCGATTTAAGCGTATGGTTTCGAAGAATTTGGACACCGGTATCGAGTCGGAGGCGCAGAGCGTTTCCTCTTGAATTTTTTCGGAGACTCCCAAAAGCCACTCCCGTTTTATGAGCTACCCCCATCTGCTACAGCCGCTCGATCTTGGATTCGCCATATTGCGCAACCGGGCCGTTATGGGGTCGATGCACACCGGGCTGGAGGATCGCAAGAAAAACTATCGAAAGCTGGCGGCATATTATCTGGAGCGCGTCGAAGGAGGAATCGGACTGATCGTTACCGGTGGTTACGCCCCGAACAGGGCGGGCAGCTTCTCTCTGCTCTCTTCGAAGCTCGCCAGCCGAACCGACGCCGTCGCCCACCGAACGATAACGGATGCCGTTCACTCCAAAGGCGGAAAAATCTGTCTGCAGATACTTCATGCGGGCCGGTATGGATTTCACCCCTTCTGCGTCGCTCCTTCGGCTCTCAAGTCTCCCATTTCCCCCTTCAAACCCCGTGCTTTGAGCAGCCGGGGGGTCGAAAGGCAGATCGGGGCATTCGTCCGATGCGGCAAGCTTGCCCAGTCCGCAGGATACGACGGCGTGGAGGTCATGGGGTCGGAGGGCTACTTCATCAACGAGTTTCTGGCAATCCACACCAACAAGCGTAAAGACGGCTGGGGAGGTTCCTTTGAGAACCGGATGCGGCTGCCGGTCGAAATCGTCGGGCGACTGAGGGAGGCCGTCGGCCCGAACTTCATTGTCATCTATCGCCTCTCGATGCTGGATTTGGTGGAGAACGGCAACACCTGGCAGGAGACACTCCGATTGGCAAAAGCGATCCAGGAGGCAGGCGCGACCCTTATCAATACCGGCATCGGATGGCACGAAGCGAGAATCCCCACCATTGCCCTGCCGGTTCCGCGAGCCGCCTTCGCCTGGGTGACGAGAAAGCTGAAGGCCGAGATCACCATTCCGGTGATCGCTTCCAATCGTATCAACACGCCTGCCGTTGCGGAGGAGCTTCTCGCCCGGGGCGATGCCGATCTCGTATCGATGGCACGGCCGCTGCTGGCCGATCCGCACTTCATCAGAAAGACGGAAACGGGAAGAACCGACGAAATCAATGTCTGCATCGCCTGCAACCAGGGATGCCTGGATCGGATCTTTTCCGGCAAGCGGGCATCCTGCCTGGTCAATCCGAGGGCATGCTACGAAACCGAAATCAAAGTCGAGCCGGCGGCGAAAAAAAGGAGAATTGCCGTCGTGGGTTCCGGTCCGTCCGGTCTGGCCTGCGCCGCCGCTGCCGCCGAACGGGGTCACGAAGTCCACCTGTTCGAGCAGGCGGGCGAAATCGGCGGACAGTTCAATTTGGCAAAGAGGGTCCCCGGCAAGGAGGAGTTCCAAGAGACGATCCGATATTACGGACGTCAACTGGAACTGCACGGCGTCCGGCTGTTTTTGCAGCGAAAGATCGGCAACCGGGATCTGCTGCAAGAGGGATTCGACGAAGTGGTGCTGGCCACCGGGATTACCCCAAGAATCCCCGCAATACCGGGAATCGATCATCCCAAAGTTCTCGGCTACGAAGAGGTTCTTCGACAAAAGAGACCGGTCGGCTCCACTGTGGCAATTGTCGGAGCCGGCGGCATCGGATTCGATATCGCCGAGTTTCTGACCCATCCGCATCCCGCATCGTTGCAAGGCATCGAAGCCTTCCGACGGGAGTGGGGAATCGACGGCAGCCTGCAATCGCCGGGCGGAATCGCCGACGACGGTTCGGACGACTCCCCGAAAGCCGTCCGAACCGTCTATCTGCTACAGCGCAAGCCAGGCAGACTGGGAAAAAACCTGGGCAAAACGACCGGCTGGATCGGAAGAAGGACGCTGAAAAAGCGCAAAGTGAACATGATCGGAGGCGTCGTCTACGACCGAATAGACGACCAGGGACTGCACATCTCCGTAGCGGGAGAGTCAAAAATATTGTACGTGGAGACGGTTGTCGTCTGTGCCGGACAAAATTCCCGGCGGGAG
>CAZLTI010000012.1:0-26548 GCA_964562335.1 uncultured Pseudomonadota bacterium | reverse complement strand
CGAGACCTTCAGCATCCGGGTGCCCGAGGGATTTGTCCCCAAATCCTACCAAGATCTTAGCTGATTTCCGCGCAGTCTTTCGGGTCGACCAATTGAAGGAACATTTCAGCAAACTATCGAGCACGATATTCGATATTTCGGGAGTGTTCGATAACGTATCCTAAGGAATCCAAACGATCTACCATAAATAGAATTACTATTTTTACGGATAAAAATAGTAATTTAAAACCAAATATTGCTAATATAATGCAACAAAATACTTTAATATCAAGTTAATAACTTGGTCCGACCCCGATACCTAAATTACATATCTCTCTCAAGTCAAACTCCGATGTTAGTCAAAAATGATGAACCGGCAAAAAGTCTTGCTTCTGTCATTCCCGCAATTTTTCGACTTTTTACCGCTTCGTCAATAATTGAGGAAAAAGATGATTGCGATATTGGATTACGGGGCCGGGAATGTCAGAAGCGTGGTCAACGCCGTCGAATCTTTGGGCCGAAAGGGTAGAGTCGTCTCCTCCGCGCACGATATCGAATCGGCCGAAAAGCTGATATTTCCAGGGGTCGGCAGTTTCGGCAGCATGATGAGGGAATTGCGTCGGAAGCGGCTGGCAGCTCCGTTGAAGGAGTACATTTTAGCGGATCGGCCCTATTTGGGCATCTGTCTCGGCATGCACGCCCTGTTCGAATCCAGCGAGGAGGCGCCGGACGAAGAGGGGCTGGGAGTGCTTTCCGGTCGATGCCGACGGTTTCGCATTCCGTCTGCGGTTCCTCATATCGGATGGAACGGCATCCGCGCACGGCAACCCTCCCGGCTGTTCGACGGATTGACGGGCGAAGAGAACCTCTATTTTGTCCATTCGTTTTACGTCGTTCCGAAAGAGGAGTCCGTGATTCTTACCACTACGGATTACGACGTAACGTTCGTCAGTGCCGTACAGAGAGGAAATGTAGTGGGAACTCAGTTCCACCCGGAAAAAAGCGGGGAGGTCGGTCTCCGCATCCTTGGGAATTTCCTGTCGTCCGATTCGAAGAGGAGTCGGATAGCGGTGCGATCCTCGAAAACTCGATTGACCAAACGGATTGTCGCCTGTCTGGATGTGCGTGCCAACGACCAAGGCGATCTGGTGGTGACCAAAGGAGATCGATACGACGTCCGGGAAAGGGGCAGCGTCAGAAATTTTGGCAAACCGGTAGAATTGGCGCGGCGCTACTATGAGGAAGGCGCCGATGAGATCGCCTTTTTGAATATTACCGGGTTTCGGGACTTCCCCTTGAAGGATCTGCCGATGATTGAGGTGCTCAAGCGAACGTCCGAAAAGGTATTCGTTCCCCTGACCATCGGCGGCGGCATACGCGATTTCAGGGATAGGAACGGTGTCTGCTATTCGGCGCTCCAGGTGGCAACGGAGTATTTTCGTTCGGGAGCGGATAAGGTTTCCATCGGCAGCGATGCGGTGGATATTGTGGAGCAGTATATAAAAACGGGGCGAAAAACCGGGGAGAGCTCTATCGAGCGCATTTCGGAGAGATACGGCGCCCAGGCGGTTGTGATTTCCATCGATCCCGCTAGAGTGTATGTGTCCTCCCCAAGCTCCGTTTCCCACCATGTCGTGCCGACGGCGATTCCGGGTCCGCAAGGAGAGGAGTACTGCTGGTTTCGGTGCACGACAAAAGGGGGCCGCGAAAGACGCGACTTGGATGCCGTCACTCTGGCAAAGGCCGTCGAAGAACTGGGTGCCGGGGAGATATTGCTGAACTGTATCGACAGGGACGGCACAAATGCGGGATTCGATCTTGAGCTGATCAATGCGGTCCGCAGTGCCGTCGGCATTCCGGTGATTGCTTCCAGCGGCGCGGGATGCCCGGAACACTTCTCGGAGGTGTTTGCAGCAACGAAGGCGGAAGCGGCATTGGCAGCCGGAATCTTCCACCGCAGGGAAGTGCCCATTCTGGCCGTGAAGGAGCATCTTCAAGCGGAGGTGCCGATCAGAGGCCGATCCGTTTGACAACCACGCAATTGGAGAGTGCTATGGAACATGATATTCGACGGATGTCCGTGCCCGAACCGCGCTTGATCGGAGAGTTGCCGAAAATCGGCATTCGGCCGACGATCGATGGCAGAATGGGCGGTATACGGGAGTCTTTGGAAAAACAGACAATGGACATGGCGAAGGATGTTGCCCGTTTTTTGAGCGAAACGCTGAGGCATCCCAACGGTAGCGCCGTGGAGTGCGTAGTAGCGGACCGATGCATTGGGGGAGTAGCGGAAGCGGTTTTGGCGGACGAGAAGTTCAGGCGGGAAAACGTCGGCATCAGTCTGACGACGACTCCCTGTTGGTGCTACGGAAGCGAAACCATGGATATGGACCCCCTGAGACCCAAGGCGATCTGGGGACTGAACGGAACGGAACGGCCCGGTGCGGTATATCTGGCGGCGGCTTTGGCGGGTCATGCTCAAAAGGGTCTGCCGGCCTTCGGCATCTACGGAAGAGACGTTCAGGATGCGGGAGACAGATCCATTCCCGACGACGTCAAGCGGAAACTCCTTTCCTTTGCCAATGCGGGGTTGGCGGTCGCCTATATGAGAGGAAAATCCTATCTCGCCATGGGAGCCGTCTCTATGGGAATTGCGGGTTCCATCGTCGACGAGAGCTTTTTTCAAGAATATTTGGGAATGCGCAACGAATATGTCGATATGACCGAGTTTAAGCGGCGTATCGATCGGCAGATATACGACCCGGAGGAGTTTCAAACGGCACTGAACTGGACCAGGGAAAATTGCAAGGAGGGGATCGACAACAATCCTGCGGATAGGTGGAAATCCAGATCCGCAAAGGACGAGGATTGGGAGACGGTCGTCAAAATGACGCTGATTGCCCGCGATCTCATGGCGGGAAATCCGAGGTTGTCCCGGCTCGGTTTTCAGGAGGAGGCATTGGGGCACAACGCGATCGTCGGCGGTTTTCAGGGGCAGCGCCACTGGACGGATCATTTTCCGAACGGCGATTTTACGGAGGCGATCCTCAACTCCTCCTTCGACTGGACGGGCATCCGACAGCCCTATCTGCTAGCGACGGAAAACGATTCGTTAAACGGCGTATCCATGCTGTTCGGACATTTGCTGACGGGGACGGCTCAGGTCTTTTCGGACGTGCGCACCTACTGGAGTCCGAATGCCGTCAAAAGAGTGACCGGAGCATATCCGGAAGGTTCCGCCGAAAATGGAATCATTCATCTGATCAACTCCGGTTCATCGGCTCTGGACGGTACGGGTCGGCAGTCCGCGAACGGCTCTCCCGCCATGAAGCCGTTTTGGCAAATCACCCCGGAAGAGGCGGAGGGATGCCTGGAATCGACCTCCTGGTGTCCGGCCAATTTGGGATATTTCAGAGGGGGCGGTTTTTCCTCCAGGTTTGTGACGGAGGGAGGAATGCCCATTACCATGTCCCGCATCAATCTAGTGAAGGGATTGGGGCCCGTTTTGCAGATCGTCGAGGGAGAGACGGTAACGCTCCCTAGAAAAATGCACGAAGCATTGGACCAGCGCACCGATCCCACCTGGCCCACAACCTGGTTCGCACCACGTTTGAGCGGAAAGGGGGCGTTTCGGGATGTCTATTCCGTCATGGCGAATTGGGGGGCGAATCATGGCGCCTTCTCCTGCGGACACATCGGCGGAGACCTGATCGCGTTGGCGGCGATGCTGCGCATTCCCGTCTGCATGCACAATGTAGCGGAAGAGGAGATCTTCCGTCCCAGCTACTGGAACGCTTTCGGTATGGACGGCGAAGGCGGGGACTACCGGGCCTGCTCCGCTTTGGGACCGCTCTATCGGTAGTCGATGTGGGGGAAAGGCGGCGGAAGCCTCTTTATCTCTAGTCCGCCATTTCCATGATATCCGGTAGGTGTCTGTATCTTTGATCGTAATCCAGCCCGTAGCCGACGACGAATTTGTTTTCGATTTCGAATCCGATGTATTTCGAGTACACATCCAAAACGCGTTGGCTGGGCTTGCTGAGCAACGTGCAGATCTCCATCGATCTGGGATTCCTGCTCTTGAGTAGCTCCAAAATCTTATCGAGCGTCAGACCCGTATCGACTATGTCCTCCACGATCAGAACGTGGCGTCCGTGCACGTTCTCGTCCAATTCCTTCAAGATGCGCACTTCGCCGGAGGATTGCTTGCCCATGTAGCTCGATACCTTCATAAAGTCCACGATGATATCGCAGTCGATCGCTCTTACCAGGTCGGCGGCAAAGATAAAGGAGCCGCGCAGCAGCACGACTATCAGCAGCTCCTTTCCTTTGTAGTCTGCGGAAATCTCCCTCCCCAACTCTACGGTCCTGTTTTGAATCTCTTTTCTTGAAATATGGACAGTTCCCTTCATTTTTCTCTCCACGGTTGTCGGTTGCGGTAGAGTGCCGAATCCGTTTGCTCCCCCTGCTTCTCCGTTTCGCGAGCGCTGCGGATTCGATGATACTGATGGATTTGCCAATATACTGAATTCATGATCTTTTATGTCACTTTAACCTGGTTTTTTGGGAGGTCTGCAGACTATCGAAGAAGCAGCTTTATCGGATCAAAACCGCAGATGTCGGCCAGTTTGTAGTAGTTTTTTGCAATTTTCCCGGCAACACCCAATCCATTATTGGCCTTGTTGACAATGGAATCGGACAGCTCGCCGATTTTTCCGATGCCTTTTAGAAACCCCTTTAGTTCTTGCTGCAGGATTGTATTGAGACTTCAGTTGCTGCTTCCACCTTCGAGTTTACTCTATAGTCTGCGCCTTTCTTTGTTCGTAGGTTCCATTACCGAATCCGGTGCGTTGGCGGAAGAAACGGCGCAAGTGAGATTGCTGATTGGTCTAATTGGCTGAATGTAATAGGCGGTTATATTGCGAATTGCTTCAGACTAAAATCGTCCATTATCAAAAAGCCAAAGTAGTCGTCTTTTGCTTCTGGTTCATTGTCATGTTTTTTGTAGCCAATGGTTTTTGCTTCAAACGCAATATCCAATAGCGATTGATCGGAGATATCCTTTATAAGGGTCTCATTAAGTAGCAGAGACGCTTTCCACGTTGAATCGGAAGGATCAAGATTCTTAGGAGAAGCGTATCCGGAAAGTCTAAAAAGATTGGTAACTTCCGTTGAGTTGATATCATACCGACCCAATAGATTTCTTCTTATTGCTTTTGCAGGGATATTCTCGCCGTCTACCGTCAATTTTGTTGCAATTGCGCAAAACCTTATATTACCCGATGGTTCGTCTCTAAATATATCGAATCTTTTCGCGATATTATAGTGGTGGGAGTAAAATAGTTTCAAAAAAGAAACTACACCTTGGATTGCTTTTTCCGGTGTAGTAAAAGCGATTTTAATAAGATCCCCGACGTCTCCTAAAAACAGTCGGTCAATTTTTTCTTCATCGAGAGTCTGTGGCCAGATTTCGGTAAAACAGATTCCAATAAAATCCCGATACTGTTGATCACTCAGTTTTTGTTTCGCTTTCGATCCTGCCAAATCCATTGCAAGGTAGGTAATATAGCCATTTTCTTCCCAAAAGTTGCGAATAATCTTTGCATCCTGTTCGTAAATTGCCTCGCCGATCTTTTTATGGATATCCCGGTCTCGGGCCGGATTTGAATTAACGACATACAGTGTTTCTCCGCAAAGTTCACGAAGGCATTTGCTGCATCTGTCGCTGTTCGGTTTTAGTTTTTCTCCGCAAACCGGACATATAACGTGAGATTCAATCAGTTGGCTTTTGATTAAATTTTCTATCAAATCGGTGCTTTGAAATACTGGAATTTTCAGCTCTGCCGTCAATTCGTCTGCCGTAAAGTGATATTTGGGCGGCAAGGATTCAAATAGTTTGCCGAGCTTCTTCAATATTTCAAGATCAAGTTGTGGAGCTTCTTTTGAAAGCATCAATAAATTTTCTGTAAATGACATCTTTCGCTCCGGTTGAAAGGTTTTTGGAATTTATACGGAAGTTAGTGCTTTTCTCGTCGAATTCGATTTTTGTACTCGTTAATATTTTATCGGCTCCGTCCTTCGACGTTACCTTTTTTCCGGTTTCCCCGGATTCGGGCTCTTTCAAGTAGAAAAACAGGTACGAGCCACCGGTTACTTCCGTAAAACTTGCCATTTGACGGCGACCTTTTGCCTTTTCCGGGTTGAATTCCGGATGTTTCGTCAAAAATCCCCTTAAGGTACTGCCTTTCTCAAAAAAATCGGCCAGCACCCTTAGGATTTGACTCTCCTTTATGCCGTCGAAATAATTATGAACCCTCTCTCTGAAATTGTCTATGCCCCCTTCGTCTTGAACGATCCTGTAGGTGTAGGCACAGGGTATGGCGATAAAATCGTCCAACTTGGGCGCCGTTAATACTTCAATGGTATGATTGTCTATTTTCGACCGAGTCAAAATTCCATTTACAGTCTCCATGTCGGCCAAAGGATCCGCTTTTAAAATTGAGCGGTTTAATACCGCACGAAAGTCGCTCATCACTTCCCTATCTTTCCTTCGCCCCTCTCCGTCTCTTTGATGGCTGTCGGTCGAAACAAAAATTGTCTTGTTGGCAAAGTCGAACAGCGCACTCGAAACAAAGCTGAATCCGGAAATGGCACTTGCTTTCAGCATGTCGATGCTGACTACTTCCGAATTTTCCGACTGCAATGCCCTCAGAATGGATTCCCATGTGTCATTGTCAAAGTTTCCCTGCGTCAGAACGATATTTCGGCGTGTATTTTTCCGGTCCGTTGACATAAACTCCACTTGATTGCGTTCGATTTCGATGCAACTGAAGTTGTCCGCTTTTTGACCGATATTGTATCGTACTGGCGAAAGGCTTAAAAATTCTTCCTTCATGGAGGAAATTCCATCCGGCATAGTAAAGATATTATACACCTTTCCTCGGTTTTTTTCGAACTCTTTGTGGAATCTTTTGAATACTTCATAGTGGGGATCTGCTAGGGATATCTTTTCTATTTCCTTGTAAAATTCGTCGGCGCCTGTGCCTATTTTGATTTTTAGCGTTGGATTATCCTGTTTCAGTTTTCTCAAATACCGTTCTCGGAGGTCCAAACTCCAAGCCCCTTTATCCTGGCCCCCAAATAAAACCAATTTGATAAAACTTTGATTTACGATATTCTCGTTTCCTTCCATTTTTAGATAATTAGATTCGGCTATACGTTGATCCTATAGCTTTTTACCGATTCATCACCAACACCAAAAAATAGGATGTGTCAACCAGTTGCTGACAGACACTGGGAATCTTTACGGCTGCTCCTCCAAGCCGAGATCTTTTCGTTTCCAGTGAAAAATCTCGTCCCTCAGTTGCGCTGCCGTTTCGAAATCCAGCTCCTTGGCGGCTTTTTTCATCCGTTTTTCCAGGTTTTTGAGGTATTTGACGGCATCTTTGGGTCGGCTGCCGTAGTCTCCGGGTTTTTCGGCAACCGTCTGCTCCTTGGCTACCATACTCTCCTGCACTTTCTTTACGATGGTTTTGGGAACGATTCCGTGCCGCACATTGTATTCGTGCTGCAATTTTCTTCTTCGCGCCGTCTCTTCGATCGTCTGGCGCATGGATTCCGTAATCGTATCCGCATACATGATCACCCTACCCCCTTCGTTGCGGGAGGCCCGGCCGACCGTTTGCAGGAGGGAGCGCGTCGAACGCAGAAAACCCACCTTGTCCGCGTCGAAAATGGAGACTAGGCTTACTTCCGGCAGATCCAATCCCTCCCGCAGCAGGTTGATGCCCACCAAAACGTCGAACTTGCCCAGTCTCAGATCGCGGACGATCTCCGCACGCTGCAACGTATCGATGTCGGAGTGCATATAGCGCACGCGGACCTCCATCTCCGCATAGTATTCGGTGAGACTTTCCGCCATGCGTTTCGTCAGTGTCGTAACCAGTATGCGCTCCTTTTTGGCGGCGACGCTTTGAATTTCGCCATACAGATTGTCCACCTGCCCTTTTGTCGGCCTGACTTCGATGATCGGGTCCAGCAGGCCGGTAGGTCGAATGATCTGGGATACGACATCCCGCCTTGTCTGCTTCAGTTCCGTATCTCCCGGCGTGGCCGATACGTAAAGAACTCGGCTGACTGCCCGGTCGAACTCCTCGTATTTCAGCGGTCTGTTGTCGATTGCCGAGGGAAGCCGAAATCCATGCTCCACCAGTGTGCTTTTTCGGGAGAAGTCGCCCTTGTACATCGCATTGATCTGAGGAAGACTGACGTGGCTTTCGTCCATAATGAACAGTGCATCCTTCGGAAAATAGTCGATCAGGGTGGGCGGCGCCTCCCCCGGCTTGCGGCGGTTGATGATCCGCGAATAGTTTTCGATTCCGCTACAGCGGCCGGTCTCCTCCAGCATTTCCAGATCGAAATTGGTTCGCTGCTCCAACCTCTGGTATTCCAGCAGTTTGTTGCCGTTGTGCAGCTGTTCCAGTCGTGCGGCAAGCTCCTCGCGAATCATCTCCAGCGTTCTGGGCATCTGGTCTTCGGGACTGACGTAATGGCTGCCGGGATAGATGGCGACTTTGGTGAGGGATTCGACTCCGTCCCCGGTAAGGGGATCGATTCTGGAGATCGACTCGATCTCGTCGCCGAACGTCTCCACGCGGACGGCATAGTCGTCGTATGCCGGAAATATCTCGATCGTATCGCCCCGGACGCGAAAGGTGCCCCTGTGGAAGTCGAGATCGTTGCGGTCGTACTGAATTTCGACCAGCCGGGCCAACATGCGGCTGCGGTCCAGCTCTGTATCGACCTTCAGCTCCAGCATCATGTTGGAGTAGGAGTCGGGAGAGCCCAAACCGTAGATGCAGGAGACGCTGGAGACGATGATGACGTCGTCCCTTTCCAGCAGCGACCGGGTTGCCGAAAGACGCAGCTTGTCCAGTTCGTCGTTGATGGCGGTGTCCTTTTCAATGTAGACGTCGGTTCTGGGAATGTAGGCTTCCGGCTGGTAGTAGTCGTAGTAGCTAACGAAGTATTCGACTGCGTTATCGGGAAAAAAGTCCTTGAGTTCCTGATATAGCTGAGTCGCCAGAGTCTTGTTGTGGGTCATGACGATGGTGGGTCGGCCGTACTGCTCTATCACGTTGGCCATGGTGAATGTCTTGCCCGATCCCGTGACTCCGAGTAGAACCTGATATTTTTTCCCCTCTTTCAGCCCCTTTCTCAGGGCTTGAATGGCCTGTACCTGATCTCCCGCCGGAACGAAGGGGGCCCTCAGACGAAACTTGCCTCGCATAGTTCGATTTGGGAGAATCTTCTTGTTTTGAATCCGCTTTCTTACTAGTGTCGTTTCCGGATGCCGACTTGGCGGTTTCGATACGGTCGGCGGACGATTCGCGCCAAGGGCGTATTCTCGGTCAAATGGAATCGGACGGAAACAGCTATGAAAATCAAGCGGGCTCTCGTGAGCGTTTCGGACAAAAGAGAAATTGTAGACTTTGTTCGAGAACTCCACAAGATGGAAATCGAAATAATCAGCACGGGCGGAACGGCCAGAGCCATTCGAAAAGCGGGACTGGAAGCGAGGGAGGTGGCGGAGGCGACCGGATTCCCGGAGGTTTTGGGAGGAAGGGTGAAGACGCTGCATCCGTTGATTCATGGCGGTATTCTGGCCGACCGCGACAAAACGGAGCACATGAAGGCGGTAAGGGATCGCAATATTCCGCTGATCGATCTGGTGGTCGTCAATTTGTATCCCTTCGCGGAAGTCGTCAAAAAACCGAATGTCTCTTTGGAGATGGCCATCGAAAATATCGATATCGGCGGACCGGCCATGGTAAGGGCGGCGGCAAAAAATCACAAGCATGTTGCCGTCGTGATCGATCCCGAAGACTATGTTCGGGTAGCGGAGCAGATTCGCGACACCGGGGGAGTGGACGAAAAGACCAGAGCCGAATTGGCCGTTAAGGTATTTTTGACGACCAGCCGGTACGATGCGGCCGTCGATTCCTACTTGAGCGCAAGCATGCTGTCCGAAAGACGGCTGCACATCAGCTATACGAACGGGCAGGCACTGCGGTACGGAGAAAACTCCCACCAACGGGCCCTCTTTTTCAAAAATCCCGACTCGCGGGACTCCTCCGCCGCAAACGGAGAATTGCTGAACGGCAAGGCCATGTCCTACAACAACTATGTGGATGCCGATGCGGCACTGGAGACGGTCAAGAATCTTTCTCCCAAGATGCCGGCCGTATCGGTAATAAAACATACCAACCCCTGCGGGTTGGCTACCGGCTCAACCGTCGGGGAGGCCCTAGCCCGCGCCTGGGAGGGAGACCCCATCTCCGCCTTCGGCAGCGTGATAGCTACAAATGCGCCGGTCGACATGGAATTCGCCGAGTTTTTGAAGGGGGATCGCGTTCCCCACTACTCCTATCAGGTGGTAAACGGCAAATATGTGCCCGAAGAGGTATCGACCGGCAAGTTTGTCGAAGTGATTCTGGCACCGGAGTTTCACGAGGATGCGGTCGATTTCCTCAAGAAAAAAAGCGGAACGATTCGGCTCCTGAAGGTGGGGCCAACGGCCGAACTCGAAACAACGGCCTGCCGCTCCATCACCGGAGGACTGTTGATGCAGGATCGGGACAGCCGATTGATCGAAAAGTTCGAGATGGTGACCGAAAGGAAGTTTTCCGACGCCTTTCGCGCTTTGGCCGAATTTACGCTTGTGGCGTGCAAGCACACCAAATCGAACGGGATCGTGCTGGGTCGAGAGTATGCGCCGGGCCGATTTCAAGTAGTCGGCATGGGTGCCGGACAGCCGAACCGGGTGGATTCGATGCGGAAACTGGCAGTCGCCAAAGCGCGGGAGAATATGCGGAGAGAGTATGAAAAACTGGGCATTGCCATCGATTTTGAAAAATGGTGGCAAAGGGAGGTGGGGAAAATGGTTCTGGCTTCCGACGGTTTTTTCCCGTTTGAGGATACCGCCAGGGAGGCCGCCTCGTTCGGTATCGGACATATCGTCCAACCGGGAGGTTCCAAAAGGGACGAACGCACGGTCGAGGTCTGCAACGAACTGGGCGTCGCCCTGGCGTTTACCGGCTTGAGACATTTTAGCCACTGATCGGTTCGCCCGCAAACTCGACTTCCACACGACAGATATTCGACTATGAGACCCGATCCCATTCCAAGCAGCTTTTTTGTCGACAACCGCCAGGCTTTGATGCGGAAACTGGATGCCGACTCGCTGGTTCTGATGCGTTCGGCGAATGTTATGGTGCAAGGCGGAGATATGCAATATCCCTTTCGGCAGGATGCCGACTTTTTCTACTACACCGGAATCGAGGCCCCCGGATGCAGCTTGCTGCTGGTCCCGGAAAATGGCGGAGAACCGGAAACCATCCTCTTTATTCCGCCGGTGGACGCGGAAAAGGAAAGGTGGGAAGGAAAAATGTTAAATAAAGAAAAGGCCCGTGAACTCAGCGGTATAGAAGCCGTTCGCTATACGGAGGAATTTCTTCCGGCCCTTTTCAAATATCAGAAGTGGCGCGAGAATCTGTATTGCGAAGTAAACGACCTCTTTCCGGCCCAGGCGTTGAGCCCCAACCACCTGCTGCTGCAGGATTTGGCCAGACGGCTTCCGGGACTGGGATTTCGGAAGCTGCACAGGCTGACATCCTATCAAAGGCTGAAGAAAAAGCCGGTAGAGCTGGAGCGGTTGCGCAGATCGATCGAAATCACCAAAGAGGCGCTGGAGAGATCGTTGAGAAGGCTGAAACCGGGAATCATGGAGTACCGGATCGAAGCGGAGCTACGCTACCATTACACGATCCAAGGGTGTCTTCGTCCCGGATTCGATGCGATCGTCGCGGGGGGCGGAAATGCGACCTGCCTGCACTATACCGAAAATGGTTCGGAATTGCGGGAGGGCGATCTGGTATTGATCGATACCGGAGGAGCCTATGGGGGATACAGCGGCGACATTACGCGCACCTTTCCGGTGAGCGGGAAATTCTCTCAGCGGCAGAGGCATTGCTATCGGGCAGTTTTGGACGTGCAGAAGGCGTTCGTTCCGAAAATCGAACCCGGCAAAACCTGGAGAGAACTGTTGCGGACGGCAGAGGAAATTACGGGCGAGATCTATGCCGACTATCGTCTCATTCGAGAGCCTAGCGAGCACAAGAGGGTCAGCTGCCACAGAATCGGCCACTTTCTCGGACTGGATATCCACGATGTCGGCAATCTGGACTGGCCGCTGGAGCCGGGAGCGGTCGTTACCGTAGAGCCGGGATTGTACCTAGCGGAGGAGGGATTGGGAATTCGCATCGAGGACGATTTTCTGCTGACCGAAACGGGAACCGAAAACCTCTCTCGCGATATCGTCAAAGAGATCGACGAGATCGAACGGTTAACCGAACTCGATCCGTAAAACCGCCTTTCCGTGCGATTTTCGTTGCGGAGACTTCGGTACAAGGGAGGAGTGAAGCGAGACCTCAGTTGATCATCGGGTCGGACGGGTTCGTAAAATCGATCAGGTGTTCCGGATCGACGCCAAGACTTTTTATCGCCTCCTTCCACTGCTTTTCGTGCTCCGTTTTAAACACCAGATCGAGATCGAAATCCCCGAGCCACCAAACGCCCTCTTCGATCTCCCGCTCCAGCTGTTGCTCTCCCCATCCCGCATATCCGATTCCCGAAAAGAAGATTTGGGGGGCGTTTTTCTGTAGCAGCGAAGGGAAGATATCCAAAGCGGAACTGAGATAGAACTGCTCGTGCAGTTTTATTGTCGACTTGGTCGTCATTTCGGGAGAGTGGATAAACCAAAAAAAATCGGTCTGTACCGGACCTCCAAACAGTATGGGAATATCCTTGAAAACGGGCTGATCGATTTTCATCAGTTTTAGCGCCTCTTCGATACGGGTCCCTGTCGGCAGGTTGATGATAAATCCCAACGATCCCGGCTTCCCCTGTTCCGCCATCAGCACCACCGAATGGGAAAAAACCGATTTCTCCAGCGCAGGCATTGCTATCAAAAGCTTTGCTTTTCCCGCAGACATATTCCGATCTCTCATCTTGAAATATAGCGAAGGTCTTGCTACAAAAGGCGTGTGGCAAGGAGCTTAAGATGGAGCATATTCGATATAAAATCAAGACAATTCGTTTTCGTCGCTTCTGCTGGACCGTTGTCGCTCTGCTTTCCCTGTTTTGCCTTTCGTGTCAAAAGCTGGACGAGGATGGAGGATACTTCGACGAAAAAAGCGGAATCTACAAGTATGTCTCTCCGCGTCGGGACCTGGAGAAAAGCGCTTCCAGCTTGAAGATCAAATCTCCCCGCACCGTTAGGGATCAGCGCATCCAGGGTTCTGTGACGAGGATCGAATCGGATTTGAAATCCGTTTGGATCCGCGTTTCCAGCCGTCAGGTGTATATGATTTTGGCGGAAAGTTTGGCAAAGGGAAATCGGAACGACAGGGACAAGGAACTAAAGCTGGACCTCAAATTTGTCTCGCCGAAATCCATGGGTCCCAGAGACGGAAGCTTCCGCAAGCGATGGCAGGAGTACGTGAAAAAGATGCTGGAGAGGCAGCTTCTCAAGCAGCCGATCCTGGCGGATATCGAGTACAAAGAGCGCTCCGCAAGATTTCGGGCAACCCTGTAACGCGTGATCGAGACAAAACGGGGCGATCGGCTCCGCAACATCAACCTATGGATGGTCCGCCGAGGATTGAGCTACTACTTTATCGACGGAGGCCGCTCCCCTCTCGACGGGGAGTTCTCCAAAGCGCAAGCTCTTGCGCGGCAGGACAAAGCCGGTATCTGGCAGTACGACTGACGGATTCTACCCGAAACGGTCCGCCATTTTTCGGCTATCGCGAGAACTCTCTCTTATGAGGACGTTCCCCACTATTGAAAACGGACGGTTTATTATCAGAGGAGAAAATGGCAGTTGAAAGAACGTTATCGATCGTCAAACCCGACGGCGTCAAAAAGGGCATTGTCGGCGACATACTTGGACGGTTCGAAGCGGCCGGTTTGAAACTGGCCGCCCTGAAAATGATCCACCTCAGCAAAAAGGAGGCGGAAGGCTTCTACGCGGTTCACAAGGAGCGCCCGTTTTTCGACGAACTGACAACCTTCATGTCCGGAGGTCCCGTAGTGATTTCCGTATTGGAGGGGGAAAACGCCATCGGCAAAAACAGAGAAATCATGGGCGCCACAAATCCTGCGGAAGCCGATCTCGGCACGATTAGAAGGGACCATGCTCTTTCGGTCGGCGAAAATACGGTGCACGGTTCGGACGCTCCCGAAACGGCCAAAAGCGAAATTGCCTATTTCTTTTCGGAAACCGAACTGGTAAACTGAAGGTTGACTGTTCCGGTTGCACCCGGTTCGGTCCGTTTTGTTTCCATTCCGATTCCTCTACCCCGATTCGTTTTTTGAGGCAGACGTGATACTTCTCGATTTTCGGGCACAATTTATCTCGACCATTCCTATTTGCGAAGGGTTTTTCGAACTGATGAAAAAGACGTTCGGATTCTATACCTCCCTTTGCAACGAGTTTTTATCGAATCTGGGATCCGAGATCGAGAACCATACGCTCGACGCTTTTTTGCAGGAGAAGATCCGCCCGCGGCTATTCCAGGCCGAATACTGTGAAAAAATCGAGGCGGTCAAGCGGCAGTTTTTGGCGGAGAACATCAAGCTTGAGCAGTTTATCGAGAAGCGGGACTATTCGCAGGACTTTCTCAACGATTTGAAGTCGCTGAAAAAGGTGTCCGATGCGATTTACGAGCTGCTGCAAAAGCACTGGGAACTCTACAAATACGAAAAGTCGGTCGTAAACAATCGGGTGCTGGTCTCCTTTATTTTGGAGATCGACCGGGTCGGCATTGGTTGGGATGCCTACCTGGAAAAGTACCTGGCCGTGTCGAGAATCCTCACCACGAAGAACAAAGAGGTCCTAAAACCGGGATGCAACTCGGTGGAGGTCCGCTATCATCTGCCCGACGATGTCGATCTGACGTTGAGCATGGGAAGCAACCTGATCGAATTTCTCCGGTTGGCGTTCGATGTGATACTGAAAATAAACAACCGGAACGAAAGCGACTGCAATGTAGAGATTCTTTCCTTGGATGCGGTAAAACCGATCAGTTGCATTTTGAGAGTGCCCGATTTTCTGGCGGAGAGCTACAAGCGGTTTTTGAACTACCTCTCCGTCGACGTGCTCAAAAGGGATACGTTGGTGAAGTTCGTACTGGAGGTTTTACGGCTACAGCAGGCACCCGAAATCTCAAAGGCGGCCCTCGTTCCGATTCAAAAGAGACTCGCCAAAAAGTTGGATCAGATGCATCCGGCAGGCTACTTTTCCGTCAATCGGGACAAGGACGAGGACAGCGTCAACATTCTGAGTATGCTTTGCAAGGAGATGGAGCAACTGGAAATCAACTTCAAGGAGCTGCTTTCCGGATCGGACAACCGCCTGGCGCGCAATCGGCTGCGGTCGGCGGTTCCCACTCCCGCCGAGTCGCCTCGGCATTCGAAGGTGGTGCCGAAGCGCCAGCCTCCCGCCGACGCCGCTAAAAAGGAGGAAAAGAAGTCCACCATGAAAATCGATATCAAGAATAAGGAGCACATTCAGTTTCTCACCTCGTAAAAGATCCCTCCGACAGCCGCATGCAGAGCGGAGTCCGCCGTAGTCCGGCAAAACCCGAAGAGTCCTTTCTGAAAGCGTTCGTACTCATTATTGCTCTCATTCCTCACTGTCGGAATCCAAGTCTGCCATAAACGTTTCCGCAGAATGAAACGTCTTTTGTTCGCTTACGTCTTCGTTCAAGGCGGCAACGGTTTCTTCGTTCGGAATCTTGAGTTCGAAGGGAATGCCGCCCTGCCTGACGATTTGACTGTAGAACATATTGATTGCCTGCGAAGGCTTGATCCCGATCCGAGAAAGAATGGAATCCGCTTTGCGCTTCAATTCCGCATCGATACGGGAACTGATACGTGCCGCTCGTGTCATATCGGTCATTGGGAAATTGTTAGAAAATATGCACCCATTGTACGCCAAACGACACCCAAAGTCAAATCTATCTTCTCATTGCAAAGGAGAAATCGACGAGAAGCGGTTTCGAGCCTCGTCCAGTATGTCTGCCGTCGCGGTGGCGCCTACCCTGGCAACTCCCAGCGATTTGACGCGAAGAAGGTCGTCGAGCGTCCGCACGCCGCCGGCCGCTTTGACTCCAATATGGCCGTTTGCGTACAGTCTCATAAGCTTCAGATGCGACGATGTGGCTCCCCTGTAGCTGTACATGCCGTTTTCCTGTTTTGTGAAACCGTAACCGGAAGAGGTTTTTACGAACGCGACATCCACTTCGTTGCAGATTTCGCAAAGCTTTACGATGTGCTCCTCCTGCAGATAGTCGTTTTCGAATATCACTTTCGTAATTGCGGAGTAGGAGAGGGCCGTATCGTTGATCCGTGCGATCTCGTCGCGAACATACTGCCAGTCGCCGCCAAGCGCTTTCCCGATATTGACTACTGCATCGACCTCGACCGCTCCCTTTTCGCAGATATCCCGCGTCTCTGCGGTTTTGATCTCGACCGAACTGTTTCCGTGAGGAAAGCCGACGACCGAACCGACTAGCACGCCACTTCCTTCCAGAGCCTCTTTTGCCAGACCGACTGCATAGGGTTTGATGCAGACGGATGCCACGTCGTATAGCCTCGCGATTCGGCAGCCTTCCCTCAGCTCCCTATCGGTCAAAGTGGGATGCAAAAGGGAATGATCGATCATTTTGGCCAGTTCGCTTCGTTGCGGATCCATTTTTGTCCTGTTATCGGATGAACTCCTCTCTTCCGGACGGAAGGGAACTTCGGCAAGCCGTGCGGTAACGGTCGAGCGATCAATGCGGCGAATTTCGGGTTTGAAATTTTGCCAGGTGGATCAGCAGCTTTTTTCTTGCCAAGTTGTGCCGGTATCCGCTGCGGCTTCCCATCGAGGCCAGTATGGAATCGGCGATTTCCTCCTTGCCGCTCCCCTTTTCCAACATGGCTTGTATCTTGTTTCTGTTCATTTCGACAAGCTGCCGGAAGCCTTCGACATCGCGAAAAAAGAAGACGAAAAAACCGAGCACAAACACAAAGAGGGACGTGGCCACGGCCAGGTAAACGTCGTGCAGCGGATTGGGCAGGTAGGGTCTGATCAGGCTGTCGGGATTGCCGGCGTTCAGCAGCGTGTACATCGCTACCAGTCCGACCAGTAGCATCAGAGCGTAGATGGCGAATTGCAGGGCTTTGAACACGGTCTTTCGTTTGATCGGAGATTCGTCGGCGAAGGGAGCCGCCAAGTCTCCTCCGGAAAAGCGAGCGGCTTTTCCGGAGGAGGAGAGGTGAAACTAAAAAAAAGGCTAAACGGGTCTCATTTCTCCTTCCCGCATACCGGCCCATGCCTCTTCCGCCTTTTCCCACGCCTCTTCGGAGGCCTCCTTTTCCCATACTTCCAGACCCCGTTCGGCGCGAGTGGCGCCTGGCAGCAGGTTGTCCAGCACGATGCCGACGATAGCGGTGACGGCCATACCGGTGGTCAGAATCGCCTGCAGGATGTTGCCAAGCACTTCGACGAACTGCCCGCCTCCGCTCCAATTGATCGGAACCGCCCCTGCAGAAAGCATCGGGTTGAAATGGTAGGGAACGCTGAGTCCGGCAAAAAACGAGATGCCGATGATAAACAGATTTCGGGAGTTGTTCAGGTTGACGATCTGCAAATTGGAAAGCCCCACGGAAGCAATCATTCCGAACAGCCCCATAAACATCGCACCGACGACCGGCTGCGGAAGCGTGGCCAAAATGGCGCCGAACTTGCCTACGACGGGAATGATCAGCATGACGAGGGCTCCGCAGCGCACAACGCGACGGCTGGCCACTTTGGTCAGGCCGATGGAACCGATGTTCTCGGAATAGGTTGTGGTTCCGTTGCACGTCTGCAAAATGCCCGCTATGAAGCAGCCCAATCCCTCCGCACCCAGTCCGCGGGAGATCATTTTGCTGGTGGGCACCGGCGCTTCCGATATGCGGGCGCATGCATAGTAGTCTCCAATCGATTCGATCATGGAGGCCAGATAGCCCGCAAGCATACCGAAAACCCCCGCCCATAGCGTCGTGCTGCCAAGATCGGGAAATCCCCACTTAAACGGCATCATGGGTGCGAAGCTGAACCAGGCGGCAGAAGCAATCAGATCCGTCTTCAGATAGGCGGTGTTTCCTTCCGGAATGATTCCTAAGACCGTGCCCAGGAATGCCAGTATCCAGCCTGTGCCGATCGCCAAAAGAACCGGAAACAGCATAAACACTTTGGATTTGTGGGAAAAAACCTGAGAATAGAGGATCAGGGCGATGAGAGTGGTCAGCGAGATGATCCAATTCCCCGCCATCCAGGGCGCGCCGATGCTGAAAAGAGCCAAGCCGATCATAGCGATCGTAGGGCCGATGACGACCGGGCTGATGATTTTTTTCACGTGTCCCATAATGCCCGTATAGCCCAATACGATCTCCACCAGGGAGGCGATCATGATGGCTCCCGCAACCTCCTGGATTTGGAGCTGCCAGAGCGGAAGATCGCCGGATATTTTCTTGGCCGCTACCATTCCGATGATGGCGAACGTTGGACCCAGAAACGAAAAGGTACCGCCCTGAATCACCGGAAGGCGGTTGCCGAGCGGCGACTGCTGAATCAGCGTGCAGATCCCCGACGCGAAAAAGATTGTCGAAATCAACAGGGCCATCTGTTCTCCGGGCAGTTTCATCGCTCCCCCGATAATGAACGGAATCAATACCGTAGCTCCGAACATTGTCAGATATTGTTGAATTCCGAGTAGAATGGCTTTCGGCCATTCCGGTCTGCTGCCGATCGGATATACGATCCAATGCCGACTTTCGGCGGTTGTCGAATCTGCCATATTTTGATTCCTCCAAAAACCGAAGGTTAAACAGAGAAAAACGTTCGTGCGAGTAGGCATCCGTTTCGGTCAAAAACGGGCCGAAATCGCCTCGACTGTAAATGCTCCTGAAAAAAACCGTAAACGATTACCCCCCCTTTATTCGGTAGGGGGAGTATTGTAGCTCGGAGGCCAGATCGGACTCTTTCACTGCGGTCATGCGTCTGTTCCATGCGGCGGGCATCTCCTTGAAGGTGATCAGATCGTTCACCGGACAGACGAAACTGCAGAGCATGCAGCTGAGGCACTTGTCCTCTATCAGCCTGGGCCGCCGTTTGGCACCGTCCCACTCCAGCGCCTGGCCGCCCGCATCGTCGCAGACGATGAGACATTGCCCGCAGCCGACGCAGCGTTCCATGTCGTATCGGGCGATTCCCTGCCGGTCCAGATCGAACCGGTCGGTTGTCGTCAGATTGGGCAAGGCTCTGCCGACCAAATTCCGCACGCTGAAAATGTCTCTCTCCCTCAAAAAGTCGGAAAGTCCTTCGATCATATCCTCGACGATCCGATATCCGTAGTGCATGATGCCGGTGGTCACCTGAACGGTCGAACAGCCCAGGAGGATATACTCCAGAGCGTCGATCCAGGTTTCGATGCCGCCGATACCCGATAGGGGCAGACCCAGCTCTTCGTTTTTTGCCATATCGGCGACGAAGTGCAGGCCGATCGGTTTGATTGCCGGTCCCGAAGTTCCGCTGACGGCTCCGATGCCGAAAACGTTTGGCTTTGGCACGAGGCCCTCCAATTCGATCTCCGAAATGCCGCTAACGGTATTGATTGCCGAAATTGCGTCCGCTCCTCCCCGTTTGGCATGAATCGCCGGTTCGTTCATATCGGTGATGTTCGGGGTCATTTTGGCAATGACCGGAATGGAGACGGTCCTTTTTGCCGTCTCCGTAAATTTTTCGATCAAATCGAAGGCCTTGCCGACATGATGGCCCGTTCCCTCCACGCACATGTGAGGACAGGAGAAGTTGAGCTCCAGCATGTCCGCTCCGTTATCTTCGGATATCTTTGCCAGGTAGTGCCATTCGTCGTTGGAGAAGCCCATGATGCTGGATATCAGGACGCGATCCGGATATCTCTTCTTCAGATAGAGAAAGTCCAGAAGGTTGTCTTTCAACGGACGGTCCGATATCTGCTCCACATTTTGCACTCCCACCATGCGTTTCGTTCCGTAGTCGTAGGAGTTCATGCGGGGAGAGGGATGAACGACGGGGATGCGGTCGGAATTGAGCGTTTTGAACACGACTCCGCTCCAGCCGGCCTCGTAGGATCTTTCCACCATTTCGGCGCTGTTGGATACGGGCGAAGAGGAGAGCAGAAAGGGGTTGTTGAATTTCACTCCACAAAACTCGATGGAGAGGTCGATTTTTGCCTGCGGCATAATGCCTCCTTTTTATCGGGCCAGATATTTGCGAATCGCACGTGCGGCGATTTTGCCGTCCTGAACGGCGTTTACCACAAGCGACGGTCCCCTGACGATGTCCCCTCCGGCGAAAATTCCTCTCGCGGAGGTCTCCCCGGTCTTCGGATTGGTTTTAATCAGCCCGTTGCCGTTTACCTCGACGTTTGGATACCACTCGGTGGATTCCGACTCCGCCCTGTTGCCGATCGCCTCCACGACGATGTCGATATTCAGCGTCCATTCCGATCCTTTGATCGGTTCCGGTCTTCGCCTTCCCGAAAGGTCCGGTTCTCCCAAACGGGTGCGTATCAACCTGATGCCCCTTATTCGGTTGTCCGCATCGGTTTCGTAGTCGACGGGCTGATTGAGCAACAGAAAATGGGCGCCCTCCTCCAGGCAGTCCAGTCGCTCCGCCTTTTCGACGGGCATTTGCAAAAACGATCTGCGATAGACGACATAGACATCCTTGGCTTCCATCCGAATGGCCGAAGCCACGCAGTCCATAGCTACGGCTCCGCCGCCGATCACGGCGACCGACCGGCCTCGAATCTGCCGGATCGTCTCCTCCAAACGTCCGTCCCGCAAAGCCGAAAGGTAGTCCACGGAATGAAAGAGGCCTTCGATGTCCGGTTGGTTCCGGTTGAGCCGGGCCGCTCTCCATAGTCCCGGCGCCAGATAGACGGCTTCGTAGCCCTGCCGGAGAAGATCTTCCGCCCCTGCCCGGTTTTGGATGCGCGTATTGCATCGGAAATCGACGCCAAGCGACCGGATATCCTCCATCTC
This sequence comes from uncultured Pseudomonadota bacterium, assembly GCA_964562335.1. Lineage (GTDB taxonomy): Bacteria > SAR324 > SAR324 > XYD2-FULL-50-16 > XYD2-FULL-50-16 > CAZJUM01. The sequence continues at coordinate 5,392 of CAZLTI010000012.1, read as the reverse complement.
TCTTTCCAAAAAATCCTGGGAAAAGCGGAAGGAGGTCACTCCGTAGCGAAGAACCCCGCCCGGTTCCGGTTTTGTTTCGAATACGGTAACCGCATATCCCTCTTTGGCAAGTTCTGCGGCGCAGCTCAGTCCGCTGGGACCGGAGCCGACGACGGCAACCTTTCGGCCGTTCGGCACCGGTTTGGCGAAAACCTCGAAGCCTCTTTCCCAGGCGTGCTCGACCAGAAAGCGCTGGATTTTGCCTATTCGAATCGCATCGGCGGATCCGTTCGGCCTACCGTCGGACATCATGCGGGCGCTGCACTCCCTTTCGCAGAGTCTCTCCACGGGGCAGAGAATGCCGCAAGCCCCTCCCAGGATGTTGTTCTCTTTGATCGTGCGGATGGCACCGGTGATATTCCGAAACCGCAGCTTTCTAATGAAGGCTCCCGGATCGGTTTCCGCCGGACATCCCCTGGAGCACGGGGGATCGTGGCAGAGCAGGCAGCGGTCCGCCTCTTCGATCGCTCTGCGAGATCGAATCCCGGCTCCATTTTTCCGAATTTGTCGGCGATACCCCACAATCGGTTCTCCGTTGTGTGCCGCCCTGTTTTTTCCGATAGGGGCGGTTCGTTGTTTGAAAGGCAGTTGCCGTTTTCAACGGCAGACGACGGATTGGCGGGCGATGAATTTCCCCGCTCCCGGTTCGACGTTCAAACGCCCCTCGTCGAACTGTACCCTGCCGTCCACGACAACCCAAGTGGGAGCTCCTTTCGTTTTGAATCCCTCGTATAGGCTGGTATCGTTGCGATGGTGGTGCGTTTTGGCCGAGATGACGTTTTCCGGTTCGGGGTCCCAGACTACGATATCCGCATCGGAACCCACCCGAATGGCTCCCTTTTGCGGATACATGCCGAACAGCTGGGCGGGACGAGTGGACAGGATATCCACCAACTGGTGGATGCCGATCCTGTTTTTCAACACGCCGTAGGTATACAGCAGAGCCAGCCGGTTTTCGATTCCGGCTCCGCCGTTGGGGATTTTTCTGAAGTCGTCCCTGCCCATCTCCTTCTGTCCTTTCAGATGGAAGGGGCAGTGATCGGTGGCGACAGTTTGCAGCTGTCCCGATTTCAGGGCGCCCCAGAGCGCTTCCGCGTGTCCCTTGGGCCGTATCGGTGGACTCATCACGTAGGAGGCTCCGGCAAAGTCCGACTTTTGGTAGACCGAATCGTCCAGCAGTAGGTATTGCGGGCAGGTCTCGCCATACACCGCCTGTCCTCTCGACCGCGCTGCGGCTATCGCTTCCGCAGCTTCCGCGCAGCTTACGTGCACTACGTAGACGGGCACGTTTACGGCTTTGGCCAATACGGTGAATCGATGGGTGGCCTCTCCCTCCACGTAGGAGGGTCTGGACTTCTCGTGATACATGGGAGACAGCTTGCCCTTCGCCGCCAATTCGTTTTGCAGTTCCGCTACGATCTCTCCGTTTTCGCAATGGGCCGACACGAGCGCTCCCAATGCTTTGGCGGTCTTCAGTATGGACATCAGCTCTCCGTCGTCCACCATAATGGCGCCCTTGTATGCCATAAACGCCTTGAAGGAGGTCACCCCCTCCCGAACGCATTGGGCCATTTCTCTCTCCACCTGCTCGCCGAACCATGTGATCGCCATATGGAATCCATAGTCGGAAACGGCCTTTTGCGCCTTCCGTTTCCAGCCTTTCAGGGCTTCAATCAGGGACTGTCCCTTGCCGGGAACCACAAAGTCGATTAGGGAGGTCGTCCCGCCGGCGATTCCCGCAGCGGTGCCGGATTCGAAATCGTCGGTGGAGATCTCTCCCATAAAGGGAAGCTCCAGATGGGTGTGCACATCGATAGCGCCGGGAAACAGATAGTGCCCCTTGGCGTCGATGGTGCGGTCTGCGGAGCAGTCCAGATTCCTGCCAACGGCCCTGATCGTTCCCTCTTCGATATAGACATCGGACTCGAACCGGTCCACGGCGGTGACGATCTCTCCGTTTTTGATGCAAAGACTTGTCATAGTGTCCTCTTTGTCAAGCGCAAGGTTTAGGGACGGTGTGTCCCGATATCCCGCTTCTGCGGCGCATTGGGGAGTTCGGTTCGGCAGCGCTCTAGATTTCGAGCATTTTCTCGTAGGTTTCCGGACGCCGGTCGCGGAAAAACTGCCACACCTTTCGGACCTCTTCAATCATATCCAGATCGAGGGTGGATACAAGCAGTTCGTCTTTGTCCTCCGAGGCGCAATCGACGATTTGTCCCCTGGGGTCGACGTGATAGCTGCTGCCGTAAAACCGCCCGATATTCCACGGAGGTTCCACGCCCACTCGGTTGATGCAGCCCATGTAGTAGCCGTTGGCGACGGCATGGGCGGGCTGTTCCAACTTCCAAAGATACTGGCTGAGTCCCGCAACCGTAGCGGAGGGGTTGTAGACGATTTCGGCGCCGTTGAGCCCCAGTATTCTCGCGCCTTCGGGAAAGTGGCGGTCGTAGCAGATGTAGACGCCGATTTTGGCATAGCGCGTCTGAAAGACGGGATAGGAGGCGTCTCCCGGTTTGAAGAAGAACTTCTCCCAGAATCCGCTGGTATGGGGAATGTGCTTTTTTCTGAATTTGCCCAGGTAGCTTCCGTCCGCATCCACTACGGCGGCCGTATTGTAGTAGACCCCGGCATCCACGCGCTCGTAGACGGGGATCACCATCGCCATTTCGTACTTTTTGGCGTATGGGATCAGCGCTTCGACCGTCGGTCCGGGTACGGGTTCGGCCGCATCGTACCACCTGGGATCCTGGGAGGGACAAAAGTAGGGGCCGTTGAAGATCTCCTGGAGGCAGAGTATCTGGACGCCTTTCTTTCCCGCCTCGTCGATGAAGGGAATGTGATGGTCGAACGCGGCCTTCTGGATCTCGGCGACCGGCCTGCTTTCGTCGTTAAGGGGATTTTTGCATTGAATCAGTCCGCTGACGATGTTTCTTGGCATTTTTTCTACCCGATTTGAGGTTGACGGATCTGCGCTAGCTCATCCAATTGGGATTGGCCTGCGTGATCCATTTGGTGGTCACCTTTTTGTTCCTTGTCCAAAATCGAATGCCGTCCTCTCCGGTCAGGTCGTTCGCTCCGAAGCGGGACTCGTTCCATCCTCCGAAAGAGAAGGGTTCTCTCGGTACCGGAACGCCGATATTGACGCCGACCATTCCCGCGCTGGCATGTTTCGTAACGTATTCCGCCTGAGCGCCGGAACAGGTAAACACGGAGGCCTGGTTGCCGTAGGGGGTCCGATTCTCGATTTCCATTGCCTCGGTTATGCTCTTCACGCGCAGAATCGTCAGGACCGGTCCGAATATCTCGTCGCAGGCTGCTGGCATGTCGGGCGTCGCTCTGTCGATTAGCGTAGGTCCTACCCAATAGCCGTTTGACGATCCGGGCAGCACGTCGGGGCTGGCGCCGCGGCCGTCCACCAAAATTTCGCCGCCCATTTTTTCCGCCTGCGTTATGTATCCTTCGATTCTAGCGACACTCTCTTTGTTGATGATGGCTCCCATATCGACACCCAGTCTTATCGATTTGGCATACTCCACCATTTTTTCGATTACGTGGTCGCAGTCGCCGACCGCTATCATCACGTTGGTCGCCATGCATCTCTGTCCGGCGCAACCCATGGCGGAGTTGACGATCTGAGCGGGTGCGTAGCTCATGTCGGCATCGGGTAGGCAGGTGAGATAGTTCTTCGCTCCGCCGAGAGCCGTCACCTGCTTGTATGTGCGTGTGGCCGACTCGTAGACGATCTTGGCCACTTTGGTGGAACCGACGAAACTGAGGGCCTTGATGGTGGGGTGCCTGCAAAGTTCCCGCACCACTTCGACATCGCCGTTAACGATGTTGAAGGCGCCGTCCGGCAGACCCGCTTCCTGCAGCAGCTCTCCCAGGCGCATGGCGGATAGGGGAACCTGCTCGGAAGGTTTCATCACCATGCAGTTGCCTGCCGTCAGCGCGATCGGAACCGTCCAAAGCGGAACCATCATGGGGAAATTGAAGGGTGTGATGGATGCGACCACTCCGTGCGGTTCCCGCGTCAGCCGGCAGGTGACTCCTTCGCTGACCTCCAGGTAGTCGGAGGGAATTTTGGCGGGCATCGATGCGCCGTATTCCACCAGTTCGATTCCCTTGTCTATGCTGGCTCTCGCTTCGGCGAGGGTCTTTCCGCTTTCCATGGCGGCCAGGTTCGACAGTTCGTCGAAGTCTCTTTCCAGCAGCGTTTTCAACTTGAACATTACCTGCGCGCGGTCCTTCACGTTCACTTCCGCCCAGCCGGGAAAGGCGGTCCGAGCGCTTTCGACAGCTTGGTCGACATCCGCCCCGGTTCCTTGCGGATACTCTCCCACGACCTCTCCCGTATAGGGGCAGTAGATGTTTTTGTAGTTCCGGGCGGCGGGTTCGGAGAGCTTTCCTCCAATCCAGTTTTTCATTTTTCCGTAGTTTTCGAGCAGGGTCAGTCCGGTCGTCATCTTGAATCCTCCTTATCGATCGATTGGATTGCTGTGGAGATTGACTGGGTTGCGGCGAAAAGGGGTCGGTTTCCAGTGAGTTTTCAAAGGGAAAAAGTACACCGGACAAACCAAAATTGTACACTGAAAAAAAGGAGAGGCCGACCGATTCGGGATGGGGCGGAACGGACAGCCTCGCGGTTCCTCTCTTGACGGTGTTCTATCCAGTTTCATAGTTTGTGTTGACCGACCGACGCCCCTCCGTTCGACGGTCGTAAAATCGACCGGCCTGTCTATCAATTGATTTTGGAGAAAAAATGGATGGAAGCAAATTAGGCGCACAGTTCGAAAAGGTTCCGGACTTCGTCCGCAGTCATCGCCGCAAGCTGTGGGCGGGGCTTCTTTTGCTCTCTGCCGGGGTGATTGCGGGATTGAGCCAATTGAGGCTGGATATGACGTTGGAGTCGATGTTTCAGGAAAACGATCCCGCCAAGCTGGTCTACGAAAGACTGAAGGAGACGTTCGGCGGCGACGACAATATCTATCTGGTCTACAGGGCGAAAGACGGCGATGTGTTTTCCGAAAAATCCCTGGGCGCGTTGAAGAGGATTCACGATGTTCTCTTCGAAATAACGGCGGAACCGGAGGATGGCGGGGAATCGATGCTGGAGCATATTGTCGAGACAAAATCGCTAATCAATGTCAGCTATTTGGAGGTGGGGGAGGATGGCCTGGTTTCCCGCGATTTTGTCGGAGAGGCAATTCCTGGAACGGAATCGGACCGGGAGAAATTGCGCGATCAAGCCCTTCGACACAGGGACTACCCTCTCTTCTACCTGTCGGAAGATTCGCGGTTCGGAGGAATTTTTATTCGGACCGACTTCGGCACGATACCGGAGGAAAGCGAAACG
>CAZLTI010000011.1:0-26569 GCA_964562335.1 uncultured Pseudomonadota bacterium | reverse complement strand
TTAAGATTCAATTTTATACCTAAAAATATAAGTTTTAAGATATAATATTGCTTAATATTTACATAGAAATTAAATAATATTAGTATGATAACTAGGTCCGACCCTAATTTATTGATTATTGGAAAACGAGCGCGACCCGTCCTCAGGGGAGCGAAAATCGGCGACGGCTTTAGTCTACTCGGCAAAACAACTTGATATTGCCAAGGTTTTTTGTTTTCTCGTAGTGCCTCTTGTCCGCTGTAATGAAGTCGCAATCGTTCAGTATGGCTAAAGCGTGATAGCTTGCGTCATAAAAGGAAGGAAAACCCGTTTTTGGATGGGTCGACTGCTCGATAAGTTCCAGAGATTTATCCACTAGCTCCGGTGTTAGTTCCCTGTATTCGATGTTTGTCTGAGCATGTAAACATTCTTGAACTCTTCTCGGATTTTTATTTCTCTTTTGGGATATGTAGATAATCTCGTAAAGAAAGAGGGAAGGAACTAGAATCCTAATTTCCTCCTTGAGGCAATTATACATAAAATTCTCTGCCTGTTCCGAATCCTCCTCTTTGAGAAAAAGCTTGGCAAAGACGTTGGAATCTACAACCACTGCTTTATTCATTTTCGTTTATGTTTTGTTTATATCGGCAAGCAGTCTGTCTACCCTCTCATGCCTGATTTCTCGAACGAGTTCGACGGAGCTTTTACCATCGCTTTTATCGGCATCCGATCTCATTTTCGATAGTTCTTTCAAAGCCTGTATTGCTTTGTTCTTCTGCTTTTCCTTCTTCATCTGATCCAATGACTTTCTGATTGCCTTGTTTACGAAGGCAGTTTGTTTTCTTGGGGCGACAAAGGCTTCCATATCCTCCACATTCCGAAGCTCGATGCTGAAGGTCTTCTTTTGTACTTGTCGACTTCCCATAACTTGTTTGCTGATATCTGTGTTGTGACAGGAAATAAACCCTTAAAACTATACTAACGTAGTATACGGTTTTGTTAGGAGGGTCAAATTTGGAGGTATTAGATGTATTAGGGTCAGCCCCCGAAGGGGACATCGCACGTTGACAACTCCCCATGGATCAATCCAAGGAAGTTGTCAGGCGATCGGCGACCCAGGTTTTTATGATCGATTGTCTGGTAACGCCTATTCTGGCTGCTTCACGATCCAACGCTTCGACTATCCATTTGGGAAAATCGACATTCACTCTTTTTTGCTCCAATCCCGCTCTTTTTCCTTTGCTCAAATCAAGGTAGGGAGTGATATCCTCCTCTCCCGTGTCGAAGATTTCATCAAATCTTTTAGCGGTAATACTGCTTCTCTTCATTTTTCCTAGCCCTCCTTACCGAAATGATTCTTATCGAACCGCTCCTATGGGTAATAATGGCAATATACAACTTTTTTGCTACCGTTCCCATTACGGCGTATCTTTTCTCGTCAATGCTTCTGGCAGGAAACTCTATCCGAAAGGCATCTTCCCATATCTCTTTTGCTTCTTCAAAAGAGATGTCATGTTTTATTTTGTTTCGTTCGCTCTTTTTCGGATCATATTCAAATTTCATGGGTATAATTATTATACCGTTTTGAAATTAGCTCAACCCTATTTTCTTTTTTTTCGCTATTGGGGATAAAAAGGTAAAAAATAAGTCGGAAGGAAAGCGGTATTAGATGTATTGGGGCAGTGTATTAGGGTCGGACCAAGTTAACAGTTTGATTTATAAATATTTATTACCTTAAATTGAGCTATATTTTTATTTAAATACTGTTTTTTAACTCATTTTTGAAATTTAACAAATTTCAAAAATGACCTTAGATTAGGTCCCAATGATCGAGGCAAGGTTCTCAAGGCAGGCGGATCCTTCCTTTTTCCGTAACGGTCTACTCGAAGCTGATCACCAGCTTTTTGCCGAGCGATGTCGCCGCCTTTTCCAGAATTTTCAATGTCGGCGAATGCCGGGGATTTTCCAGACGGCGGGCGGCGGGCCAGGATGTTCCCAGGAACCTAGCCAATTCCGCCAGGCTGCGGTCGCCCCGGCTGCGATGAATCAGTAGAGCGGACTGCACCCTGGCTGCCGGCGCTATATAGTAGACGCCTTTCCCCGCAATCTCTTCCGGCGCCGGGATCCCCCTGTCTTCCAAAAGGCGCGATTCGAGAGTTAAGGTCAATACCTCCTGCGCGTTGAACAATGCCTCCTCCAAGGTTTTCCCTTCGGTGATGGCCTCGTCGAGATGGGGGAAACGTACGAAAAGCATTCCGCTTTCGTCCTTTTCTATTTTTGCCGGATATAGAGCTTTCATTTCAATTTTACTCCCGTCTGTCTTTCGATTGCGCCAGTCAGCCCGGCTCCAAGATCGCGTTTTCCATGAACCGGCACCGTCGTTCTTCGGTCCCCTTTTCCCAAACGATAATGGCTGCCATTGATACGAAGAACCCGCCAGCCGTTTTTCTCCAGTATTTTGATCGTTTGCTTTCCATTCATACAAAAAAGATATATCAAATATGATGTATCGTCAAATTTACTTTGGTCCGCGATCTGGGAAGGATTTTCGAAACGATTTCCATATAAATCCTTTACAGTAGTCTATATGAATTGAACGATAATCATATTATATGTTTTTAGGATAGCTATCATTCAAAGTCAGGAGAGGTCATGGAGCGCATAAGTGTAACACAAGCGGTACGCCAATTTTCCGATCTACTTAACCGAGTGTTTTACCAAGGCGTGAGTGTAGAATTGGAACGAGGAAACAGGGTGATTGCTCGAATATCCCCGGTTTCCTCTCAATCTCCGGTAAAAGTGAAAGATCTAAATACGTTGTTTTCGGAACTTCCCTCCCTGGAAGAGGATGCAGAATCTTTTGCAAAGGATGTCGAGGAGATTCGAAACAGTATTCCCTTGGAGAAAAACGTATGGGATTCATGTTAGACACGAACGTTTTTCTATATTCGGAACGATCGGGATCTCCGATAGATTTTTCGCAATGGGAAGAGTACGGCAGCGTATATATCAGTTCCGTTACGGTTTCTGAGCTGTTGGTTGGAGTCCATTATGCCAATAGCGAAGCAAAGAGGGCTCGCCGTTCAGCCTTTGTCGAGTCCATTTTAGGAAGAGTGCCTGTTCTGGGGTTTGATAGGGAGGTGGCAAGAGTACATGCTGGCCTATTTGCAACACTTGCCAAGCATGAAAAAATGATTGGGGCACACGATTTAATCATTGCGGCAACAGCTTTATTTCACGGTTGCGCCGTGCTGACGGATAACATCGACGAATTCGGCAAGGTAGCGGGGCTCGACATCGTTTCATACATCAAACCAACATAAAAAAAGCACTCCCGACCGAACAGTTGGATTCGGCCGACCTTTTTTCGCGGCGCTACTTGGAAAGTTCCTCTACAATAGGCTGCCAGAAATCGCCTAGTCTCGTAGTTTGAAAGCTCCGCACCGGGATTCGTTCGCCTTTGAAAAATAGATCCAGCGGCCAGATCGGTTTGCCGTCGATCTTGATCCGGCCGGTCGTCAGCATATGCATGTTGTCCGGTTCGAGGTCCATATTCCATTCGAGGTCCAGACTTTGCCAAGTCCGGCGGAACTCCTCCAGATATTCGATTTGATTGAAGGAACCCAAACATCGGATTCCGTTTAGAAACCTGAGTACGAAAAAGACGATAAACAGTCCCGGACACAACTGCTCCTGCTCGATCAGTCGATGCAGTTTTTCGGCTGAATCTATCGGATAGGTCTCTTTTTTGCCAACGAGCCTGTTTTCCTCCTAAAACAGTCTATCGACTTTGTCCGATTTTTTCCCCCGATAGTGTCCCAAAAAGGGAGTCGAAAAGGGAAAGGCCCTCCGAATTTTATCGGATACGTTTTTGTCGAAGAGGATTCGTTTGACGGGGTGCTCTTTGCCGTTTGCCAATATTTTGAGCAGATATCTTTTGATCGCTTGATTGATATCGAAAATGACGATTCTGTCCGTATCGAATGCATGGTTCTGGATGCGGGCGCAGGTTTTGGCCGCCCAGCGGGAGTAGGATTCCTCTTTGCCGAATTCATGCAGGATGCTTTTCAGCTTCGGGCTGAAGCTTGCGTAAAGGTCGGATTGGAATGACGTGAGTTTCGTTCCGTAGACCAGTCGGTCGCGCTGTCCAGACGGTATCAACGATAGGCGAAGCTCCTGCCTGCCGTGATTGCGCCGCTCTCTTTCGGCTCTTTGCGTCCTATAATAGACGCGGGAGGATTTTTCCAATAGATGGGAAATGGAAAGTTCTCCATAACAAAGCGCGCCGCTCCAGGCAGGGTTCGAAAATGCGACGCCGGAGCTGGCCCCGATCAAATAATAGTCGGAAACGGAAAGTCCCGATAGAGAGATCAGATCGACAGTGGAAAATGTGGGTCCGCAGGTGGGAGCGATATGATGGGAGGTCTGTATCACACTGGATTCGCTCAGTTGCCGGGATGCGGCCGCTATCCGGTTTTCCGCGAGGCCGACTTCCCGCCACTCCTCCTTGAACGAGGAGATAAGCTCCGGTTCGATAGGAAATCTTTTTTTGCGAAACAGACGTTTTGCATACTCCTCAAGCGGCGTGTCCCAATGTTGCCTGAAGGCCCGGGCCAGGTTCGGATGTTCTCTTTCGAAACCTTGCGGAAAGCGAACCCTACTCATGGCTATCCAGGATTTCGGCAATCCTCTGCTGAATTCCGCCGAAAGCTCCCTGGCTCATAACCAGAACAATATCTCCGGGGCGTGCCGACGCAACGGCATGCTCCACAATCCGCTCCAGGCTTTTGACGAGAGATGCCTTTTTATTCCGATCCGCAAGTTCCGAAACGATCCGTTCCAGATTCAGCCTATTGTCGGCTTGCAGGGAATCGCCGCGATGCAGTTTGTAAAACGTAATCCGGTCGGCATCCCGAAAGGCCTCCGCCATACGATCCTGATGAGTGCGGCGCACCGAAGTGTTGCTGCGCGCTTCGTAGATCGCGTGAATATTGGCATGCGGCCAGGACTGCCGAACCGCACCGATGGTGGCTTTGACGGCTGTGGGGTGATGGGCGAAATCGTCAAAAACGCGGATCGTGTCCGACCTGGAAACCTGTTGCAGTCTGCGTCTGACGCCTTTGAACCGAAGGAGTGCCCTTTGAATCGAATCGAGGGGTATGTTTTCCTTCAGGGCCAGCAGAGTTGCCGCCGAAGCGTTGAAAACATTAAACTCGCCCGCCAGAGGAATCTTCAAATGCATCCTTTCCCCCCGATAGTCGAGCGTCCAGGAGGTTTCCAGGTTGCCGATCGTCGGGCGAATGTCCGCGATGACGGCATCGCATCCGGCACTCTTGCCAAAAGTTACGACCGGCGAAAATCCCGTTCTCGCGACCTCCACGGCATCCGGGTCGTCCCCATTGACCAGAATCAGACCGTTTTGGGGAACTTGCCTCAGCATAAGGGAAAAAGAGCGTTTGATATCGTCGATGCTTGCGAAAATATCGGCATGGTCGAATTCGATGTTGTTGATCACAACGACATCGGGGAGGTAGTGGAAAAACTTGGACCTTTTGTCGAACAGGCTTGTGTCGTACTCGTCTCCTTCGATAACGAAACGTTCGCCCTTTTCGACGTCTTTGGAGGAGGTGCCGAAATTCTCCGCGATGCCGCCGATCAAAAAGCCGGTGGGTCTATTGCCGGCGCTCAACACATGGGCCGCAAGCGACGTCGTGGTCGTTTTGCCGTGCGTGCCGCAGATCACAATCGATCGATTGCCGCGAATAAACTCCTCTTTGATCAATTCGGCCATCGAAAGATAGAGCAGATGCGCTTCGAGAGCATATTCGACCTCCGCATTGCCACGGCTCAAAACATTTCCCAAAACGACGACATCCGGATGCGGAATCAGATTGTCCCTCCGGTAGGGGGTCAGAATTTCGATCCCGTTATTGGCCAGGAAGTCCGACATGGGCGGGTAGGCGTTTTCGTCCGACCCCGTCACTTTGTTGCCTCTATTTTTCAGCAGAACCGCGAGCGAAGCCATTGCAGTGCCGCATATGCCTGAAAAGTGGTAGTGTTTTTTCCTCAAAGTCGCTTTCTCCCGAAGAGTTCCTAATGCGCCTCCTGCCAGTTTTCTCCCGATCGGATATCGACCAAAAGCGGAACCTTCAACGAAATGCAGTTTTCCATAATCTCTTTGATTTGCGCCATCGTCTCCCCTATACGATCGTTTTCGATTTCGAATACCAATTCGTCGTGCACCTGCATGATCATTTTGGTTTCGGCGGGAAACCTCTCCATGTTCCGGTCGATGTCGATCATGGCGATTTTGATCAGGTCGGCTGCCGAACCCTGAATTCGCGTATTGATCGCAGCTCTCTCGGCGGCGGATTTGACCATGTTGTTGCTTGAATTGATATCCGGCAGGGGTCTCTTACGGTTGAAAATGGTTTTGACGTATCCCGTTTTTCGGCATTGGGCAATTGTGTCCCGCATGTAGGCGCGAATTTTCGGATACTTGGCAAAGTAGGACTCGATGAAATCCTTTGCCTGCGGATTGGAAACGCCGATCTCTTTGGCCAGCCGATAGGCTCCCATGCCGTAGATGATGCCGAAGTTGATGGCCTTGGCGGAGCGGCGCTCCTCGCCCGAAACTTGGGACGGATCAGTGCCGAATATGGCTGCGGCCGTTTCCGTATGAATATCGCCCCCGGTATGGTAGACCCGCAGTAGATTCTCGTCTTCGGAAAGGTGGGCGAGGAATCGCAGCTCTATCTGCGAGTAGTCCGCCGACACCACCGAGAATCCCGGTTCGGCAACGAACGCCTCTCGAATTCTTCTTCCGTCCGTCCGACGAATGGGGATGTTTTGCAGGTTCGGATTTTTGGAGCTGAGCCTTCCGGTCGCGGCGGTAGTTTGGCTGTACGAAGTGTGAATTCTGCCGGTGTTTTCGTTGACCAGGGTGGGCAGAACGTCCAAATAGGTATTCACAAGTTTCGTTTTGGTGCGGTACTCGATCAGATGCGCTCCGATCGGGTGCTCTTCGGCTATTTTTTCCAGCACGCCGATATCGGTCGAATAGCCGGTTTTGGTCTTTTTCTTTCCGGCCGCTATTCCCATCTTCTCGAACAGGACGGCGCCCAGTTGCCGCGTCGAATTGATGTTGAACTCCTCCCCGGTTTGAAAGTATATGGACTGCTCCAGAGTTCCCAACTCCTCGCTCAACTGATCGCGCAACTTCCGCAGGCGGTCTACATCCACCTTCACGCCGTGACGTTCCATGGCGGCCAAGGTTCGGCACAGCGGCAGCTCGATATCGTTGTAGAGCGGCATTAGCTCTTCGGGCCGCAATTTGGGATGGAGCATTTCGTGAATCCGCAGCGTCGCGTCCGCATCTTCCGCAGCGTACCGCAGCGCCTCGGAAACGGGTACCTCGGAAAATGGTATCTGTTTCTTTCCTTTTCCCGCTACCTCCTCATACTTGATCATGCGGTGGTTCAAGTGGCGCAACGCCAGCCAGTCCAGACTGTGTCGGGGCCTGTCGGCTTCCAGCAGATAGGACTGCAGCATCGTGTCTTCGATTTTTGCACGAATGCGAATGCCGTAGTTGGCAAGCACCATAAGCTCGTATTTGATGTTTTGACCGACGATGGTGAGATTCTCTTGCCGAAAAATGGGGGCTAGGATGTCCAAAACAACCGGCAGCGGAATTTGATCGGTCGGCTCGTCGTGCATTACCGGCACGTAGATTGGGTCTCCGCCTTGCCATGCCATTGCAATTCCCACTATCCGAGCTTCTACCGCCGCGAGCGAGGTTGTCTCCAAGTCTAAACACACTTTGTTCTGTGCGAGAATTGCCTGCCGAATCTCCCTGAGGCGGGCTTCGCTCGTGACCAGCTCGTATGAATCGTACCGTATGCCGCCGCTTTCGCTTTTTCCTTTTTCCTGTCTGTCGGCGGGAACCGCATCGGGATGGCCCTCGATCAGCTCGTCGTAGCGAAAGTTCATTTCCGCGTAGAACGACTTGAGCCTTTCCAAATCGGGAAGCGATACGGCAAAGTCGTCGAGCGCATGCCCAATCGGAACGTCGCAGGCGATTTTCGTCAGTTGCAGGCTTAGCTCCACATTTTGTTTCGATTTCTCCAGGTTTTGTCTCTGCTTTCCGGCCAGCCGATCGATGCCTCGGTAGATCGCTTCGATCGATCCGAATTCGTCGAGCAGTTTTTTTGCGGTTTTGCGGCCGATCCCGGCTGCTCCCGGAATATTGTCGGAGGTATCGCCCATCAGTGCGAGGAATTGCGCCATCAATTCCGGTTTTACTCCAAATTTTCCTTCGACATCTTCCGGTCTGTACAATTTGTCGTTGAGGGAGTCGAACATATGGACGGTATCGGAGACCAACTGGGTCAGGTCTTTGTCTCCCGACACGATGGTCACCTTGCTTTCCCCGGAAAACTTCCTGACTAGGGTTCCGATCACATCGTCCGCTTCGTACTCGTCAATTTGCAGCGTCGGGAGTTTTAACGCCTCCACGAGACGAAAAACGGGCTCGAATTGCACCTTCAAATCGTCCGGGGCCTCGCTGCGGTTGGCTTTGTACTCCGGGTAGATCGCGTGGCGAAAGTTCGGTCCCGGTCGGTCGAATACAACCGCAATGTGCGTCGGAGCCAGATCGCGCAGAATCTGGGCCAGCATGTTTTTAAACCCGAAAACGGCATTTGTCGGAAGCCCCTCCCGGTTGGTAAGGGAGGCCTTAATGCCGTAGAATGCCCGGAAAATGTAGGAGTGTCCGTCGACGATCAGAAATTGTGGTTCCATAGTTGTCCGAAAACCGGCATGAAAGACTGTTTCTGTTTTTGCGGAGCGGATATCGGCGCACTGCTATAGTTGCAGCGAAAAACCGGCAAGCAATTTGCTGCGAAGAGTTTTGCTTTAGCCGCTTTGGGAAAGATCCCAATCGATCGCCTCTTTCGACTGGTCGGTCAAATATGCGTTGGTTTTGGAAAAATGGCGATTTCCGAAAAAACCGCGATGCGCCGACAGCGGCGATGGATGAGGGGAATTGAGCACCAGATGACGAGAGGTGTCGATGATTTTTCCTTTTTGCTGCGCGTAGCTGCCCCACAGCAAAAAAACGAGACCGGAGCGATCTTCGGCCAGAATTTGGACTACCCGGTCCGTAAATTGCTCCCATCCCCTTCCCCGATGCGACGCTGCGCGATTCCTTTCCACCGTAAGTACGCTGTTCAAAAGAAGCACTCCCTGCTTCGCCCAGCCGGTGAGGCATCCGTTTGCACCGGGTGCGACGTTTAGGTCGTTTTGTATCTCCAGCAGAATGTTCTGCAGCGATGGGGGCAGTGCCGTTCCCGGATTTACCGAAAAGCAGAGTCCGTGCGCCTGACCCGGTCCGTGGTAGGGGTCCTGTCCCAGGATAACGACGTTAACCCTGTCGAACGGCGTCAGATTGAAGGCATTGAATATCTCTCCGCCGGCGGGATAGATCGTTTTTCCGGCCCGCTTTTCGTAGAGCAGAAAGTTTCTGAGATTTTGCATGTACTCCTTCTCGAACTCCGCGCCCAATACTTTTTTCCATGTCGGCTCTAGTTTTACGCGATCCTGAATTTCTGACATTGTAGGTCGGGGAGCGAATGTGCGAATAGAGAAAGTCGCCTGGTATCAACGTCTCCTTTTAGATCATCGCCCCTTTTTCGATCAAGTCAAATTATATTGGTCATTGACAGTTTGCGTTGGTTCTTTAAGTATCGAACGGCAATCGAAGAGAGCCGGACGTCTTCCAAAACGAAACGGCGAATCGACAATTAAAAAACGGAAAAGCTTTGAGTGAAGATAAAATTTTGATGCAGGGCAAGGTAGTCGACTCATCGAAGGGAGTCTTTCAGGTACGGCTGGATAATGGACATACCGTTATCGGCCATCTGTCCGGGCGCATGAAAAAGTACTATATAAGAGTGCTGAAGGGCGACGAGGTTTCGATCGAACTGTCTCCCTACGATTTGAATCGCGGGCGGATCGTCGAAAGAAAAAAGATAGAGAGAAAAGAGGGGACCTCCAAAAAAGCCCTGAAGCATCGGACCTACAAAAAACACTGATCGACAGCAAGACGGAAATGTCTCCTCCCTGCCGCAAAATGGATCGAAGAATTTTGCGATCCGCATCGTAACCCGGCGGAAACGGACGCGAAGCGAAAGAAAACCGCGATCGCATTCGCAAAGGGTCCCTGAACGTCCGGTTCCTCCACATCTCTACATCTATCATATTCCATGAAAAAAACGGACCGTCGCATACTGATTCTGGATACGACACTTCGCGATGGAGAGCAGACGCAGGGAGTGTCCTTTTCGCCGGCGGAAAAGGCGAATATCGCCAAGGCTTTGCTGCGGACTTTGCGCGTCGATCGGGTGGAGGTGGCAAGCGCTCACGTTTCCGAGGGCGAGAGGGAAGCCGTTGTGTCCATCAATCGTTGGGCGGATGAAGAGGGAGTGTCGGAGAGGGTGGAGGTTCTCGGTTTTGTGGACGACCGTAAAAGCGTAGACTGGATCGCCGATGCCGGCGGGAGGGTGATCAATCTGCTGGCGAAGGGCAGCGAGAAGCATTGTCTCATGCAGTTGAAAAAAACGCCGATCCAACACCTGGACGATGTAAAGCGGAGCATCGAGTATGCGGGTAGCAAAAAGCTGAAGGTCAATATCTATCTGGAAGATTGGTCGAACGGATATGCCCACAGCCCGCAGTATGTGTTCGATTTTATGGAGGCGTTGCAGGGGTTTCCAATCGAGCATTTTATGCTCCCGGATACCTTGGGGGTGATGTCGCCCGATGAGGTGTTCGAATCCCTGTCGGAAATGAAAAGAGGGTTTCCCCAATCCAATTTCGATTTTCATCCCCACAACGACTACGGTTTGGCGACGGCCAACGTACTGATGGCCGTGAAGGCCGGTATCAACTGCATCCACTGCACGGTGAACTGCCTTGGGGAACGGGCGGGAAATGCCTCTTTGGCCGAAGTTGCGGTGGCGATCAAAGATAAAACGGAAGCAATGCTGTCGCTGGACGAGGCGCATATAACCAGGGTCAGCAGAATGGTGGAGTCCTTTTCCGGAAAACGCATTTCGGACAACATGCCGATAGTCGGGACAGACGTATTTACCCAAACCAGCGGCGTTCATGCCCACGGCGATACGAAGGGCGATCTGTATCAAAGCCGTTTGCGTCCGGAACGGTTCGAGCGAGAGCGCAACTATGCCTTGGGTAAAATGTGCGGGACAGCTTCGATAGAAATACACCTTCGGAAGTTGGACTTCAATCTATCCCCGGAAAATCGGCAGAGGGTGCTCCGGCGGGTCAAGGAGTTGGGAGACAAGAAGAAGGTTTTAACGTCGGAAGACATTCCGCTCATCATAGCGGATGTTTTGGAAACCGGGGAATACAATCCCATCGAATTGCTCAACTGCACCGTGACCACCGGCTACGGTCTGGAGTCCATAGCAAGCATCTGCGTCAAGTATGATGAGAAGGAGTATAAGGCGTCCAAAGGCGGGAACGGAGGGTACGACGCGTTCATGAATGCCATGTCCTCGATTCTGGAAAAACTAGAGATCGAAATACCCAAATTGGCCGACTATGAAGTTCGAATTCCCCGAGGCGGTTTGACGGATGCTTTGACCGAGTGCGTCATCACTTGGCAGAACGGAAAAAAGCAGTTCAAGACCAGAGGTGTGGATGCGGACCAGGTTCTTGCTGCGGTAAGCGCTACGATGAAAATGCTGAACATGCACCTGCTGTCGCTTTCCCGCAAGGAGCGACCGACGCATGACAAATGATGGAATCTCGAAGCTTTTACAGCAAATCCCTCAATCCGGCTGCCACCAAGTCCCCGAATCGATCCGTATCGATCATTTTGACGTTTGCGCCGGAATGCGACAGATCGGGGGTGGTATACCCTTGAGCAAAAACGCCCTGCATGGCTTTCCACACCTTTTTCGACTCCTCCCGCATGCCAAAGCTTTTCTCCAGCATCAAAGCCGCCGACCCCATCGCCGAATAGGGATTGGCGATATTCCTTCCGGCAATGTCGGGTGCCGAACCGTGAGACGGTTCGTAGTACGCCTTTTTTTCTCCCAGGCAGGCGGAAGGCATCAGACCCAGGGAGCCTAAAATCCCTCCCCCCAAATCGCTGAGAATGTCGCCGAACATATTTTCCATCACCATTACGTCGAACTGTCCGGGATTCAGACAAAGTGCCGTTGCGGCTGCGTCCACAAGCATATGCCGAACTTCGACCTCAGGATATTCCGGAGCTATCTCCTCCAGCACTTCGTTCCAAAGCACACTGGACTTCAGAACGTTGCTTTTGTGAATGTTGTGGAGCCTCCCTTTTCTTCTCGTCGCTTCCTGAAACGCCACATGCTGAATCCGTCCGATCTGGCCTTCGTCGTACTCCAACGTTTCGTGCACATACCGCTGTCCGCTGGAATCGGTACCGCGCTCCTTACGACCGAAATAGAGACCGCCGACCAGCTCTCTGATCATCATGATTTCGATACCGTCGCCGATGATTTCCGGCTTCAGGGGGGAAAAGTGGGAAAGTTCTTTCGGCAGCGAAACGGGGCGGAAGTTGGCATAGGTTTGATACCGTTTTCTCAGGGGCAGCAGCGCTCCCCGCTCCGGCTGTTCGTCTATCGGAATTTTTTTCGACTCCTCGTGGCTAAGGCCGATGGTTCCCTTCAAGATCGCGTCGGCTTGATCGCAGATCTTCTTTGTCGCATCGGGAAAGGCCTTCCCGCTTTCGAAATAGGCGCACGCCCCGAAAAGTGCAGGATGCATCTCAAATCGAACCGGACGTACCTTTTCCACGACCGTTAGGATTTTTACCGCCTGCCTCATGATCTCCGGCCCGATTCCGTCACCGGCCAGTAGTGCCACTTTGTAGGTTTTCATGAAATTCCTCTTGAGTGGATGGTTTTTTGGAGCTATGCGCTACAGTATTCATTTCCTGCGAATTGATCCATAGCAAAACGCAACGACCTCAGATTTAGCAAGCCAGGCCGTCTTAACGGTTGGTTTTTCCCGCGTGGATTTGTATAGTCGGCGGAAGTTAGCAAAGCGGCTGCCATGTTGGAAATGAAACCCGAAATTCGAAAGATCATTCACTTCGATATGGATGCCTTCTACGCGTCCGTCGAAATCGGAGACAATCCGGAACTGAAAGAGAAGCCCGTGATCGTGGGCGGAAGTCCGGAGAGTCGGGCCGTTGTCTGTGCCGCGAGCTACGAAGCGAGGAGATACGGAGTGCGGTCGGCAATCTCCTGCGCACGGGCTAGGCGACTGTGTCCGCATGCCGTTTTTCTGCCGCCGCGGTTTACTCGCTACAAGGAGATCTCGGGGCGGATCCGTCAAATTTTCGGCAGGTATACGGACGCGATCGAACCCGCTTCCCTGGATGAGGCCTGGTTGGACGTTACGTGCAATTTTATCGGCAGCCCTTCGGCAACGTGGGTTGCGGAAAGGATTAAAGAGGATATCAAAAGGGAGTTGAATCTGACCGGTTCGGCGGGGATTTCCTACAACAAATTTTTGGCGAAAATCGCATCGGACGAAAGAAAACCGAACGGACTGTTTGTCATTACACCCGACAATGCCTACGATTTTCTGCAAAGTATACCGGTACGAAAACTGCCGGGTGTCGGCAGCGTTACTGCCAAGAAACTGCTTCACTATGGCATCGAATATGGGTATCAGCTCCGGGAAAAGTCCGAACGATATCTGGAAAGCCGTCTGGGGAAATTCGGCAGGCATCTGTTTCGCATCATTCGGGGAATAGACGACAGACCGGTTGTTACGGGGCGCAAAAGAAAGTCCGTAGGGATCGAAAGCACTTTTTCCAGAGACCATCGCTACGACGAAAGTCTATTTTCCGAACTGGACAGACTGGTGGAGGGACTTCTCAAAAGAGTGGAGAGAGCGGCAAAACGGGGAAGGACTCTGACTCTCAAAGTGAAATTTTCCGATTTCCGACAAGTGACGCGAAGCATTACGACGGACGGTCCGAAACTATCTTCCGGCGATATCGGAAGGCTGGCGCGTCAAAAGCTGATCGAAATCGGCAAAGGCCGATACGGAGATAAAAAAGTGCGCCTGCTTGGCGTTTCCCTATCCAATTTTGTCGAAAAAAAAACGGATGGCGAGATAGGCGAACAACTCGATATGTACTATTTTCTGGATAGTAAAGAGTGACGTCAATACTGCCGCACAGTTTTACATTCGAACTTACCTCCACATTGGCAATGCCGAAACAGGGCTTCTATGAACAGTCTGTTGACATTTGAAAGGATTCGGCAAATTTCCGGTGGCGTTTGGATCGCGCCGCCCAAGAATCCGTCCCGTACATTGATAGGGGGAGCCTTCGACACGCGATCCCTTGGAGATGCGCAGATCTTTTTCGCCTGGAAAGGGGAAAACTCGGACGGTCATCGTTACTTGAACCAGTTGCCCGGAACCTCCGTAGAACTTGCCGTCGTCGAGCGGGAAGTTTCCGCGATCGGCGACTTGGCCATATTGCAGGTTCCCGACTCTTTGAAAACTCTGCAGAAAATAGCAGGTAGGCTGGCTGCGGAATTCAAGGGGAAAATCGTCTCCATCACGGGTTCCTGCGGAAAGACGACGGCAAAGAGCTGGTTGCAGCATCTATTGTCCGATCATCTGAAAGTACTGTGCAGTGCGAAAAGCTTCAACAATCGCATCGGGTGTCCGATTACCGTTTTGAATCTCGATTCCGAACACGAAGCGATCGTTTTGGAGATGGGGACCTCCGGACGCGGAGAGCTTGAATTGTTAAGCTCCCTTTTTCCTGCCGACGTTTCCGTGTTGCTGAACGTCGGCCATGCCCATTTGGGTAAGTTCGGCAGCAGAAATGAGATTTATCGCGCAAAAACGGAGATATTCAAGCATTCCAGGCAAGGGGCGAAATTCCTGATACCGTTTCGGGACAAGAAAATAGAAAAATTTATGCCGTCGGTGCCCTACCGCTATTTTGGCAAGGACGCACCGGAGTTTTCATGGGAATCGAATGAGATAGACTCAAAGCGGTTGAGGCAGCTATTGACGTTTCGGACTCCGGAAGGTCCCAGGACAGTCTGGGTCGATCAATTGGGGGAGCATGTTGGGGAAATACTGTCGGCACTAATAGCGGTTTGCTATTTTCTGGGGATACCTTGGGATCAATTTTCCCCTCGCTTGGAAAGGCTACCGCAGGAAAAGGGCCGTTCCGTCGTAATCGAAGGGTTGAATCGGGTCAGGATTCTCAACGATGTCTACAACGCCAATCCCGAATCCGTCGTCAACATGCTGAAGACGCTTTGCCTGTTGGATGCCGATCGATATGTCGGCGTTGTCGGAAACCTGGCGGAGATGGACGACGATCTGGCCGTAAGCGCAGATGTGATAGTGGAGCAGATTCCACCCAAGCTGACGCATTTGATTCTAACCGGAGAGACGGGGAAGATACTGCACCGATTGATTGAAAAACGATATCCGCAATTTGCGTCGGTATATGCAAGCTCGCCGGAAGAGACAATTGATCGGGCCAAACGCTTTTGCGACCGAAAAACCGCCATCGGCGTGAAAGGCTCCCGAAGCGCCCATATGGAAAGAGTCGTGCGTGCGCTTTGCGGAGAAAAGATTTCGTGCGGACTGGCAGTGTGCGGCCTGCTGACGAACTGCACAGACTGCGAAAAAATGTGAACTTCAAAGCTCTTCGACAACGGTTTCGTACTCCGACAGATCCTCGTCTCCAGTTTCGACCATTGGAGGTTGAACGGTTTCGCGGTGGCACTGTGTGGGTTCCGATCCCGTTTTGAAAAACTCGTATGTTGTTCCGCTTTCGCCGAAACACTCCTTCAGTCCGGTTTCTGCATTGATGCGGACCATCTGGATATTGACAGGCTGCCGAAAGGGAAGAACGGGCATGGCTGCCGTTGCGTTTTTCATAAAATCCACCCAAATCGGAGCAGCCGCTCTGGCTCCGGTTTCGTATCTCCCAAGGGGTTTGCCCATATCGTCGAACCCGACATATACCCCCGTCACCAACTGCGGAACATATCCCACATACCAAGCATCCGCGTTGTTCGTGTTCGTGCCCGTTTTTCCGGCCGAAGGACGGTTGATGGCACGGGCTCTTTTTCCGGTTCCCCTTCTGACGACATCCTCCAGAAGATTGGTCACCAAAAATGCGGTATCCTCCGAAAGCACGCGGGTGACGTTTGTCTCCTTCGCCTGTTCCAGTATCTCGCCGTTTCGGTCTACGACTTTTCTGATATAGACCGGATCGACCAACTTGCCGCCGTTGGCAAACACGGCATAGGTACGGACGATTTCCTCTATGGTCATGGAGGCCGAACCCAAACTGATGGATATATCTTTGGGGAAGTGGGTGGATATGCCCAAATTGCGCGCGCAATCGATGATCGAATCGATTCCCAGCGCCGAAGCCATCCTGACCGTGGGCACGTTTTTGCTGAAAACGATCGCATCGCGCAGAGAGAGCTTTCCCACGAACTTTTTGTCGAAATTGATCGGTTTGTACCCGTTGGGAAATACAAGCGGGGAATCGTTCAAGATGCTGGCCGCCGTAAAGGAGCTGTCCAGGGCGCAAGAGTAGACGACGGGCTTGAAAGAGGAGCCGGGCTGTCGTTTGGCTTGCGTTGCCCGATTGAACTCGCTGTCGCGGAAGTCGAATCCGCCGGACATTGCGACAACGTCTCCGTTTTTCGGATCCATCGCGAAAATGGAGCCGTTGGCAATCGGTCTTTGCGTCAGCTCCAGCACAAATTTTTTGGAGTTTTGTTGATAGTCCAATATTTTCAGTATGATTACGTCGCCGATATCCAGGATCTCGTTCAAGTCCCGCAACCGGTTCCATCTGCTGTATGCTTTGGTATAGTCGACAGGCCGGGCCCAGTCCATCGATTCGATATCCAATTTGCCGACAATATGGGGACCCAGGTTTACTTCGGTCGTTTTAGGGGTGATTTTCTCGACCACTCCCAAAACCGTGCCGCCGATAACAAAGCGATTGTCGTCGGTTGTTTTGGTTGTCTTTTTTGCCAAAAGTGCGACGGTCTGCTGTTTGATTGTTCCGTTCAGGTTTTGAAAGGCCCTTTCGTTCCAGCCATCCTCTTCGGAGTATAGCGAGAGATGTAGCTCCTCGTCGATTTCCGCAAACAGGTTCTTTATCGGTCCGCGATACCCCTGTCTCCTGTCGTGGTCTATCAACCCTTGCGTCAGAGCGTTTTGCGCCAGAATCTGCTTTTGAAGGTCCATATTGATGTAAACCTTCATTCCTCCTCTGTACAATGTGTTCGCACCATATTTCTTCTGCAGATATCTGCGAATATGTTCGACGTAGTAGGATGTCTCGTTGTTGTCGACGCTTTCGGCCAGTTTTAGCACGATCGGTTCCTCCATTGCGGCCGTTTTTTCCGCACTGTCGATGTATCCTTCATCGGCCATTCTTTTTAGAACCTGGTTTCTCCTGCGAGTAGCATTGGCCATGCTGTAGGTCGGAGCCCACTTGGAAGGCGCTTGAGGGAGTCCGGCTAGCAAAGCGGATTCCGCCAGTGTCAGCTCCTGCACCGTTTTATTGAAATATCCCTGTGCCGCCGCTTCTATCCCGTAGGCACGATGACCAAAAAAATACTTGTTGAGATAGAGTTCCAGAATCTGGTCTTTCGTAAACAGGCGTTCGATCTTTAGCGCCAGCAGAATTTCCTTTAGTTTGCGTACCAGTTTTTTTTCGTTGGACAGCAAAAACATTCTGGCGGTCTGCTGTGTCAGCGTGCTTGCGCCTTGGGCCAGTCGCATCTGAGAAATATTGACGTAGAATGCCTTGACGATTCTGATGAGATCGATCCCGAAATGATGGTAAAACCGCGCATCCTCGATGGCGAGAAGAGCCCGAATCATAACGGGCGGTACATTGGCGATGGGAATCAGCACTCTGTGTTTTGTGTAGAATTCCTTTATCAACTGGTCGTTTCGATCGAACACCTGCGTCGGCAGATCGTAGACCGGATCGATCAGGTTGGTCAGTTCGGGCAGGTTTCTTGATAGATAGTACAGATAGGCAGCTATTCCGATCGAGATGAGGATCCCTATATACAGTAGGATTACGGCGAATTTTCTTAGGGCTTTCCGTAGCCTGCTTCGCTCGGGCTCTTTGTACTGCGGGGAAAGGGTGCGGCGGTTGCGTTTCATGAACCTACTCTACGGGACAATCCGGGACGGTATCGCAAGGAGGGGAAACCGGAAAATCCATTTTCCCCAATTCGTTCCTACGGAGCTTCGGCATCGTTTGTAGCATCCACGATATCGAAGTTTTCGGGATGAGGCAATTGACTCAAGTTATCAAATCCAAAAATCTCCAGAAAGTATTTCGTCGTGCCATAAAGTAACGGTCTTCCTACGATCTCTTTTTTTCCTGTAATGCGAATCAGGTTTTTATCCAGAAGGGATCTTAGGCAATGGGTCGCGTCGACGGTTCTGATATCTTCGATTTCCGCTCTGGTAACCGGTTGGTTGTAGGCGACGATGGAAAGCGTTTCCAAAGCGGGCGGAGAAAGTTGAACGGGCCTGACAATGCGACCTTTTTGGATCCATTTTTTAAATTGCGGATCCGTCCGCATTTGAAATCCGTCGGCAACCTTGCAAATTAGGAAAGAGCGTTTTTGGCCTTCGTAGGCTGCATTCAGTTCGTTGATGGTCCGTCGGATTTCCCTGGTTCCCTTTACATCCAGGATTTTTGCGATTTGCCTGAGAGTCAGTGCTCTTTGACTGCTGAATAGAATCGCTTCGACGATTTGAGAGAGACTTTCCTTTTCCACGGGAAGTGCGGTGTAAATGGGTATCGATTCTCGGTGCTTCAAACAGGGAGCAAAAAACCGTCGTCGACAGCTTTTCGTTGGAAACTATCAATCGCGGAGGATTGCGTCCACATTGCCAACTGAGGTTTTGGAAACGGGCGGATGGACAATCTCGGGCTTTTGGGTAATTATGAACCCCGGTGTTTTGTTCGGGCCGCGACAATCGGACGAACTTCCCGATATAACGAAACCAAAGGGGTATCGAATGCTGGATCGCATATCGGTCGGAAAAAACGTGCGGCTGGGCCGCAACGTCGTATTGACGGGAAGTGTGGATATCGGCGCAAATACATCCATTTGGCACAATGTTGTTGTCAGAGGAGATGTGGCGCCGATTGCGATCGGTAGCCAATGCAATATTCAAGACGGTACGGTGATCCACGGACAGCTGGACCAGTGGAAAGTTTCGGTCGGCAGCAAAGTTTCGGTCGGCCATTCCTGCATTTTGCACGGTTGCGAGCTGGAGTCCGAATGTTTTGTCGGCATGGGCAGCATCGTTATGAACGGATGCCATATCGGTAGGAATGTTATGATAGCGGCAGGTTCTTTGATACCGGAGGGAACTCGCATTGTAGACGAAAACGTTTTGGTTATGGGAAGGCCGGGTAAAATTGTACGCGAATTGAACGCAAGGGAGATTGGCATGATTCGGGATACTCCGGACCGTTATGTGGACTACGCCAATCGGTGGCTGCCTCCGATGGAAGGTTGAAAAATGGCCCGGGACAGTCGCTACGACGCGTTTAAAAAGCGCAAATCTCCGAAACTGAAGAGGACAAGAAGACGAGCGGAATACTATTTTATGGTGGTAGCCACTGCTTTCTCCAGCCTTTGGCCAGTGCGCCTCAACCAATTGTTCGGCATGTTTTTGGGACGGATGGCTTACCTATGCGCGGCAAAGGATCGGGGCATCGGCAACTATCAGCTGGACTTCTGCTATCCGGAGCTGTCGGCAAGGCAACGAAAGACCATATTGAAAGAGGCGTTCGAAAACATGGGGCAAAGTTTGTTCGAAATATTGTGCCAAGAGAAGATACAAAGGAATCCTGCGGCTTGGATCGCCCTTTCGAATGTCGGCGTGGTTCGCGATGCGCGCAAGGAGGGAAGGGGAATTATTCTGCTGTTTGGCCATGTCGGCAACTGGGAGTTGATCCCTACCATCTACGACATGCTGGATATACCGGGGATTGCGATCGGCAGTCCGGTGGATGACGAGAAGTTGGACGGGCTTTTGACGCGATACCGGAAAACCAAGCGGTTGAAATTGATAGAGCGGAAAGGAAACAAAGCCGCCAAGTCGATTATCAACTGTTTTCGCAGCAATGGGATGATCTCGCTGGCGATCGATCAGGATACACGCGTAAAAAGCGTCTTTACCGAATTTTTCGGCAAAAAGGCCGCAACGGCAGTAGGTCCGGCCGTATTCGCCCAAAAGTTTCAGGCTCCGGTGATCTCGGCCTTTGGCGCCAGAAAAAAGAACGGAACCCATCGCTATCGCTTTGAGCTGCTGTCAAGGGCGCCGTATGAAAGAGGAGCGGCAGAAATAGACCGACTTACGCAGAGCTATACTGCCGCTTTTGAGAAACATGTCCGTCAATATCCGAACCAATGGGCCTGGTTCCATAGAAGATGGAAAACCCAACCGGATCGGACCGAAACCGATCGCGAGTAGTTTTCCCCTCGAACTGGTATGTATGAACAGAGCGATATGGATCGCGATTTCTTTGATATTGGCGGGGGCTCTCTACCTTTCGTGGGATACCGCCGAAATGGCCGACCCGGAAGTCGGCAGGTCGAAAAAAAAGGAGAGACCGGTTGTATTGAGGGATCCGGTATTCTCCAATTACGACGACGGCAGTCTGACGTGGCGAATGTCGGCAGAAAAAGCGGAGGTGTTCGATACGGAAAAAAGGTCGCTTCTATTTTCGACGGAAGGGACTCTGTACTCGAAGAAGGAGCCGAAGCGCACCGAGATAACGATTTTCGCCGATCATTGTCTGCTTGCAAAATCCGGTGGGACCTCCGAATTCCGGAACAATGTTCGAGTTCACTTTGCGGATGGGAAACGTCTCTACACGGAGAGACTTTTCGTCGACCACAAGAGGGAAACCATTTACAATCGACAGGCAACGCGCATCGAAGGTTTGAACGGACAGATAGAGGCGTCGTCGTTTGCTTACGACATTCGATTAAAATCGATGCGGTTTGAAAGTCCCAAGGTGAGAATTGATCTGGAGTAGGCAGAAAGCTGTTGACTGAAAACGGTATGTAAAAATGGTCCGAAGCAGATGGAAGGTGCTCTTTCTGTTCGTTTTGACGCTGCCATATCTGCAGCCGACGGCAAAAGCGGAGGAATCCGTTGAAATTCTTGCGGACAGACATGGAATCTTTGACGAAACCAAGGGTACGATAACGTTCGAGAAAAACGTATCTGCCAGAATGCTTTCCACAGGCGCGGTTTTGTATTCGGATAGACTGGAGGTGTTTGTCGATCCAATCTCGCGGAAGCCGATGAAAGCCAGAGCCGAAGGGCAGGTAAGACTGCTCGACAAAAAAGGGGAGGTCCATTGCGATTTGGCCCTTTTTAAGAGGAATGGAACTACTGTCGAACTGTTGGGGAACGTAAAGGTCCGCACTCCCCAGTTGGAACTTGATGGGGATCGCATCCACTACGACTATGAAAGCGGATGGGGCCGAATTACCGCGCTTCCGCAACGCCAGGTGACGTTTGCTTTCGATCGCGGCAAATCCGATGCCGGAAAAAATAGAAAGGTCGGAGGGGAGGAGAAGTCGGAACCGACCCATTGGACATCGGGTAGGGCAACCCGGATTTTTGTCTACAGGAAGTCGAAAAAGGCTCTTTTGCAGGGCGACGTTGCTTTCAAAGATGTCCGTCGCCATTCGGAACTGTCCGCCGACCGGGTAGAGCTGTTTTTTGCCCCCGATGACGACATAGAGGAGGCGGTTGCAAGCGGTCGATTTTCGCTCGTGCAGAATAAAAGGCACTCCAAAGCCGACAGCGCGGTGTTCGACTACAAAACGGAAATCGTCACTCTGAGGGGGAATGCCTCGATCGAAGAACCCGGAAGGGGAGTTGTAAGTTCGCCGACAATCAAAATGCACATGAAGGAATCGAAAGGCCAGTTGCAAAGCGACGGAAGACGACCAATCAGGACGTTGATTACGATAGATTAGTGTCGTGCCGATAGCTGGTCGACGATTCTTTTTTCGACCTGGACGAGGTTCGAACCAGCCCTCGTCCAGGCTTCCGTCGGTAACGAGTTGACGTGACGCCAGCCTGAGAGATGTGCCTCCCATGACCTCCTTTTTGAAAAACGATTCGCAGTGCGGCGAATTGATCAGGCTTTGGAAAACGCAACTTCAAGTGGAAGAGGCGCTGCAAAAAACGCTTTCCCCGGTATCTCCCGAAGTTGCTCGAAACGAAGGACGACCCTACTTCAAGCTCCCTCTTCCCGGCAAAGAGCAGAGCGACCTCGCCTCGTTTTTGCTGAGAGAGAGCAACGAATACCAATTGGACATCCGCAGGGAACAGCTTCCTTTCGTCAAACATCTGCACCAATTGGACAGACTCAAGAGAAGGTATCGCCAGGAAATCGAACACGAATTCCTCATCGGATTTCCAGCTTTTTTCTTTATCAACAAATTTGGGCAGGAAAAGCTCTCCACCCTGTTTAAGATTCCCCTCGCCAAAATCGACTATCCGGAAAATATCGAACCGCCTCTCCACAGTTCTCAAATCTCCTATCTGCCTGAAGTGGGGAGTTTAAACCTGTTGCTGGAAGAGCATGCGGATGACGATATGGGATTGGCCTATTGGATAGACGAATTTCTCCTACAGGAGGAGTTGGAAATAGCGGACGAGGAGATACTTGCGTTCAGACGGGAATGGATCGAAAAAAAACACGCCTCGTCCGATTTTCTGATTCAGTTCTGTCGGAAGCTATTTACCGTAGATTCCGCAAAAGCGAAGGAGCAAGTGTTCGAATATGTTACGCGCTCTTTGCATGCCCATGTGCGGACGGTTAGAAACTTTCCCGAAAACAGGCAGGCGATAGCGGTGTACCCCTATGCGATCGTTTACGAACTGGAGGACAATCAGCCGACGCGTCAACTGCAGATTGACCTGGATTCCATTGTGGATAGAGAGCTAATCGATCATTTGCCCAAAAGGCATCCGGCCAGATTCTATCTGTTTGGCAACAATAACGAGGAAGGATATGCGCAGTCGATCCTAGGCCAATACCGGGACCTGCAACTGACGGAAAGCCAGGCGAAAGCGGTACAGGCGGTAAGCGAGAGAAAACTTTCCACGATCAACGGACCTCCCGGAACCGGAAAAACCCACATCATTCGCAATATCGCTGCGGATCGGTTTGTTCGGTATGCGATGGACATTGCATCGACGGATCGGACGGTAGAAAGTTTGGAGAGTGTCACCCTGATAACGAGTACGAACAATCGGGCTGTCGACAACGCACTGGAGGGAATGGAAATCGATGGCCTTCTGCCGATCTGCATTCGAATGGGAAGTCGCATTGTCTTGTCTCGAACTACGGTCGACTTCTTAAGGCAGTATTGCAAAAAACTTTCGAAAAGGAGGGGACACGGCAGCTTTAGGGATTTCTTCAAGTTTAAGAAAAAGCTGAGGAGTGTTCTCGTTGAAAATCGGGACGATGGAAAGAACGCCTCGCAAACACGCTACGAAACCTATTTGCTTGCGCGAAAAATGCTGGATGCATGGGCCGGTGCGAATAGAGAGGAGCTTCTTAAACTGTTGCGGTCGACTATAACGGATATCGTCGAGAGGCGGGGCTTGAGAAGCCTGAAAAGTAGGAAGAGTCGAAAACTCTTTTTTTCCGCTTTCCCAATTGTGGGAAGTACGCTGCTCTCGATCAGAAATCTCTTCTCTTTGAGTGAAAACAGCATCGGTATGGTGATCGTCGATGAAGCCGGACAGTGTCTGCCCTCCTATATTCTGCCCGCTTTAATAAGGGCACGGCAGGCGGCAATGATCGGAGACACGCTGCAACTTGAACCGATTGCGAAGCTTCGCGCTGACGATATTGAGACCTTAAAGCGGAAACGAAAAATCGACCTCTCTCCGGAGTCGATTCGTTTTTTCTCTTCAAGTGCGGAAATTCCAAGATCCTCGCATCACATCGCCATAGCGGCCAGCAGTTCGGTTCAGCAGTTGAGAGAACACTTCAGGTGCCAAATCCCGATCATACGGATCTGCATGGAGCTTTGCGAGTACGATTTAAACGTCAGAACGGAAAAAAACGCTATTCGTGGCAACGGCGGCCATCTGCTCTATGCCGACGTTTCCGGCGACGAAATGCGATATGGCGGCTCTTGGGCCAACGAAGCGGAGGTGGGCAAATTGGCCGGGATCGTCGGCAGATTGAAGGATTGGGGCGTTGAGTATGGTGAAATAGCGATTTTGACGCCCTATCGCGGCCAATTGAGCCTGATTAATCGGGCTTTGAAGAGAAGCGAATTGGCATATACCGGTAGTGAGACCGATCTCGACAGTTCGAATGCGATAACGACCGGTACAGTCCACAGATTTCAGGGAGGAGAGAAAAAGGTGGTAATCTTTTCTCATGTAATCGCCAACGGTATTCCCGTTTTTTTGAATAGCAGGGTAAATTTGTTGAATGTGGCAATTTCCCGTGCCAAAGATCTCTTTGTATTCGTCGGTTCCGTAGATGCTTTGGGTAGGGGAACCTATACGGCACGATTGAGAGAGCACCTTTTGAAATATGGCGGTCCGTTTGATTGGTGATGCCTTTTTCTTCTCCGTTTCCGCTATCGACAGATGAAACGAAACGGATTGGAATCTTCCCTTGACAGTCGGCAACAATCAAAATCAGTCCTTCCTGAAAGAAACCGATGGAAAAATGTGAAAATATATCTTGACGGTAGATAATCAATCTGCCAACGTCTAAGTCTTTTGAAAAAAGATAACTGTGGAAAAGCGGATAGAAATTCGCTTGGAAGCAGGAATTCGATATTGTGGTTGTTTGTCCGATTTTCGGACGACAGTCTGGAATCGGGCGAAAACTGCAATAGGCTCGTTTGGAGCGGGGGAGGCGAGGCTGTCTTCCCCATTGTTCGTTGAAAGCGG
The DNA here is from genome assembly GCA_964562335.1 of uncultured Pseudomonadota bacterium. Lineage (GTDB taxonomy): Bacteria > SAR324 > SAR324 > XYD2-FULL-50-16 > XYD2-FULL-50-16 > CAZJUM01. The sequence continues at coordinate 1,525 of CAZLTI010000011.1, read as the reverse complement.
AATCGGATCGAAGGCGGGTCCCCGGCCCGGCAAGAGAAAAGGCGGGGAGGCTTCGGCCCCCCCGCCCCGAGAGCCGGCCCCGCCCCTTCGGGGGCGAGGCCGCAAGGCGGGAGCGGCTTGCCGCTTCCGCCCAACCGGAGAGTTTGATCCTGGCTCAGAACGAACGCTGGCGGCATGCCTGACACATGCAAGTCGAACGGGAAAGCCGCCTTTGCGGCGAGTAGAGTGGCGCACGGGTGAGTAGCGCGTGGACAACCCGCCCTCCGGACCGGGACAACCTTCCGAAAGGGGGGCTAATACCGGATGACACCCGGGGCCTCCGGGCCTTGGGTTGAAAGGACCTCCGCCGGAGGAGGGGTCCGCGTACCATTAGCTTGTTGGCGGGGTGACGGCCCGCCAAGGCGACGATGGTTGGCGGGTCCGAGAGGACGGTCCGCCACACTGGAACTGAGACACGGTCCAGACTCCTACGGGAGGCAGCAGTGGGGAATTTTGCGCAATGGGGGCAACCCCGACGCAGCGATGCCGCGTGAGCGAAGAAGGCCCTTGGGTCGTAAAGCTCTTTTCCGGAGGAAGATCGAGACGGTACTCCGGGAACAAGCACCGGCCAACTCCGTGCCAGCAGCCGCGGTAACACGGAGGGTGCGAGCGTTGTTCGGATTCACTGGGCGTAAAGGGCGCGCAGGCGGCCCGGCAAGTCGGGGGTGAAATCCCGGGGCTCAACCCCGGAATGGCTCCCGAAACTTCCGGGCTGGAGACGGTCAGAGGCGGGCGGAATTCCCGGTGTAGAGGTGAAATTCGTAGATATCGGGAGGAACACCGGCGGCGAAGGCGGCCCGCCGGGGCCGATCTGACGCTGAGGCGCGAAAGCGTGGGGAGCGAACGGGATTAGATACCCCGGTAGTCCACGCCGTAAACGATGAATACCGGCCGTCCGGGATTCGTTTTCCGGGGCGGCGCAGCCAACGCGCTGAGTATTCCGCCTGGGGAGTACGGTCGCAAGACTAAAACTCAAAGGAATTGACGGGGGCCCGCACAAGCGGTGGAGCATGTGGTTTAATTCGATGCAACGCGAAGAACCTTACCTGCTTTTGACATCCTCGGGATCCTGTAGAGATGCAGGAGTGCCTTCGGGAACCGAGTGACAGGTGCTGCATGGCTGTCGTCAGCTCGTGTCGTGAGATGTTGGGTTAAGTCCCGCAACGAGCGCAACCCCTGTCCCTAGTTGCCAGCGCGTAGCGGCGGGAACTCTAGGGAGACTGCCGGTGTCGAGCCGGAGGAAGGTGGGGACGACGTCAAGTCCTCATGGCCCCTATGCCCAGGGCTACACACGTGCTACAATGGCGGCTACAGAGAGCTGCGAGGCCGCGAGGCGGAGCGAATCTCTCAAAGGCCGTCCCAGTTCGGATTGCAGTCTGCAACCCGGCTGCATGAAGTCGGAATCGCTAGTAATCGCAGATCAGCATGCTGCGGTGAATACGTTCCCGGGCCTTGTACACACCGCCCGTCACACCATGGGAGTTGA
>CAZLTI010000010.1:0-26584 GCA_964562335.1 uncultured Pseudomonadota bacterium | reverse complement strand
CTTTTCATGCTCAAGTGGAACGGCAACCTTTCATCTATACTAAATTGACAATGCCCAATAAATATATCCTTTTGACCGGTCCTGGCTCCAAGATCATACAGTTTCAAACCGGCGAACGTGGAGCTGGAGTTTGTTTCGGAGCAGTCGGGGATGCCGTCGTTATCGTTGTCGTCGTTGCAAGTCACGTCATTGGGACCCATAGGCGTCGCTGCACTCCGCGATATCCAGTCACTCGCGGAGTTGTTATCGGAATTGGTTCCGTCACGGGCAATGCTGCTCCCAAAATTATCTTTCTCGTTTGGAAGAGAGGGGGCCGAACCGTTGGCCCATGAGCCGGAAGTCCTCGGACTTATTGTACTTGTTCCAAAACGAACAAAGTCACTCGTTCCACCGCTGCTGTTGTTTATCAGTTCAATAAAGCCATTGGCGTTCCAATAAGGTGTCTGGATATTCGGTATTTCGCTGGTCCTGCCCCTGTATACATAGGCAACTCCAGAAGAGCTTGACGAATAAACACCCTGGGGATCTCCCTGTACTAAGGCGTAAGCTCCCGGAGATATGACCAAACTCGGCAATCCAAATGTAACATCGCCGAATTCAGCCGCGGTACCCTGGTCAATCGCACGAGATCGAAGCGTGTAGTCTTTGAGATTCACATTTTCGGTTGAAGCGTTGTAAACTTCAAACCAGCCCATGCTATTCCTATAATATCTGCTGCCGATCTCCGTAATTTTTAAATTTTCGGTATTGCTCGGAGAAGGGGTGGAGGTTTTATCGTCGCTCGAACTGGAGCCGCTTCCGCATCCGATCAAACCAGCAATGCCTATAAAGAGCAGCGGTAAGACAGGGAATCTTACTTTAACCAATAGAGAAACAAGCAGCTTGTTTTTCCGATCCATCATGCCCTCCTTTCTAACTTACTTGCGATTGAATAAGATTAAGATTATGCTCTTTTCTTCCTTTTATACGATACTCTAGGTTGAAATGGTAATTTCGTCAATAGTCAAAAAAACTCCCTCTCAAAGGGTTGTTAGACTGGGAAAGCTGTTCCTGTTTTGTAAATAATGGAAAGAGCAGTTGCTCCACCTAACGAGAAATTATATCGAGGTGAAAATTCGAACCGGACAGTTCAAGAACTGGTTGATATTTGCAGCTAAATCGATGTTTTTATCGACGACGCCTGAAATCCCCTTAGGGAATTTAGCATTTTTTCATGTTATGCCGTTTCGGATATACCGTTGCAGTTCCGTTCCAGACACATTACCCGCCCCTACTTGATTTGCCCTATCAAAAAGGGTATCCACAGGAGAAAACAGCAAACGGAAATCAATAGCCAAAAAATCTTAGGAGGATAGACGATATGGACCAAAACGAACTTGTCGACCTGATCACGAACAGAGTTTTGGAGAGGATCGACGCTAAACTGAACGTTCTTTCAACGGGCGGGAAGAGGGCAGACGGAAACGAGCCTGCCTCGCTGGCCCGGTATATCGACCATACGCTGCTCCGGCCGGACGCTACCGACGCCGAATTCGATCAATTGTGCGAAGAGGCCCTGCAGTATCGATTTAAGTCCGTATGCGTGAATTCCCAGCGGGTGGCCTACGTAGCCAGGAGACTGCGCAATTCCGGAGTGGACGTTTGTGCCGTGGTGGGCTTTCCGCTGGGTCAAATGGATAGCCGCTGCAAGGCATACGAAGCGAAGTGCTGCATCAGGGAGGGAGCGGCGGAGTTGGACATGGTGATCAATGTGGGGCTGCTAAAGTCCGGCAGACTGCGGGAGGTGGAGGAGGATATCGGAGCCGTGCGAAGGGCAGCCCGGCCTTCCACCGTTCTTAAGGTGATCATCGAAACCGAACTCCTTACCGACGAGGAGAAGGTGCTGGCCTGTCAGCTATCGCAGAAGGCCGGGGCCGACTTCGTCAAAACCTGTACCGGATTTTTGGGCGGGGGTGCCGCAGCGAAGGATTTGAAACTGATGCGCAAGACCGTAGGACCCAACATGGGTGTAAAGGCCAGCGGCGGCATACGGAGTGCAAAGGAGGCCCGGCTGATGCTGAAAGCGGGTGCAAATCGCATCGGAGCCGGGGCAGGGGTTGCTATCGTGACGGGAGAAAAGGGAAGCGGAAGCTATTAGAACGGCGGAGCGGACTGCATCTTCATCCGTGGATCACTTGCGGTCGGCTTTTCTTTGCGAGAGCATCGCCATCGGCCTTTTTTCGATTTCGCCGTAGGCCCGTTTCGGATCGCTTTCCAGGATCGTCAGTATTTTAGCGAATCTGCGTAAGCGAAACAGCCACGGCCGCCTCCGACGGCTGCGGTTACGGTAACGACTAACTCGTCGTCAACGACTTCATATACCAATCTGTATCCTAAAGTCCTAAGTTTAATCTTGTAGTGATTTGGATAACCAAAAGGCTGAGCGGAAGGAATATGGGGATTTTCGAGCCTGTTGACGAGTTTCTTTTTAAATTGCCGTTTAATCGATTGATCCAGTTTCTCCCAATCTTTCAGAGCCGAGGGGAGGAACTTTAATCTATAAATCATCTATGGATACCTCGATAGCTTTTGACCTCTCTCTTTTTCTTTGTTTGACAATCACTCCCAATTCATAGTCTTCGATACGTTCGACCATCGCCTCATAGGTCTCCGCTGGAATCAAATATGCAGTCGGCTTGTTATGATTTAATATTGTAATAGGACTACCTTCCGCTTGCTGGAGTAGAGCACTTGGGTTCTTTCTCAGCTCTGAAATGCTTGCGGACATACCTGCTAAAATCGGTTTCATTTTTTTCCCATATTTAGTTTCAACAACAGGTCTAAATTTCACACGTATTTTAGCCCTTATCTAAAAACGGAGCAAGAGGGAAACTAGCAAATTCAGTGCGGGAATGACGGTTCTGGGACTTTTTACCGGTTCGTCATCTTTGCTTTCGGGTAATGTTCTATCGGGGGGAGTTGCTATCGTGATGGGAGAAAAGGGAAGCGGAAGCTATTAGAGCGGTGGAGCGGATTGCATCTTCATTCGTGGATCACTTGCGGTCGGCTTTTCTTTGCGAGAGCATTTCCATCAGCCTTTTTTCGATTTCGCCGTAGGCCCGTTTCGGATCGACCTCCAGTATCGTCAGCACTTCGGTAAATTTGCGGTCGTCATCGCACAAGCTATCGAGGATATCTAGCGTTTCGATCAACGAGTAGCGGACTTTCCTCTTTTGAATTCGATACAATGCCATCAGACGAATCAAGTTGGCATAGCCGTCGGATTTGCCGTCGCTCTCTTCCACCACTCCCTGATCGTCGGAAATTGCCCGCTTCACCACCTCCGCCTCGCCGGCCTCCATAAATTCGACGATGGCGTTTCCGAACGGTATGGCCGGAGATCCCAAAAAGCCGCCAAGCGATATAAAGTTCCTGAGGGAATTGGTGGCATCCAAGCCGAAATCCCTGTTCTTCATTCCCAGAATTTCTATCAGCTTTTCGATTTTCGCTTTCGGGATTCCGGCCCGGCCGGACTCGAAGCGCGAGACTATCTGAGCTGCGGAGTTGTCTTTATATCCCAACTCCTCGCCCAGCCTTCCCTGCGTTAGTCCCTTCTCCAACCGAAGTCTTTCGACTATTCTACCGACTTTCCGCCGAAACGCGATTTTACTTTCCTTGTCCATTGCAAACGAAGAGAAAAGGGAGCGTCAGCAGTTCTTCAGCAGAATCGCCGTACCCATTCCTCCTCCAATGCAGAGAGAGGCGATTCCATATTCGAGATTGCGCCTTTTCATTTCGTACAGTAGGGAAACCGTAATACGATTGCCGGAAGCCCCGATGGGGTGTCCCAAGGCGATAGCACCGCCGTTCACGTTCACCCGCTCTCCGAGCCAGCCGCCATCGACGTCGAGCTGTTGCGACAGTTCCCGCAGCACGCCGAGCGATTGGGCCGCAAACGCTTCGTTGAGTTCGAACAGCCCGACCTCCCCTATCGAAAGGTCCACCTTCTCCATCAACAGCCGGATCGCCGAAACCGGTCCCAATCCCATAAATGCCGGATCGACTCCGGATTGGGCATAGGCCACGATTTCCGCCATCGGTTTCAGCCGTCTGTCGTCGACCTCCCTTTCCGAAACGACGATCGCCGAACTGGCGCCGTCGTTGATTCCCGATGCGTTGCCTGCCGTTACGGTTCCGTCCTTTTTGAACACCGGCCTCAGCTTGGCAAGTCCCTCTATTGTGGCGTCGGCCCTGGGAAATTCGTCCTTCTCGAAACTGACGCTTTTTCGTCTGACACGTACCTCGACGGGAACAATCTCCTCCTCGAATCTTCCTGCCCCGATGGCGGCTACCGCTTTCGATTGACTTGCCAGCGCAAATTTATCCTGCTCCTCTCTGGAGATTCCATGTTTTTCGGCGATGTTTTCCGCCGTAATTCCCATATGATATTTGTGAAACGCGTCGGTCAAACCGTCCTGTACCATATGATCGATCAGTTCCAGGTTGCCCAATTTCGTTCCGAACCGGCTTCCGTAGGGAAGCAGGAAAGGGGCCTGAGACATGTTTTCCATACCGCTGGCTACGACCAGAGAGGCCTCCCCGGCCCTAACGTCGTTGGCCGCCTGCATGATCGATTTCATTCCGCTGCCGCAAAGAATGTTGAGCGAATAACCGGGAACCTCCTTTGGAATTCCAGCGGCGATGGAGGCCTGGCGTCCCGGACCCATTCCGGCACCTGCACCCAATACGTGACCGACGATCGTTTCGTCGATATCTTCCGGTTCGAGGCCAGCCTGTTTCAGAGCCGCTTTGATGGTTTCCGCACAGAGTCGAGAGGCGGCGGTGTCCTTCAGACTTCCGCCAAAGGCGCCGATTGCCGTTCGTTTGGCCCCGACAATATAGACTTTTTCCATGGTTGACTCCCGATAGAGCATTTTTGCGTATAAAGGGACCTTGAATAATTACCTACTCTCTTTTGCCAAAGAAACGTCGGATTTCAATTAGTCAAAGTGTCCTTACGTAGGAAAATGGGTCGAAAACCCCATTCCGCCCGCCGTCCAACTCCCGGATACGTGTACAAGCTGCGCACGGCAGCATACGGGAGATTCCCAACGGTCGGCCATCTCCGACCCGACGAAAGATCGCCTCGCTAAATGTGATCTTTGATCCACTTTGCGATTGTCGGTGCCAGAGTTTTTTGGGTTTTCCCGGAAACGTACAGTCCGATATGACCGACAGGATAACCGAGGATTTTCTTTTCTTTCGACGATACCAGATCGTACAGCGGTTTGGTGGACGAAGGCGGCACCAGATGGTCGTATTCTCCGTAGACCACCATCAGAGGCATATCGATGCTGCTCAGCTTGACCTGACGCCCTCCCAGAACAAAGGTCCCCTTTACCAGAGAATTTTTCTGGTAGAACTCTTTGATGAATTGGCGGAAGGCCTCTCCCGCCTGATCCGGGCTGTCGAAAATCCACTTCTCCATTCGAAGGAAATTCGTCAGTTTTTCGCGATCCGTAAAAACGTCGACCATGTCGATATACTTTTGCACCGTCAGGCTGAAGGGAATCAGCATATTGTAGGCTTGATTCATCGATTCGCCGGGAACGTTGCCCAGAGCGTCGACCATCAGGTCCACATCGAACGATCTCGACCATACGTTCAGCAGACCGTCGTTTATGTCGAATTCGATGGGCGTCACCGTAGCAATCAGGTTCTGCACCCTGTCCGGGTTCAAGGCGGCGTATACGCAAGAGAAGGTTCCTCCCTGGCAGATGCCCAGCATATTGATCTTCTCCAGCTTGTGCCGCTTCCGAATGAAGTCGACGGCGTCGCCGATGTAGCCGTCGATGTAGTCTTCCAACGTCAGATACCGGTCCGACCGGTCCGGATATCCCCAGTCGATCAGATAGATGTCCATCCCCTCTTTCAGCAGATTGCGGATCAGCGATTTGTCCTCCTGAAGATCCAGCATCGTCGGTCGGTTCACCAGCGCATAGGTAACCAGCAGAGGCACCGAACAGATACTCTTTTTCAAAGGCTTGTAGCGGTACAGCGTCATTTTGCCGTCGGTATATACCTCCTCCCTTTCGGCAGTGGCGATTCGAATCTCCTCCATGCTCATCATATTCTCGATACCGGACCGAACGCTCTCCGCCATTTTGGAAAAGTTCTTGATGGACTCCTCCACATTTTCGGTAAATGTTGACATTCCTCGCTCCTGATTTTCACTTGGTTAGTTTAATTGCCCTGTGCTCGGCTACTTTTTGCCGTTCCTTTCGAGGCTCTCCTCGGAGGAGCCGCCTTTTTTTTCTGGCTCAGCTCCTCTACCAGCATATTGACAGTCGCTTTCAACGATTTCATTTCGCCTTTTAGGCGGTGGATCTCCTTGAATGCCAGGTCCTGGTCGCTTTTGACCGCAACCGGAGTATCCTTGAGAAGGTCCTCGACGAATTCGTCGGAAAGGATTTTGAGTCGATAGTAGGAGTTCAAAAAATTGCCCTGCAGGTTGGCAAAGGAGGGAGTGACCATGATCTCCAGAAATACGGCTTCGTTTTCCTTGGTCCACAGACGGCTGAACTCCAAAAAGGAATTGAAGGTTTTGCCCTGGGCCATCATATCGCCGAGCTTTTGGGTAAATCTCTTGCTCGACTTTTGGCCGGTTTCGGCAACTACCTTCAGAAGACTATGGAGGTTTTCGACAAAGTCCATATAGCATTCCAGGATTTTGGCGATTTTTTCCTGTTTCTCCCGATGAATTCCCAATTTCGGAGCGAGTAGAAGTGTCTTCAGCTTTTCCCGGCCGGCCTTCAGGACCTCGTCGAAATCCTGCGGTCCCTTCCCCGTTTGAATCATCTCCATCACCTGCTGCGACAGAGAGCCGAAAATGTCCATAAAGGGACCGTACATCTCCGATGCGCTTCCGGTTAGGGAGCCGAACATGTCGAAAAATGTTCGATTTGCATCGCCGCTCTTCCACAGTCCACTGAGCGGACCGTTTTTCAGCCAAAGCTCCTCCAGAAACGTCTGCTGCTCTTTGAAGCCGCTTTGAAACGGAAAGAGACCGCTCGATTGAAACGATCTGCCCACCGTATCCAGCCAGAACCGGTACATCTGCTGAAGAGTCCCACTGTCGAAAAATTTGCCGATATCCTGGCGATTTGTCGGATCGGAAAGCTTCAGCGCATTTTCCTGAATCGTTTTGCAGGTTTCCATAAACTGATCGGACAGATTGCGCTGAGTTTCCACCCAATCGCCGAAAAAGGCGCTGTCCTTGCCGTCCGCAGCCGACTCCCCGCTTTGAAACTGCTTTCCCCATTGCTGGTATTGTTCCAGTAGCTTTTTTTGAGAATCCTGCCAGGCGTCAAACAGTGATTTGCTCTGTTCGAAAATGTCGTTCATTTTGAATCTCTCGATAGGTTAGAGGACCTTTGAAAAACCCGATGACTTTCCGTATCGTTGCCCGGTTGGGAACATGATTCCGGAGAAGTTACGCACCTGCATAAAATCGAAACCATATTCCCGAATGGGCGAAACAGTCGCTTCGATGTTTTTCGGAGGCCCCTAAACGGGTTGAATCGTCTGTCGGTTTGACGGAAACCCCGACACGGCTACTGCTTCCTGTTTTTCTCCAGAATATCGTTGGCCAGTGCAAAGCTGTTCCGAACGGTCGTCTTGACGGTATCGATTCCGTTATCGACGGACTCCTGAATGAAATCGAAGACCATCTGTCCCTCCTTCGGCAACGTCTCTTTCAGCTTGGAGGTGTATTTCGCATTTTGATCCCGAACGGCAGAAGCACTGTCGAAGGCGTTGTCCACCGCCTTTTCGAATACTCCGATCATCTTTTTCGGCGTCTCCTTGTCGGTAACGTCCACCTCCAGCACCTCGTCGACGGACTGCTTCAAATCCGTTATCAGCTTTTTGCTGTTTTCGTACCAGTCGCGTGCCATCTCCTTGTCCTCGTCCGAAAGGCTATCGACGCTCTTGAGAAACGAGTCGGACAGCTCCTCCGCTCTTTTCGTCGCCTCCGTCAAGACCTGAAATCCGTTGGCGATAATCGTCTTGTTAAAATCCAAAATCTGTTTGTGGATGTTGTAAATGTCGTAGTTCATACTCCTTCTCCCTGATGCGATGTTTAAAAAACATTTACCCTATGTTTAGGAATGCAGAGATTCCGTTGATTAACAACATGACTATAATTAAACAATCGTTAAACAAAGTGTCAACCTTTTTTTTTAAAAAAAAACGACACCCCCTCCTCCGTCCGATTGTGTGTCATCCGCAGCCCCTCTTTGCGGAGCCGGCGGTTGGGAGGGGGAAACGGCTTTTTGGGCAGGTCGGGCAGACGATTTGGCAGGTTGACGGATAGAAGGGTAACAGGAAGGGAGGAGCGGTTCCGTCGGATTTCGTGCGGCCCCTCCGTTAACGGAGAGAAGGGGCCCGGCTCGCCGACTATCCCATCAAGAGCGGATTGCGGTTGACGGCATTGAGTTCCTCAAACGCCTGCTTGAGACGCTCGATCATGGAGAGTTCGGACTCTCTCAGCCATTTTCTCGGATCGTAGTATTTCTTGTTGGGAGCGTCTTCCGCCTCCGGATTGCCGATTTGCCCCTGTAGGTAGGCACTGTTTTTTTCGTAGTATTTCCTGATCCCATTCCAGGTAGCCCATTGGGTATCGGTATCGATATTCATTTTTACGACACCGTAGGATATCGCTTCGCGAATCTCATCCGGAGACGATCCGGAGCCGCCATGAAAAACGAAATCCACCCTGTTGGCGGGAGTTCCAAATTTTTCGGCAATGAACTTTTGCGAGTTGTCCAGGATTTTGGGGGTCAGCTTTACGTTTCCCGGCTTGTAGACTCCGTGCACATTGCCAAACGAGGCCGCGATCGTGAATTGGCTGCTGATTTTGCTTAATCGCTCGTAGGCCAAAGCCACGTCTTCGGGCTGCGTGTACAGCAGGGAACTATCCATACCGGTATTGTCCACGCCATCCTCTTCGCCTCCGGTGCACCCCAGTTCCAGTTCGAGAGTCATGCCGATTTCACAAATCCGCTTCAAGTACTTTTCGCATGTTGCGATATTGTCCTCCAGCGGCTCCTCCGACAGATCGATCATATGGGAACTGAACAGCGGTTTTCCCGTATGGCGATGGAAACTGCGGCCCTTCTCGATAAGGCCGTCGATCCAAGGCAGCAGCTTTTTGGCAGCGTGGTCGGTATGCAGTATCACGGGCACGCCGTAGTGCTCGGCAACCGTGTGAACGTACCGGGCGCCAGCTGCGGCTCCCAATATCGCTGCCCTTTGATCCTCGTTGGAAAGACCCTTGCCCGTAATGAAAGCCGCTCCTCCGTTCGAGAACTGAATAATCACGGGAGAATTGACGTTTCTAGCCGCTTCCAGAACCGCGTTAATCGAGTTGGTTCCAACCGTGTTGACTGCCGGAAGGGCAAATCCGTTCTCTTTGGCGATTTCAAAGACCCGTTGAATTTGACCGCCGCTTAGTACTCCCGGTTTGATCGTTTCGTTTTTCGTTTCCATACCTTTTGCTTTGATGAGTTATAGATTGTGGAAAACCGCTCTTTCGTCTCGGGAAACATCCAGCCCAGGCTATTATAGTAATCCCGTCGTGACAACAACTATGTGAACACATTTTGACATACCTTGGTCTCTCTATTACGTTGCCCGACTGACGGACCGTTATTAAGAAGGGACACTCCGAAAAACTCAACCTTTTGCGGCACCATTGCCTGCATACGCTGCCCCCTTTGAACGAAGCTTCGCCGATTCCGCATGGGAACGGTGCATGGGAGAAGCGGCTTCAACGCTTTATCGGGAGAAAAATTATGAAGGAAATCGTCGTTTCGGACAGGGCGCCTGCCGCAATTGGCCCATACTCCCAAGCGATAAAGAGCGGCGGACTGCTGTTTGTTTCGGGTCAGATTCCGCTCGATCCCGCAAAGGGAACAATGGTAGAGGGCGGTATCGCAACACAGACGAGACAGGTGTTGAAAAATGTGAAGGAGATCGTCGAAGCCGCAGGATTCACGCTGCAAAATGTGGTAAAATGCTCCTGTTTCCTCAAGAACATGGAGGATTTTACGGATTTCAACGAAGTGTACGCGGAGTATTTCTCGGAGACCCCCCCTGCAAGGGAGTGCATGGAAGCGGCACGACTACCGAAAGATGCAAGTGTCGAAATTTCCGCTATTTGCGCGAAATAGATGCATGCGGTTTCAGTTCGGCGGCTGTTTCGGACTACCGTAGGTCTCCCGGTATCCGCCACAGGTATCTCTTAAGATCGACACGGTCCTTCTCGTTGAAAACGACGTTTTCCCCTTCCAGGAGTTGTCTTTGCGCTATATGCCCCTTTCCCCACGCCCTATGGCTGATTTCGCCTTTGGAGTTGATCACGCGCTGCCAGGGAATGCCGTCCCCTTCCGATGCCGCCAACGCATACCCTACCATACGCGGCGTACAGCCCTCGACCAGCTCGGCAATTTGTCCATACGTGGCAACCCTGCCTCTGGGAATTCGTTTTATTATCTCGTAAATTTTCTCGAACATAAAGCGTGATGAACCGGTAAAAAGTCGAAAAAGTCCCAGAATCGTCAAGCGTCGCATTCCGTTTTTCCCTAAGCATATCCGGATTGTACTTTTCAAATTATTCCTTTGTCTACATAGAGTGCTCCCCGCCCCGCAACCGTAGAGCGGCACATACCGCCTTTTGATTCCGATCCGCAATCTCATATCCGCAATTGGCAAACCGGCCGCTTCCCTTTAAAGTGGGTGTTACGACCGTCGGCACTCCAGACAATCGAAAAAGGAACTTCCCAAAAAACGCCCAAGAAACGGACTGCAGAACGGCAAATTATCGAATTTTCCAGAAATTTCAACAGGCTACGGATGCAACTGAGGGACCTGACCTACTACCGAACGGGCGGAACATGCACCCAACTGTTGGAACCGCACTCCGTCGAAGAGTTGGCGGAGGCGGTTTTTCGCATGAACGGCAGCGGAATACCCTACTTCCTGCTGGGAGCCGGCAGCAATTCCCTGGTGATGGACCAACACTGGCCGGGCGCAGTCGTCTGTTTTCGGAATCTCAATCGAATTTCGTCCGACGGATCCCGAGTGGTGGCCGAAGCGGGCGTCGACAACTCCGATTTCGCCGACTTCTGCCGGAAGGCCGCGCTTGATGGTGCCAGTTGGATGTATCGTTTGCCCGGACAGTTGGGATCGACAATTCGTATGAATGCCCGTTGCTATTCTGGAGAAATCAGCCGAATTGTACATTCGGTGACCGTCGTCACCAGAAGGGGCGGAGTGAAAACCTACTCCGGGAAGGAGGTTTTCCTGGGGTATAAAAGGACGCTCCTCGCAGGGAGTGGCGATATCGTCGTATCGGCCGAATTTGTCCTGCAAAAGGGCGAACCGGAAAACATTCTACGGCACATGAAGGCCTGCGAAGCCGATCGGGAAAGCAAACATCAGTTCCTCCACCCCTCCTGCGGCTGCGTATTCAAAAACGACTACGAAATTGGAGTGCCAAGCGGCTTGTTGCTGGAGGAGGCCGACGCCAGGCGGTTCAGCTCCGACCGGGTGGAAATCAGTCCCTATCATGCGAACTTTGTTTTCAACAAGGGTGCGACGGCCGGGCGTCTACTCGAAACCACTTTGAAGATGCGGGAGGCCGTCTACAGGAAATTCGGCGTTTGGCTGGAATATGAAATGGAACTGCTCGGCATCGTTCCGGGCGATTTGAAGGAGGGCTTTTTGGAAAGGCGTCCCCGGAAGTTGCGCCCAACCGAGATCATCCCACTGAGAGAGAGGTTTTTCAATCGGGCGACATGATACCAGCTTTCCATTCCACCCGATTGAACGTACGGGCGATTGGACAAAAATCGAGATTGTCGTATATATTCGAAGCCTGCTCACCAACTTGGACAACAAACCCGATCACTCGAAATTCGGGACAGCGATGCAATCCACTCAAACGGCAAGCAAAAAGTCGGTCGGCAAAAAGCGTGCGGCATGCATGCTCCTTGCTCTCCTTCTCCTTTTTTGGTCCGTACCGGTCCGGACGCAGACGCCTCAAAAAGGGAGAAAGCAGTTTTACGAGCTGATCGAACTGACCAAATTGATCGAAAAGGCCAAGGAGGCCGGATTCAGCGACGAGGAGATCGAAAATCTGCAGATCAGAGACGGGGAGCAGGTTATCAACGTAACGGACTACATCGGCAGAATAAAGGGCAAGAAAATATTCGAACAAGAAAAACTGGACGATTTCAAAAAGAAGAAATTCCTGACGGTACGAGATATTTTTGTCGAGCTGGTAAAACTGGAACCGAATGTTTTAACGCGATTGAGGGAGGAATTGGCCAGTGAGCGATAGACCCGAGAAAACACCGATTTTCGTCGGCGGACTTGAAAGCTGCGGAAAAACCTCTTTTATCTGCGCATTGATGGATATAGCCGGGAGTTGCGGTCGCGATATCGCCGCATTTAAACCCTTCGATACCGGGCTGTTACAACGCAATGCGGAAGATGTGCCGGGAGATGGAGAGCTGTTTTGCCGTAAGATGTCGGGAAAACCCATGGTAAATTTGCTCTCCCCATACGTCGCCCACGAGCAGTATCCCATTGAGATGGCGTTTCGACGAGACGGCATAACCATCGACGAGACATTTCTGCGGGATCGCATTGGAATTCTGTTCGATCGTTTTCAGGATGTCTTTATCGAACTGCCGCCGGGACTGTTTGCTCCCGTCTCCGAACAAAAATTGGTATACGAATGGATGCTGTCCGTCGGAAACCGGATCGTCTGGATCGTTCATCCGACTCCCGGACAGTTGGAGCACAACCTGGCTGAAATCTGCCTTTTGAAGAACAGCGGTTGCAGGATCAGTTTGGTTTTGAACAATGCCTCCAAAGTTGTCGATCAGGATCTGCTGTTTTACCAATGGGAAAAGATCGAATCTCTTGCCGGCCAACAGATCGAGGGTATGATTCCGTTTGTCGAGGATCTGCCCAACAACGGAGAAACCATGAGGAGGAAAACCGCCGACAATATTCCCTCCATTCTCAAGGATCTTCTCGGACCGGCAACGAAAGAGGAAACCCTTTGACTTTCGGGAACCTTTTCCTCCGCGAAAAAAGGAGAGCAAAGGATTTCGGTTTCGAAAATTCGCCGACGATATCGGCAAAACAAGCTCCGGCGAAGCGAATGCAAATGGAGGAGCGGTTATTATCGACATGGCATATCAAATCGACTATACTGTTGAAAGATGGCAAAAAAGAACGCTCTTTCCCTTTTTTTTCGTTTTCCCAAAAGAGTGTCGGATCGGATTGCAGCCACTTGATCCGATCCGACAAGAGCTACAAAAAAACCTTATGAGACTCCTACTGATCCTGCTATGCGTCAGCTTCGTTTGTACCTCCTCAGCATTCGCCCAGTGGCGTAAGAAAGTGCCGAAAAACAAATTGGGCGCCATATATGCCACTGTCGTCGGAACGACCTACGAACTGACCAACAGAACCCCAGACAATGTAAACAGCGGAAAATCCGAAAGCGGATCGAGCCAGATCGTCGGCGCCGTGTTTTTCTACGAGCGAATATTTTTAGGCAGGTTTTCCGCCGGCATCGAGGCCACTAGCTTTCTTGAAAGACAAATGGAACTAAAGGTGGGCACGGAGGTCGTCGATGTCGTTGAAAAGTCCAAAATGATCGCGCTCGATTTCAAAGCATTTTACAGAGACCACGCAATACGGGGCGTCAAACCCTATCTTAAAGTGGGATTCGGTACTTTGAAGATGGAGTCGGATTTGAAGATGGCGGCTGCGGGAACGAGCACTTCGACGAGTGCGGACATTCCGATTACGCTGCTGGCTTTGGGATTCGACTACATCCTGGAAGCCGGCGGATTCCGTTTTGAAGTGGGGTCGGTCACGGGAGAGCGGAAAGATCTGGGCGACGAAAAGTTCACGGCCGAGTATCAGGCGCACGGAACGACAGCCAGTATCGGGGTGCAGATTCTGTATTAGCTTCGCGGCATGCACCATAAGAACCGTCTTCGCTTTCTCCCCGTTCTCTTTCTAAGACAACCGAGTTCCCATGCGACATTATTCCTGGCGTTTCTATCGACAGCCAACCGGACCCGCGATATAGCGGGAGTTAAGCCATGATGCAGTACAAAGGTTATATCGGTCATCTTGTATTCGACGATGAAGCGGAGATTTTCCATGGCGAAGTTATCAACACAAACGATGTGATCACCTTTCGGGGGAAAAGTGTCGAGGAAATCAAAAAGGAATTCAAAGAATCGGTAGATGATTACCTTGAGTTTTGTGCAAGTCGCAATGAAAGACCGGACAAACCATTTTCAGGGAAACTGTCCCTCCGGCTTGATCCCGAAATTCATCAACAAGCATATGTTGCAGCCAAAAAAGAGAAGAAGAGTTTAAACTCCTGGATAGTAGATTCATTGATTCATAGACTTCATGTATCTTAAGGATTGAAGAACCGGCAAAAAGTCGAAAAATTGCACAAGTTGTCATTCCCGCGAAGGCGGGAATCTTATACAACCAGTCGATTATAGATTCCCGCCTTCGCGGGAATGACGGTTCTGGGATTTTTTACCGGTTCATCAAGAATTGATGAACCGAAAAAGTGCATAACGTTCGGAATGGTATGGACCTGATTCACAAAAATTTCAGAAGCGACTCTTTGGAGGGTCGTTGGGTTATCACTATCGGGAACTTCGACGGATTTCACCTTGGGCACCAGGCACTGGTGCGGCAGGTTCTCAAGGATAAAAAAAACCTTCGGGCCAAAGGCGGCGTTTTGACCTTCGAACCGCATCCGAAGAAGGTACTGCAGCCGAAAATTCCCTTCAGGCAGATCTACGACAACAATACGAAATGGAAGTTTATGGAGGATTCCGGCTTGGACTCCTGCTTTATCATTCCCTTCACCTCCAAGTTCGCCGCAATCGGCTCGGCGGAGTTTATCGAAATGCTGTTCGACTTCGCGGAGTTGAAAAAGATCGTCGTCGGATACGACTTCAATTTCGGCAGGTCCAGAGAGGGTTCCGCCATGCTTCTCAAAACCGAAGCGCAGAAAAAGGGAATCGAGTTTCTGCAGATGCCGGCAGTGCGAAAGGGCGGCATCACGGTCTCCAGTACCATGATTCGCAGGCTGCTGTTCGAGGGAGATTTCAAGCACGTCGAAACGTTTTTGGGTCGCGCCTGGTCCATCAACGGAACCGTTGTTGAGGGAAATAAACTGGGGCACAACCTTGGTTTTCCCACCATCAACGTCGAACCGTCGTTTTCCCTTCCCCTGCGAAACGGAGTTTTCGCCTGTCGACTCGATCTCGACGGCAAGATATGGAACGGCGTCAGCAACATCGGCGTCAAGCCGACTTTCGGCGGCGAAAGAGTGAAGATCGAAATGAACGTTTTCGATTTCGACCGGATCGTTTACGGTCGGTTCGTGCGCATTTATCCGCTGAAATTCATTCGGGACGAAATCAAATTCGATTCCGTGGAGGATCTCAAACGCCAGATTCAAAAAGATGTCGAAACCGCTCGGGATTTTTTTCCCTAGTGGCCGCCATATCGTTCCTTTTTCCTCTGCCTACCCATTTTTCTTTTCATATCAGCCTCTTCCCCAATCGGTCCACTTTGCAATTTCCAAAAAGGATTGTGTAGGCTACAGTACGGACGTTTCACCGATACCTTTGCGCTACAAATCCTTCCGCAACTACAAAACCTCCATGGAGCTAGTCCTCGAAGACGGATCGGTTTTTCCCGGCAGCGGGTTCGGATATGAGGGATCCGCCGCCGGCGAGGTGGTATTCAACACGGGCATGGTGGGATATCCCGAAACGCTGACCGATCCCTCCTATGCGGGGCAAATCCTGGTATTCACCTTCCCGCTGATCGGCAATTACGGCATTCCGGGCGAAACGCGCGCGAATACTCTGCTGGAGCACTTCGAGTCCGAGAGAATCCATCTGAACGGAATTGTCGTGTCGGAACCGACCGATCGGTTCTCCCATTGGAACGGCGTCGAAAACCTGAGCGACTGGATGCGGAGAAACGGAGTGCCGGGTATCATGGGAGTCGATACGCGAGCTTTGACGAAGAGAATCCGAAACAAGGGTACGCTGCTGGGAAAAATCGTCAGAGAGGGGAAGGAAACGCCCTTCTACGATCCCAATTCGGAAAATCAGGTGGCCAGGGTGAGTATCGAAACACCGACGGTCTACGAAAAAGGGAAGAAAAAAGTGCTGCTGGTGGATACGGGTTGCAAAAATAACATCGTCCGCTGCCTTATCGGACGGAATGTGACGGTATTGCGCGTACCGTGGAATTACGACTACTCTCGCGAACGATTCGACGGCATCGTGCTGTCCAACGGTCCGGGAGATCCGGCCGGGGTCCCGGAAACTGTCGAAAACCTGAAACCGCATCTAACCGGAAACAAACCGATATTCGGTATCTGCCTGGGACATCAAATCATTGCACTGGCGGCCGGAGCCAGAAGCTACAAACTCAAGTTCGGACACAGATCCCAAAATCAGCCGTGCATCCAGGTGGGAACCAAGCGCTGCCTGATCACCTCTCAAAACCATGGATACGCCATCGACGATCAAACTTTGCCCGACGACTGGCGTCCCTGGTTTTTCAATGCGAACGACGGCAGCAACGAGGGAATCGAACACCGGACCAAACTGATTCGAAGCGTGCAGTTTCATCCGGAAGCGTGGCCGGGGCCGGTCGATACCGGACATCTGATCGACGAGTTTGTCGATCGATTGTAGCCGCCTGCACTGCGGAAACAGCGGAAGAGAAGCGAAAAATGGAGCATGCCGTTAAAAAGGTCGTTATTCTGGGAAGTGCCGCACTAAAGATCGGCGAGGCGGGCGAGTTCGACTATTCGGGCAGCCAAGCGATCAAGGCGCTGAAGCAGGAGGGGATCCGCACCGTTTTGATCAACCCCAACATCGCCACGATTCAAACGTCGGAGCATCTGGCCGATAAGGTCTATCTACTGCCCGTAACGGCCCACTTTATCGAAAGAGTGATACAAAAGGAGCGACCGGACGGCATACTGCTCTCCTTCGGCGGCCAGACGGCACTCAACTGCGGAATAGAACTGGATCGGACGGGGGTCCTGAAAAAGTACGGCGTAAAGGTGTTCGGTACTCCCATCGAGGTCATTCAGGCGACCGAGGATCGGGAAACCTTCGTGGAGAGGCTGAACGAAATCGGCGTCAAAGTGCCCCAAAGCAAAGCCGTCGAGTCGGTGGAGGAGGCGCTGGCCGTGGCCGATCAAATTGGATATCCGGTGATGGTGCGCCTGGGATTTGCCCTGGGAGGACTTGGATCGGGAGTTTGCGGCAACGGAGAGGAGTTGCGGAAGCTTGCCGCCAATGCGCTGTCCCATACCCATCAGCTGCTGATCGAAGAGTATCTGAAGGGATGGAAGGAGGTCGAATACGAAGTAGTAAGAGACTGCTACGACAACTGTATTACCGTATGCAACATGGAAAACTTCGATCCGCTGGGCATACATACCGGCGAATCGGTCGTCATCGCTCCCAGCCAAACGTTGACAAACAGCGAATATCACAAGCTGCGGGAGATTGCGATTCAAACGGTGCGCCATTTGGGAGTGATCGGAGAGTGCAACATTCAGTACGCGCTGCATCCAAAATCGGAAGAGTACCGCGTTATCGAGGTCAATGCCAGACTGTCCCGGAGTTCCGCCCTAGCCTCCAAAGCAACGGGATATCCGTTGGCTTTTATCGCGGCGAAGCTGGGACTGGGTTACAGCCTCACGGAAATCAGAAACTCCATTACCCATTCGACGATGGCCTGTTTCGAACCGGCATTGGACTACGTGGTCGTCAAAATTCCGCGTTGGGACTTGAAGAAGTTTCGTTTGGTTTCTACGGAAATCGGAACCAGCATGAAATCCGTCGGCGAAATCATGTCCATCGGCAGGACCTTCCAGGAGGCTTTTCAGAAGGCTTTGAGAATGCTGGATGTGGGGGCCTGGGGACTTGTCGCCAACCCCGACGAAATCGGCAAAAAGGAGACGCGGGAGGAGATCGTCAAAGAGCTGGGCAGCCCAACGGACGAGAGGGTCTTCACCATCCCCTATGCCATTAAGCAGGGAATGGGTCTGGAGGAGATCCACAAGATTACCCGCATCGATCTCTGGTTTCTGCATAAAATTGCCGATATTGTCCGCATTGAGGGATTGGTAAAGGAATATGCCGGCGGCAACTGCCCGCGCCATATTCTGTACGAAGCGAAATGTGCCGGCTTTTCCGATCCGCAGCTTGCCAGGCTGCTGAACTCTTCGGAAGGAGTTTTGCGGAAAATGCGCCTGAGTTATGGAATCAAACCGTATGTCAAACAGATCGACACCCTGGCGGGAGAGTATCCCGCCCAGACCAACTACCTCTACCTGACCTACAACGCTCAGGAGGACGACATTCTACTGGCAGACCGAGCGGGAATCATCGTTTTGGGTTCCGGGACCTACCGCATCGGCAGTTCCGTCGAGTTCGACTGGTGCTGCGTAAATGCCGTGAAGACGGTCAGAAGCGAGGGATACCGTTCGATTCTGATCAACTACAATCCGGAAACGGTTTCGACGGACTACGACGAAGTGGATCGTCTCTATTTCGACGAAATCCGGCTGGAAACCGTAATGGACATCTACGAAAAGGAGAGACCGACCGGCATTATACTCTCCATGGGGGGACAGGTGGCCAACAATCTGGCTCTGCCGCTAAAGAGGATGGGGGCCGCAGTTCTGGGGACAACGCCGGAAAGCATAGACAGCGCGGAAGACCGCCACAAGTTTTCCAGTCTGTTGGACTCTTTGGACATCGATCAGCCGGAATGGAGCGAGCTTACGTCGCTGGAGGAGGCAAAGGCGTTTGCCGCAAGGGTCCGATATCCGGTGCTGGTCCGCCCCTCCTACGTACTGAGCGGGGCCGCCATGGGAGTGGCCGCCAGTGATGCGCAGATGGAGAGGTTCCTGAAAAAGGCCGTGCAACTGTCCGAAGACCATCCGGTAGTGATCTCCAAATTTGTGGATAACGCCAAAGAGATCGAATTCGACGGAGTTGCCAAAAACGGGAAAGTGGTCCAATATGCCATTTCCGAGCATATCGAGAATGCCGGCGTGCATTCGGGAGACGCCACTCTGGTGCTGCCTCCGCAGCGAACCTATTTGGAGACGATACGCAGAGTCAGGAGGATTGCCGAAAGGATAGCCGACTCCCTGCGGATCACGGGACCGTTCAATATACAGTTCATCGCCAAAGGAAACAGCGTCAAAGTGATCGAGTGCAATCTGAGGGCCAGCCGCAGCTTTCCGTTTGTCTCCAAAGTTTGCAAACAGAATTTTATTGAGTTGGCTACTCGATCGATTCTTGATAGAATGGCGAATTGTGCCAGTCGCTCCTTTATGGATTTGGATTATGTCGGCGTCAAAGCTCCGCACTTTTCCTTCACCAGACTGTTGGGAGCCGATCCCACGCTGGGAGTCGAGATGGCCTCCACCGGAGAGGTGGGGTGTCTGGGAGACGATTTCGACGAGGCATTGTTGAAATCCATGCTGTCCGTCGGTTTTAGGACGCCGCTGAATTCCGTACTGCTGTCCACGGGAACACCGAGAGAAAAGGACAGATTTCTGGAAAGCGCCCGACTGCTGGCCAAAATGGGCACGAAAATCTTTTCCACGACAGGGACGCACAGGTTCCTGAACGAAAACGGGATTGAATCGATCGTCGTCTATTGGCCGGAAGACAACAGGGAGCGCAATATTTTCGACGTATTGTCGGAAGAGAGGTTCGATCTGGTAGTTAACATACCCAAAAATCTTCAACAGGAGGAGATTACCAATGGATACTGGACGCGCAGAAAGGCGGTGGACATGGCCATTCCGCTGATAACCAACATCGAGTTGGCAAATAGATTCATCGAGGCCGTATGCCGAAAGCCGCTGGAGGATTTGAATATCAAATCCTGGGACGCCTATTGACTCCCGCAGGCCGACACACTTTCGCATACGATCCGAAAATCGTACGAGTCTTTTGAAGATTCTTGACAAAGGACGAGTCCGCATATCGCATCTTAATCAATAGTAAACAAATTCAATTGGACTAGCTATGAATATCAGATCTATTTTCGAGCCGATCGACAGCGTCATTGCGCAAGCGAAGAGCTTCATTTACGAGCAGGATGTAAGGAAGAAATACCTCAAACAGATCGATGAGAAAATCGGGATTATTCGACCCGAACTGGAAAAAAGGAGGATCGAACTGGCGGAACTGTTGGACAAGATCGAAATGGAGGATCAGTTCAAGACACGAATGGAAAACAGCCTGCGCCAGGTCAATCGCTATCTGGATCATATCGAACTCATCGCGGAAAGGGAGTTGGCGCTGGAAATCGTAAAGCAGGAACAGGACAACAGCGACGCCCGCAAACGCGAACAGAGGGAGAAGTACGTCAATCTTCAGGTGAACCGACTGGAGGAGCAGCTTAGATACACGAACAACTTTTTCGAGGTTGCCGATTTTGCCAACGAAATTTGGGGGGATTTCGACCTGTTTGAAGAGTTTGGATACGGCGAAACCGTCGTGCAGTCTCTGGTGGACCGCATGAACGAAACCAATGCGAAAAATACGGAAACGAGAATGGGACGCGATTTGCGCAAAATCCTCGAGCATATCCGCTTTAACCTGGTGAAGTCCACCGCATGGTCCGAGGCGGAGATGAAGGACTACCAGAATGAAAGAGATCTAAAACTGAAACAGCTGCAGACGGTAAAAATTCCCTCGGACAAAAACTTCCACGTAAGCATCTTCGGAGCGGGAGGAGAGATTATCCCCAAACTGCATGAATTTTATGCTCTACCGCAGCGACTGAAACTGAAATGGTATGATTTCGACGAGGAAAACGCGGTGGAATCGCTGGTAAATTCCCAGGTTAAAAACGATCTGGTTATCTTTCTGACCCTCTATCCGAATCACAGTATCTTCAAGGAGATCAAGAAGACACTGACCGAGTGCTGCATACCCTTCGTCGACGTCATCTCCTTTGGAACCGGCAAAGTTCTGAAAGTTTTGGAAGACGAACTGATCCGCATCAGCTTCGAAAAACGATTCGCCACGAAATAGCCGCGTCCGGGCGGCACGGCCGAATGGGGCCAAGCCGCCTTCGGCAGCTTCGATTCCGCTTCCGCACCGCAGGCAAGCCGACCGACATCCAAGCCGACCGAATTCGGACAACAGGGAATTCCCCATGAGAATACTTTCGGTTTCGGATTTCACTGTGCCCGAACTGACGGACCGATTCGACCGCGAAAGGTTCGGCAGGATCGACACTCTTCTGGCCTGCGGAGACCTACAGCCGAGATACCTGTTGAGTCTCGTGCGGAAATTCGGCGTTCCGCTGTATTACGTGATGGGGAATCACGATTTGAACTACGACTCCGTATCCCTTTACGGCTGTACCAACCTGGACAATTCGATCGTCAAAGTACAGGGATTGAACTTTCTCGGTCTGGAGGGGTCCAACTGGTACAATGGAGGAATCAATCAGTATACGGACCGTCAAATGAGACTGAAAATCCGTAATTTGACGATGAAAATCTGGATGAAGGGGGGAGTGGACATAGTCGCGACGCACGCTCCTCCCAGAAATGTTCACGACGCCGAAGACCGATGTCATAGGGGCTTCGAGAGTTTCCACAAACTAATTAGGAAGCACTCCCCAAAGTACCTCGTTCACGGCCATATCCATGCCCATTTTTCCGACCCGTCCGAAAGAGTGACGCGGATCGGCCGGACGGATGTCGTAAACACCTGCGGATATCATATACTGGAAGTCGACAATGAACATAATCGATAAGTTGAAGGACAGTTTGGGGCAGCGGGGGAGCGTCAAAAACTTCGGCGAAAGTCAGAAACGGGAAGAGGCCTGGGATATGAAGGATCGCGGAACGAAGTCGGTGCCTTTGAGCCGGATCGTGGGAAGCGTGGGACGCTATCACGATCTTGACGAACGGTTTCGCTTCAAAAGCAACGTCCCTTCGGAACGCTATCAAAGAATAAAGGAAGCGATACGAACGGGGAAACCGCTGCCTCCGATCAAGCTGTATCAGATAAAGGAGGAATACTACGTATTGGACGGAAACCATCGCGTTGCGGCGGCAAAGGAATATCACTGGGAGTCCATCGAAGCCACGATCATGGAGTTCATCTCCTCCAATAATAGCCTGAAGGATATTCTGTACCGGGAAAAGATCGACTTCATCGAAAAGACCGGTCTTCCCTACTGCATCGACCTGACCGAAGTGTATCAATACCACCGGCTGATGAGGCAGCTGGTGCGGCACCGGGAGTACCTGGAAAGGGAACGAAAGGCTCCGGTCACGATCAGGGCCGCGGCAGAGGACTGGTACAAACTGATCTATCAACCGATGGTGGCGATCATCGAAAAGTCGCGGCTGCACAAGGGATTTCCCGACAGAACGGTGTCCGATCTCTATATGTTTATCTCCACCCACCAATGGGGAAAAAGGAAATCGAGAGAATTCAGCAACGAGATAGACCGCCTGATTCACGAAGACATGGAAACATTCCGACAGAGCATGCAGAAACGAAACGAAAACGAATACCCCGAAATGACGCGTGAAGTAACCGTGTTCGTCCTAATGAACGTGGAGCCGAGAAGGGAGATGAAACTGATTGAAAAGCTGTTCGCTCTGCACGAGGTAAGGGAGATCCACTCTGTGCACGGAAATGCGGATCTTCTGATCAAGGTTGTTTTGTCGAGAGATTGGCTGGCGTCCGATGCCGAGACGATCTCGCTATTTGTTCATGACCGCATACGTCAGCTTCAGGGCGTGGTCAATACGCAGACGCTGATTCCGGGACACTCGAAAATCAAGGAGCCCCTCAGAAAACGACGGTCCGATTCCGATCCGCACCATAGCCGGTAGAAAAGCGAGAAAGCCCCTCCTCTATCTTGTAAACAGGAAATTGAAAAGTGCCAGAGCCGTCAGGAAAATGGCAAATAGCGCGTAGATGAGGCGTGTAAAACTTTTGAAGCCCTTCTCGCTATTCCCGTCGAAAGGATGCGGCAAGGTTCCTTCCTGCGGGTAGGGGTTGCTCTTCCTCTCTCGTTTTGGCTCTTCAGGGAAAAGAGACTCGTCGGCCACATGCTCCATCACCGTACCGATAGAATGTAAAAAGGCCGATCGGATGGGCACCGATTCGCTTCCTTCCGGGTACTCCGCCAACTGCTCGCTCACCTCGCATCTCAGCTCCCCCACCTCGGATATTCGGGAAAAAAAGGATTCGGGATCGCTCTGGTCGATTCCGTGGAAGAAGTCGTAAAAATCGAGATTCGTCGGCTTCCGATCCGATATCTCCTCCACCATGCATTGCAGCGACCACCGCAAAAACCTTCTGGATAGAGTATTGTCCGAATCGGTTCCGCGAAACATCCATTCGGCGAACGAAGCGTACGGCTTTTCGTTTAGCGACCGTCGATCGTTCAATAGATAATCGAAAATATTCTTCATGCTTTTTTTATATTTGACGAAACGGTTTCCCTGGGCGCCTATCGGAGGTCCTTTAGGATTCATTTGATTGGAAAAACGATGCTCTGTCAAGTTGTTCGCTTCGCAACATTTTCCCCCGCGATATCGTCGACGATTAATCGATAACACTTTGTTTTATTTATAGATTTTTCAACACAGACTCCTACCCGTTCTTCTGTTCGCTACAAACCCGCATGCATACCGAAAATATGTCTTGAAACGATTCTTTTATCGGCTATAATTGTATTCATGTTCATCATCTCGAATATTTAAACAACCCTCGCACAGGATGCCCCATGAACGGTCGACACAAAGGAAAAAGTTTTTCACGATTTCAACCCGATGGTCAAACGGTGAAAATGGCAGTGGAGCGTTACCTGCAGGCCGGCGGAAAAATAACCAAAATCGAGTTCACGCAGAAAGTCTATGAAGACTTTATGGCGCAGAAAGAGGCGGATTGGATGGTCGACGATTTTCTGTTGGGAGAAAAGTACTTTTAACCTTCTCTACCCGTGCCGGTAGCAAGAGGCGCCATCCTCCCCGATCCAAACCCAATCCCGCAGGCAAGGGCGAATTCCGGCCTTTCGACCGATGTCCTCAGGTCGGAATTTTCCTTTGTCACGGATCGAAGCGAGACATATCCGCACTGTTTCCCCATCGATGGACCCGAAGGTAACTTTTCAGTTGCCGAACCGCAGGCGATCTTGAAAGATTTTTCCATAACGGCCGCGAGTTCGGTCCGTGCGGAATACAGTCGGAGGCTGTTGCCGGAAAGCGGCCGGGTTTCGGATATTCGTTGCGATCAAACGGCAGATTAAAACAATGGGAACAATGAGCGTAGAGCGAGAAGTTCAACTGTCCGAACTGGATACGAACATGACAATCGTATCGTATACGGGATTTCACCGCGCATACAGACAGTTGGACGCAAAAACCTGCAAATGGCTGATACACAACTTCAAGGGCTGTCAAGTGAAAATCAGAAGATCGGGACGGGCTGCAAAGATAGCACCGGAACGGCTGCGGGTTGGGGATGAGGTGCTGGAAATCGGCGATTTTCTGGATTCGTCCAAAAGATTGACGGCTGTCAACAAATCGCTGATGGAGGCACTCAAAAAACGCGGATTCTTCAAATTCGTCGTAAAAATCAAATCGAAGTCGGCATCGCCCCGGAAGGTTGGGCGGAAACGAAATGGAGACGAGATCCGCAGCTTGTGGAAAGCATCGAAAAGAACGCGGAAATTCGAGACGCCGCCTCCGAAGCGGCCGAAGCTTTTATGGACAAAGCCAGGGGGGGGACCGTCAGCGCAAAGGAGATAAAAAAATATATCGACGAAATGGTGGAGCAATGCTCTCCCGATGCCATCAGTGCCGTCGCTTGCTTGAAGCAGAGCGATCAGACCTATGCGCACTGCGTCGACGTATGCGCCATCTACAGCAGCGTCTATGCGAAGATAACGGAGCGGAAAGGGGGAAAGTTCCTTTTTAGAGACCATAAAGAGATGGCCTTCGCCGGTTTCGTGCACGATCTGGGAAAAGCGAGCGTGCCGAAGCACATTCTGGAAAGCCGCTTGAGTTTCGCTCCGGGCAGTGCCGAAATAAACGCGTTGCGATCCCATCCGGAACAGGGCATGAAGCTGCTCAAGGAGATGGACCAACCCGACTACATCCTCAACATGTGCTACTGCCACCACGTTAAGACCAACCCCGACACCGCTTCGAGCTACCCCCGCATTTCGGGCAGCGTTACGATTCTTCGCGAAACGCGTCTGCTGTCGATCGTCGATATATACCAAGCTTTAATCGGAAAGCGCCCCTACAAAAACTCGTGGGCTCCGCCTGCGGCAATCCGCTATCTGGACGCCTTGGCGGGACCGGAACAGGATTCGGACGTTTGGAGAGACTTTCGCCAGGCGATAGGAGAGTACCCGGTCGGATCGTTGGTCGAACTAAACGACGGGTCGGTTGCTTTCGTAATGAGCGTTCCCCAGGACGATCTGACGAAACCGCAGGTTGTCGTCGTCCAAAACGGCTCGGGGGAATTTACGAAGCGGCATGTACTGCTCGATCTGGAAACGGAGCGGGACGCTGCAATCGTCAAAGAGATCGATGCCCAGGTGCATTTCGGCAACGAGGCCATGCAGGTGTTTCAAAACATCCGGCTGCATTAGTGTCCCGTCAATAGTCGTAGAAAGATACATCGAAAATGGATATAATCCCTCGGTCATCCTTTTTTTTCCGTTGACAGTATGTATTAATATACATATATGTCGATATGCGTACTTGTTGCGTTAGAAAGAGAGGATGAGAAATGTTCGAGTGGGATGAAAGAAAAAACAGGACGAACCAAAAAAAGCACGGTGTCGATTTCGAGCATGCCAGGAAAGCCTTTCTCGATCCCGATAGAGTTATCGTGGAAGATCTGGAACATAGTCGGGACGAAGATCGATATTTCTGTTTGGGGAGGGTGGAAGACGAAATCATAACCGTGCGGTTTGCCTACCGAAGAGATATCGTGAGGATTTTCGGTGCCGGCTATTGGCGAAAGGGGAAAAAGCGCTATGAAAAGGAAAACGGAATACGCGAATGAGGATATAAAACTCGGCAAAACGGTTGTGGATTTCCTGCCGAGTCCGGTCGAACTTGCGGAGAGGGAGGAAACGGCGAAAATCACCATCAATCTGCATAGGGGAAGTGTTGCGTTTTTCAAGGAGGAGGCAAAGAGAACCGGCACCCCCTACCAAAAACTGATCAGGAAGGTCGTTGAGCTATACGCGGATCATCATCGCTCCTAATCTTGGAAAATAACGTATCGCTAGCTCGCGAGAGCGTTACTCGGAGGTTCCTTACATGTCCAAATTATTCCGAATGGCTACGACCGCCGCCTCTACCTCCTCCCGAAAACCGAAAGCGCTGAGCCGCAAGTAGCCCTGCCCTGCCGGACCGAATCCCGATCCG